>CAJTYO010000074.1 GCA_910584045.1 uncultured Oscillospiraceae bacterium | reverse complement strand
TGCGTTCTCAAAGAATTTGAAAGATTTTTCCAAAGTATGCTTTTGCCTGGTTCTCCTCACATCTGTTCTGCTCCTCGCCGCCTGCTCCGCAGGCGCTCAAAGCCAGTCTTGCCCAGAAAACGTTCTGACCTATGCCACACTATATCCCGACCAGATAGACCGCCGCGCGGTAAATGAGTTCAATCGCACGCATGCCGATATACAGATTGAGGTTCAAGTCTATTCTGACGAAAACGGTCAAAGAGGCATGGACCGTTTGTTCACAGAGATGTCTGTCGGTCAAGTTCCCGACATTGTTAACTTGACCGGACTTCCCTATCAGCTTCTGGCGAAGAAGGAATATCTGGAGGATTTATGGCCTTACATTGAAAATGATCCGGAATTAGGGAGGGAGAATGTTCTGGATGCGCCGTTAAAGGCTGCGGAGATAGGTGGAAGGCTCTACACAGTTTTTGATTATGTGTGTATTGACACCCTTGTGGGCGCGGAGAGTATAGTGGGCGACCGGTACAGCTGGACGTTGGAGAACCTGGAGACAGCTTTTGCGGCTATGCCGGAGGATTCAACAATCTTGGAGTATTCCACAACTAAGTCCACCATATTTTCCCACTTATTTTGGATGGAGATGGATAACTACCTGAACTGGGAAACCGGACAGGTACTTTTTGACAGCGAGAATTTCCGCTCCGCGCTGGAATTTTCCAATCAATTCCCGGCAAAATTCAACTGGACAAGCGACGAAGAGATAGCCGCAGAAACCACAGAACGGATACTTCTTGGACGGCAAATGCTGCGTCATACGGTTGCATCTAGACTGCTCGACATCCAGTCTTGGGACACGCTGTATGGACTTGGCGGACGCGCCTCCCCCGTCGGCTATCCAGTAGAGGACGGTAGTACAGGCAGCAGCTTTTATTTTACCAGCAAGATGCATCGCCTGGCTATGTCCTCCAGTTGTCAGAAAAAGGGGGAAGCCTGGGAATTTATCCGAATGCTGCTGCTGCCTCAATATGCCGACAAACGTGACGATCAAATCATTTTCAATCCGCCTCCGGGCATTCCAATCAACCGCAGCGACTATATGAGGCTAATACAACTTGATATGTCCAATGCGGCTAGTAGCACACAAGTTGGGCTTTATATGGGGCCGGAACGCATACCATGTCACCCGTCAACCAAGGAGGAGCTTGCCCGATTCGAAGAATTATTAACAGCATAGATAAAATCCAACTGCGCGATAATACGCTTCACGACATTGTTCTGGAGATTGTCGGCGCATATTTCGCAGGAGATAAGACCCTGGACGACACCGTCGCCCTCGTCCAGAACCGTGCCACGCTGTATGTGAATGAGAACCGATGATTGTCTTGCTTTTAGAGGAAAAAGGGATGGTTGCGTTCTCAAAGAATTTGAAAGATTTTTCCAAAGTATGCTTTTGCCTGGTTCTCCTCACGTCTGTTCTGCTCCTCGCCGCCTGCTCCGCAGGCACTCAGAGCCAGTCTTGCCCAGAAAACGTTCTGATCTATGCCAATCTGAACGAACGAGGGTCTAACCGGGAGGCGATTGATGAATTCAACCGCACCCATGAGGATGTACAGATTGAGGTCAGGGATTATCTGGACGAGGAGGGCAAGGAGGATAAGACCAGGCTGCTTGCGGAGATTATAGCCGGCAAAGGACCGGACATTATCGATATGGGCTACGACAAGGACGCCTTTACTACAATCATGCCCTATCGACGGATGGCGCAGGCGGGGTATCTGGAGGACTTGTGGCCCTATGTTGAAAATGACCCGGAGCTGGGTCGGGACGCGCTCCTGGAAGCGCCGCTGAAAGCCGCCGAGGTGGATGGCGGGCTCTATATCGCGTTTCGTGCCGTGCGGATCAACACGCTGGTGGGCGCGGAGAGCGTTGTGGGAGACCGGACCAGCTGGACGCTGGAGGAGCTGATGGAGGCATTTGCCTCCATGCCTCCGGATTCCACTATTTTGGATTACCTGTTTAGCCGAAGCAGCGTTTTCACCTATATTGCCTGCATGTGTTTGGACGACTATGTGGACTGGGAGACCGGAGAATGTAACTTTGACAGCGAGGGCTTCCGCACACTTGTGGAGTTTGTCGCCAGTTTTCCAGAGAAGAGTCCCTTTGATCAGATTGATGGATCGGATTTTAAAGCTGTAATGGAGCTGAACAGAGAAGCAGCAGAGCGGCGTTTGAGCGGAAAGCAGATGCTGGAGGCGGCAATGCTCGGCAAGCTGGAGGAGCTCCTGTATCTGGACCTCGAATTTGGCGGTAAGGCGGCGTGTGTGGGATACCCTGTGGGGGACGGCAGCGTTGGCAGCAGCTTTTTTATTGCTGGAAGAAGCCTGGCGATCTCCTCCACTTGCCGCAACAAGGAGGCGGCTTGGGATTTTATTAGACAGACGTACCTGCCAACAGGTAAGAGGGAACCTTTAGGTCCCATCCCCATCAATCTCAAAGACTATGAGATGTCAAAAAATTGCAGGAAGGCTGTCGAGCGAGAGGATGGGTTCGGCCTAGGGGTGAAGTTTGAGCCGCGCAGCGCAACAGCGGAAGAGGAACAGCGGTATGAGAATCTGATCAACAGCATCGATAAAATAGATTTATGCGATAAGACGGTCTTTGATCTTGTCGAAGAGTGCCTGGGTCCCTACTTTGCCGGAGACAAAACTCTGGACGAAACTGTGGAAATGATCCAGAACCGGGTGGGGCTGTATATTAGCGAGAGCCAATGACCAGTCCACGAATCTCCGGGAAACCTCTTGCGGCTTTCCTGGAGATGTGGTAAAATATCCATACAGAGGTCCCGGCTCTAGGGCCGGGGCCTTGTTGCACAGGTTTGCCCCGCTTTAGGGGCGCTGAAAAAGAAAGGCTATAAAGAAAACGATGGATATTTTTAATTGGTTGACCACCACCCCGGCGGGGGAATTTGTTTTTACCATGCTTGTGTCAATGGTCCCTGTGGTGGAGCTGCGGGGCGGTATCCCCTTCGGGGTGGCCCGGGGCCTGCCCGTCTGGGCCGCCTTTCTGGCGGCCATTATCGGGAATATTCTCCCGGTTCCCTTCATTTTGGTGTATATTCGCCGGATTTTCAAGTGGATGCGCCGCCGTCTGCCCTGGCTCAACTCCCTGGTGGACCGCCTGGAGCGGAAGGCCCACCTCAAGGGCAGGACGGTGACAAAATATAAGTACCTGGGCCTGATGCTTTTCGTGGCCGTCCCCCTGCCGGGAACCGGCGCATGGACCGGGGCGCTGGCCGCCGCCTTCCTGGATATGCCGCTGAAAAAGGCGCTGCCCTCCATCTTCGCCGGCATCCTGGTGGCCGGCGCTGTCATCAGCATCCTCACCTTTGGCGTGGCCAGCCTGTTCTGATTGACAAGACCGCCGCCCGGTGCATAGACTGACCTGTGGGAACCAACGCGCCGCCGTATGGCGGCGGAAGGAGGAGAGCTATGCAGCTGTGGCAGGATGGGATTGTAGCCATGCTGGCCGCCATCGGATTGGCGTCTATCATCTGGACAGTGGTGCGGGCGGCGCTGTTCGCCGGACCGGAGCGCCGTCGGACCGTGACGGCGCTGCTCCCCGCTCGTGGAAACGGGGAGGGCCTGGAGGAACAGCTCCGCGCCCTCCAGGAGCTGCGCCGGGAGGGCGGCGCCTTTGGCAGGGTCTTGGTGGTGGACTGTGGTTTGAGCGAAGAGGGGAGGAGGCTGGCCGGGCTGCTGGTGCGGGACCGGCGCTGGGCCTCCCTGTGCGTCCGGGAGGAGATCGGGCAGTATCTGTAAGGAGTACATAGGATGAACGGAGCGTGTTCCATCGACGGGACCATTGACAGTGTGGTCTATCAGAATGAGGAGAACGGCTACGCCGTGCTTCGGCTGGTCACGGTTGACGGCGAGGCCGTGACCGTGGTGGGAACCATCCCCTTTGCCGCGCCGGGGGAGGACCTGAGCCTGACCGGCCATTGGGTTACTCACCCCGTCCACGGCGAGCAGGTGGAGCTAGAGCGGGTGGAGCGCCGTCTGCCCACTACCGAGGACGAGATACTGCGCTATTTGGCCTCCGGGGCCGTCAAGGGCGTGGGCGCGGCCACCGCCAGCCGCCTCGTTCAGCGCTTCGGCGATGAGACGCTGCTGGTGCTGGAGATGGACCCGGACCGGCTTACCCAGGTCAAGGGCATCACGCCCCGACGGGCCCGGGAGATCTGCGAGAGCTATCAGTATCAGACAGGTATGCGGCGGCTGATGGATTTTCTCTCCGCCAACGACCTGCCCCTGACCCTGGCCCTGCGGCTGTACCGCCGGTACGGCGGCAGGGCCCTGGACGTGGTGCGGGAGGACCCCTATCTGCTGGTGGACGAGCTGTACGGCGTGGATTTCTCCATTATGGACCAGATCGCCCTGTCCATGGGCATGGCGGGGGACAGCCGCCGCCGGGTGGAGGCCGCCGTCCTCTTTGAGCTGACCTATAACCTGAACAACGGCCACGTCTTCCTGCCCCGGGATAAGCTGATTGCCGCCGCCGCCCAGCTCATCGACTGTCCCTCCGAGCTGGCGGAGGAGGCGCTGGACGCGCTGACCGGCCGGGGCGCCGTCCGCTGGGAGCGGGTTGCGAGGGTGGAGGCCTGTTACCTCCGGCGATTGTACGACGCGGAGATGGCGGTGACGGAGAAGTTGGAGAGGATGCTCCGCTGCCGGGCGGACGGGCCGGACTATGTGGCCAGCAGGGTGGACGCTATCATCGGCGAGATTGAGGCGGCCCAGGGCCTGACCTACGCCCCCGCCCAGCGGCGGGCGGTGGAGCTGGCGGCCAAGAGCGGTGTGATTCTTCTCACCGGCGGCCCCGGTACCGGCAAGACCACCTCCGTGCGGGGCATCGTGGCTATGCTGGACCGGATGGGCTGTACCACGCTGCTGATGGCCCCCACGGGCCGGGCGGCCAAACGGCTGGGCGAACTATGCTCGCGGGAGGCCCAGACCATCCACCGCTGTCTGGGCATGACCTGGCGGGAGGACGCAGGGGAGGTGACCTTCCAGAAGAACGAGAAGGAGCCTCTGGCGGCGGAGGCCGTGGTGGTGGATGAGATGAGCATGGTGGACCTGCCCCTCATGGCGGCTCTGCTGGCGGCGGTCCGGGACGACTGCCGCCTTATCATGGTGGGGGACCCGGACCAGCTGCCATCGGTGGGGCCGGGGAATGTGTTCGGGGACCTGATCCGCTCCGGGCGGATCGAGACGGTGGCCCTGACGGAGATTTTCCGGCAGGCCCAGGCCTCGGCAATCATCCGGGCGGCCCACGCGGTGGACCAGGGCTGCCTGCCGGAGGTGCGCAACGGGCCGGACAGCGACTTCTTCTTCATGCGCCGCCGGGACGCTCAGGAGGCGGTGGATTTGGTGGTGGACCTGTGCGGAAACCGCCTGCCCAAAAACATGGGGGTGGAGCCGGGGCAGATCCAGGTGCTCTGTCCCACTCGGAAGGGTGCGTGGGGCACCGCGGCGCTGAACCGGGCGCTGCAGAAGACCCTAAACCCCCCTGATCCGGCCAAGGCGCAGAAGGTCTGGGGGGAGATCACCTTTCGCACCGGGGACCGGGTGATGCAGATCCGGAACAATTACGACGTGCTGTGGCTGCGCGGCGACGGCGTCACCGGCGCGGGCATTTTCAACGGTGACGTAGGGGTGGTGGAAGACATCGACCCCTCCGGTGAGCTGCTGAGTATCCGTTTTGACGACCGCACAGCCACTTATACGGCGGATATGCTGGGGGAGCTGGAGCTGGCCTACGCGGTGACGGTCCACAAGAGCCAGGGCAGCGAGTATAAGGCGGTGGTACTGGTGGTGCTGCCGGCGGCCCCGGCGCTGATGGTCCGGGGGGTGCTGTACACCGGGATTACCAGGGCCAGGGAGCTGCTGGTGGTGGTGGGCGACGACGCGGCCCTGGGCCGCATGGCCGCCAATGACCGGCAGCAGCGTCGCTACAGCGGCCTTCGCTGGCGGCTGCGGCAGGGAGGCGGCGCGGGACCGGCCGTTGGGCCGCAGGCCCAATAATGGGTCCGCGATGTATAAACAGAAAGGAACACTTACATGAAAACCAGGAAGAAAAGCTGGCAAATCGCGGGCATTGTCCTGCTGGTTCTTGCGCTTGCGATCTGCATCGCCTCCCCTGTGGCCGTGCAGATCATGTTCAGCGACATCTTTGCCCGCACTGCGCCGCCGGAGCCGGGACTGACCTCCAGCATTCTTTATGAGGACATTGCGGACCGCTACAGCCGGGAGCCGGTGAGCTTCCCCTCCGGCGAGAACCGCCTGACGGGCCACCTCTACTGCGGAGAAAACGCCGGGGGCCTGGTGGTCATTTCCCACGGCCTGGGGGGCGGCGAGGGGAGTTATCTGCCGGAGATGATGTACTTCGCGGACCACGGTTACCAGGTGCTGTGCTACAGCAACACCGGCTGCTGGGACAGCGGGGGAAAGGACTGTGTGGGCCTGAATCAATCGGTGCTGGATCTGGATGCGGCCCTGACCTGGATAGAGGGGGAGATGCGGTTTGAGGGGCTGCCCGTGTTCCTGTTCGGTCACAGCTGGGGCGGCTACGCTGTGGCCTCCATCTTCCATTTTGATCATAACGTCGCCGCCTCTGCCAGCGTGGCGGGGTTCAACGAGGCCATGCCCATGATTATGTCGTGGGGCGAGGATATGCTGGGGCCGCTGATCTATCTGGAGCGCCCCTTCATCTGGATCAACCAGAAGCTGACCTTTGGCGACGCACTGGGCCTGACGGCGGTGGAGGCCATCAACAGCACAGATACGCCTGTGCTGCTCCTCCATGGGGATGAGGACCCCACGGTGGGGTATACTACGGTGAGCATTATCTCCCAGAGAGACCGGATCACTAACCCCAACGTCCGGTATGCTGTCTGCGGCGAGGAGCACCGGAACGGGCACAACAGCCTCTTCTATTCCCAGGCCGCCCTGGACTACGTGGACGAGGTGAACGAGAGAGGGCGGGCGCTGAACGAGCGGTACGGCGGGGATGTGCCGGAGGAGGAGCTGCGCAGCTTCTACGCCTCTATCGATAAATTCCGGGCCAGGGAGCTGGATGCGGCTTTTATGGACAGCATTCTGACGTTTTATCAGTCGGCGGTGCAGTAAAAAGGAGGCGGGTCTTGTGACAAGAGAAGAATTTCGGGATCTGACCGCCGGCGGTCCCGTCATGCTGGACGGGGCCACCGGCAGTTGTCTTCGGGAGGCGGGGATGCCCGTAGGCGTTCCCCCGGAGCTATGGGTACTGGACAACCCGGAGGCCCTGCTGTCCCTCCAGAGAGCCTATGTGGAGGCGGGCAGCCGGATCGTCATGGCCCCCACCTTCTCCGCCAACCGCCTGAGCCTCAAGAACTTCGGTCTGCAGGGGCGCGTTGGGGAGCTGAACGCCGCCCTGGTGGCCCTCTCCAAAGAGGCAGCAGGGGGAAGGGCTCTGGTGGCCGGGGACCTGTCTACCATGGGCCGGCCCCTGGAGCCGGTGGGAGAGCTCAGCTACGGGGATGCCTACGACGTCTACCGGGAGCAGATGGAGGCTCTGGCGGAGGCGGGGGTGGACCTTCTGGCGGTGGAGACGCTGATGGGACTGGACGAGGCAGCCGCCGCTCTGGACGCGGCGGCTGGGCTGGGCCTGCCGGTGATGACGTCCTTCTCAGCGGAGGCCGACGGCGGGGTGCTCTTCGGCGGCTCCATCCGGGAGGCGGCGGCCATGGCCCGGGAGCTGGGGGCCGCCGCCGTGGGGATCAACTGCTCCGTAGGGCCGGACCAGCTGGAGGCCGTGGTTCGCTCCCTTTGGGAGGCGGCGGGGGACATCCCCGTCATCGCCAAGCCCAACGCCGGTCTGCCGGTGATGGACGAGGAGGGCCGGGCCCACTACTCCATGGGGCCGGAGGCTTTCGCCGGACATATGGAGATCCTGGTTCGCAGGGGAGCCCGGCTGATTGGAGGCTGCTGCGGCGCGGGGCCGGCGTATATCCGGCGTCTGGCGGAAATTTGGAGAAAATAGACAAAACCGCTTGCGGAGAGGATGGGAAATCGTGTATACTGTCGCTATGTCATGGTTCTCCCAAATGAGGAGAACCATACCGTCGCCTGTGACGCACTGTCAAATGCCCGCGAGAGAATAAAAATATTGGGAGGTCACTATGGAGCAAAATCAAATTGTACACGGTTTTACGGTCCTGTCAGGGAGGAGGTTGGACGAGCTGGAGGCAGTCCTGTGGCAGCTGGAGCACCGGCGCAGCGGCGCGCAGCTGGTATGGCTGGAGCGGGAGGAGAAGAACAAGACCTTCTCCATTGCCTTCCAGACCCAGCCATGGGACGACACCGGCGTGTTTCACATCCTGGAGCACTCGGTGCTGTGCGGCTCGGACCGCTACCCGGTGAAGGAGCCCTTCGTGGAGCTGCTGAAGAGCTCACTAAACACCTACCTCAACGCCGCGACCTTCCCGGATATGACCATGTACCCCGTGTCCAGCCGGAATGACCAGGATTTTGTGAACCTTCTGCGGGTCTACATGGACGCGGTGCTCCACCCCCTCATCCACTCCAAGCCGGAGATATTTGGTCAGGAGGGTTGGCACTACGAGCTGGACGGCGAGGGCGAGCCATCCTATAAGGGCGTGGTGTTCAACGAGATGAAGGGGGCCATGGCCGCCCCGGACGAGCTGCTGGACAGCCGTCTGCTCCGCCGCCTGTTCCCGGACACCTGCTACCAATATAACGCCGGCGGCGATCCGGAGCATATCCCGGAGCTGACCTACGAGCAATTTGCCGCCGCCCACAAGCGGCTGTATCACCCGTCCAACGCCTATATCTTCCTGGACGGGCGGATGGATATCGATAACATCCTGGGCATTTTGGATGGGGAGTACCTGGCCGCCTATGACCGGGCCCCCGTCCCGGACCCCATCCCTCTCCAGGCAGCGGTGGACGGCGGGACCACGGAGCTGGTCTACGAGCTCTCCGCCCAGGAGTCTCTGGAGGGCCGAGCCCGGCTGGCGGACGGCTTCGTGCTGGGGACCTTTGCGGACCGGGAGGAGATCACCGCTCTGGAGGCCCTGGCCGACGTGCTCTGCGGAGACAACCAGGCTCCGCTGAAGCGGAAAATGCTGGAGAACGGGCTGGCCAAGGATGTGAATCTGACCTGCTATTCCGGCTCCCTCCAGCCCCGGATGACCCTGGAGGTCAAAGACGTGGAGGAGGACAAGCTTGAGGCGGTCTCCAAGGCCCTGGCGGAGGAGCTGTCCCGGCTGGTTCGGGAGGGACTGGACCACCGGCGCATCCTGGCCACACTGGACAACATGGAGTTTCAGGCCCGCCAGCGGGATTACGGCTCCACGCCCCAGGGGCTGATGCTGGGCGTCCAGGTAATGGCGTGCTGGCTGTACGGCGGGGACCCCGCCGGCCGGCTGGAGGTGGGGGATCTGTATGACCGCCTGCGGGAAAAGTGCGGAGCAGGCTGGTTCGAGGAGCTGCTGAACCGGGCTCTGGTGAGCAATCCCCACCGATGCCGGGTGATCATGCGCCCCTCCCACACCCTGGGCCAGGAGCGGCAGGCGGCGGAGACCGAGAGGCTGCGGGAGGCCCGGTCCGGCTGGAGCGAGACGGAGACGGCGGCGATCCGGGACCAACAGGCCAGGATCGAGACCTGGCAGAACACACCGGATGCGCCGGAGCAGCTGGCCGCCATTCCTATGCTGCGCTTGGACCAGATTCCCTCGGAGCCGGAGCGGCTGCCCATAGAGGAGACGGTCTGTGCGGGGCTGCCCGTGCTGCTTCACGAGCTGCCCACCGGGGGTATCACCTATCTGAACCTGTATTTTACTCTGGACGATCTTACCGAAGAGCAGATTTCCCAGGTCTCCCTGCTCGCCCAGCTGCTGGGCAAGCTGGAGACCGAGGGTTGGGGCCTGGAGGAGCTGCAGCGGGAGCTGCGCAGCCGGTTCGGCCAGATCCGCTTCTCCGTGGAGGCCTATAGCCCTATGGGGAGCCCGGAGCGGTGCCGCAGCTTCCTGTGCGCCTCGTGCAGTGTGCTGGACGGCAAGCTGGAGAGTGCGCTGGAGCTGCTCTCGGAGCTGCTGACAAGGACGAAGCTGCAAGACCCCAAGCGCGTCTCCGAGTTCTTGGCCCAGCGCCGTGCCGTTCTGGCGGAGCAGTTGGTGATGAACGGTCACCTGACCTCCCTGAGCCGGGTCCTGGCCCGGAGCTCCGCCGAGAGTGTGGTGAAGGAAAACGCCGAGGGCGCGGCCTTCCTGCGCTGGCTGACGGAGCTGGAGCGGGCGTTCTCCCAGCGCTTCCCCGCGCTGGAGGAGGCGCTGGCGGCTTTGTCGGGGCGGGTCTTCTGCCGCGCCCGGCTGACTGTCAGCGTCACCGGCCATCGGCCCGACGGAGCGGAGACGGCGGCGGCGCTGCTGTCCGCCCGGCTTCCTGAGGGGGAGCCCGTGCCGGAGGAGGCTCCGGCCCTCCGGCCCTGGCCGCGCTGCCGGGAGGGTATCGTTATCCCCTCGGATGTGAGCTATGCCGCTATGGGCGGGGTGATGCCCCTGGCCTGTCGAGGCGGGACCAGGGCAGCGGGCCGGGTGGTGTCACTGGACTACCTGTGGAACGCCGTGCGGGTTCAGGGGGGCGCATACGGTGTGGGCCTGGTGCTGTGGGACAAGGGCCTGGCTGGGTTCTACTCCTACCGTGACCCCAGCGCCGGGCGGACCTTGGATTGCTACCGCGCCTCGTCGGACTTCCTCCGGAGTGTGGGGAATATGGATATGACGGGCATGATCATCGGCGCGGTGGCCGATGACGACCGGCTGCTGACGCCTCGACTGCGTGGGAAGACCGCCGACTTGTACCACTGGCGTGGGATGACCTTCGGGGACCTGTGCCGTCTGCGGCGGGAGATGCTGGCGGCGGGACCGGAGGACCTGGCGGCGCTGGCCGGAGCGCTGGACGCGCTGGCGGAGGAGGCGTCGGTCTGCGTCCTGGGTCCCCGGAAGCAGCTGGACGCCTGCCCGGGACTGGAAGAGATTACTGTGCTGTAGGAGGGGGCCGCCATGAGGGAGAAGCTGTCCGGTCAGTCCCTGCGCAAGCTGGCGGAGACCTGTGTCTCCATCCTCCTGGGCAATCTTCTGCTGGGGTTCACCGTGGCCGCCTTTATCGTCCCCAGCGGCATGATTATGGGCGGGGCCACGGGGCTGGGGCTGGCCCTGTCCCGCTTTCTGCCCTTGGATACGGCCTCGCTGGTGCTGATTTTTAACCTGCTGGCCCTGGCTCTGGGGTGGGCGGTGCTGGGGCGGGCCTTTGTGCTCACCACCATTGCCAGTTCCCTGCTCTACCCCGTCTTTTTGGGGATCATGCAGCGGGTGCCTGGAATTGAGAACCTGGCCGGGGACCCCATGCTGTCGGCCCTTTTCGGCGGGGGACTGGTGGGGGTGTCCCTGGGATTGCTGATGCGGGTGGGGTCCTCCAGCGGAGGCACGGATGTGGTGAACCTGGTGCTGCACAAGTGGACCCACATCCCGGTGTCCGTGGCAGTGTATGTGACGGACATCGTGATTCTGGGAGTCCAGGCGCTGTACTCCCGGCCGGAGCAGATTCTGTTCGGCATCGTGCTGCTGGTGGTGGAGACGGCGGCACTGGACAGGGTGATGCTGCTGGGCCAGTCACAGATCCAGATCTTCGCCATCTCACCCCGATACGAGGAGATTCGCCGCCGGTGCCTGGGGGAACTGCAGGCGGGGATCACCATGGTGTGCATTGAGACGGGGGTAACGGAGCGGTCACAGCGGGGAGTTCTGTGCGTTATCCCGCCCCGGAAGCTGTATGCCGCAAAAATGCTGATCCAGTCCATCGACCCCGGCGCGTTTCTGACCATCACCCAGATTAAGGAGGTCCGGGGCCAGGGCTTTTCCATGGAGCGTACCTATGTGGACCTCTCTGCGCCGGAGAGGGGAGAAAGAGGGGAAAACGACGATGCTGACTGCTGAGACGCGCCGGGCCTACGCCGCCATCCTGCGGGAGGAGCTGGTGCCCGCCACGGGCTGTACCGAGCCCATCGCCATCGCCTACGCCGCCGCCCGGCTGCGGGCGGTGCTGGGGGCCGCGCCGGAGCGGGTCCGGGCGGAGGTGTCCGGCAATATCATCAAGAACGTGAAGAGCGTGGTGGTGCCCAACACCGGCGGACTGAAGGGTGTCCGGGCCGCCGTGGCCGCCGGGACCATAGCCGGGAATCCGGACGCCGTTTTACAGGTGATCGCCCGTATT
>CAJTYO010000073.1 GCA_910584045.1 uncultured Oscillospiraceae bacterium | reverse complement strand
CCCGCCAGTATGTCTGCCCGCTGACAGCGCGGGCCGTCAGCTGTCCCGCCCCGCAGGGCCAGCAGGCCGCTGCTCACGGATTCCAGAAAGCACAGCTGCACCTGATCCAACCCCTCCAGCCGCGCCAGCAGCAGCTGGAGGCACGCTGCATCCTGCCACGCCGCTGGCAGCCGCCCCTCCTTTGGCAGAGAGCCGCACAGTCTGGCTGATAGGCGGTTGTCCGCCATTCTTTTTCAGCGGAGCCTCCACATGAATATCCTTGATCAGCCAGCCGTCCCGCAGGCCGAGAAATGTGTCCCGGCTGTGGCGCAGGCCGCACAGACCGCCGCTGTTCTGGTCCGCCCACAGGACAGTATAGTCCAATTCAATGTGGTCCCCCTGGCGGTTCTGTATTTCCTTATTCACAATGTAAAGCAAAGGCGGATTCAGACGGCGGCTGGCAGGGCCGCTCCATAGGATTTATCGTGCCTCCCCCCATTCCCGTGGCGGGGCGCCCTACGCTGTGACGCATAGCCGACGCAAGTATCATCATGCCTGTACGCGCTTCGTCGCCCGTTGCTGTGCCGTAAGCAGCTTTGCGGCGCTGGCCCTGTTCGCTCCGTCCTCCCGGTGTCCGTCCTCCTTTCACGGGGGATTCTCCCTGCGTGCCCGCCGTCCGGCTCCGCGCATACAGAATGTATCTGATCGCCTTATTCAGTTTTTGCAACAGGGCCGGGTATCAGCCCCCTCTACCTCTTAATATCTGCGAAAATCGGATTTTGCTCATAATTCGCGGAAAACGCCAAAACTTCCGAAAAAATTTGATAAAGCGACAACCTTTTTATTTCCTGTTGCCTCTCTATACCCTAACTTCCGAAAAATCAAAATAAAATGCAATTATCACAGAAACGTCCAAAACTTCTAAAAAGGTTATCGAAAACGACAGCTTTTTTAATGCGTCTCACCGTGAGACGCATTTCCGCCATATCAGAACAAAAATAAAAAGGGCCGTCAAAACCCTGACGACCCTCTGGCACAACAAATAAAAATTACGGCATGAAACTGTCGGGCGGCTCCCGGAATTGGAAACGGTCAATAGCCCGGAACAGGGCGATCTGCGCTTGATAATAGAGGTCGTCATCCACGATAGAGTGTGTATTTCCGTATTCATCGGTGCAGTCAATCAAACACTGGCTGGCGATGAAGCCCTCAAAGTGACGGAACACCACGTCAACGGCCTCCGGGTCAAAGGTTTTCGCTGCAGCAATAATGGAGAATGGCACCCGCCTCATGGAATGGCCTCCAAATAATCCCGCAGTTTCCGCAGAGCGGACTTGCGCCTGCGCCGTACTGTATCGGGGCTGGTTTTCAGTCTGCGGGCAATCTCATCGGTCTTTACCTGTCGGAAAAAGCACAGCAGAACAATCGCCCTGTCCTTCGGCAGAAGCCAGGAGAGGGCTTGCCCCAGCGCCTCTCCATAAACCGGGATTTTCATATCCTGCACGTAAAAGATACGGCAATTTGTTTCCGCCCGGTTTATCTCCCCGTCCTCCGGGGAAGGCACATAGAGCGCGGCGTCTGTCAAAGCGGAAAAGGACAACTCCAGTTTTCCCCTTGCGTTTTTCCTGCTCCGTTCTTTCTTAATAGCGTTTCCCACAGCTTTCTTGCAGTAGGCTTCAAAGGTCATTTCGTTGAACGCCTCGTACCGTGTTGTCATCGCTGTTTCTCTTGGTCTTTCTGTGAGGGGTTTGTTATTGCTCACTGTGCATTGAAAGCAAAAAGCTCCCCTTAAATATAAAAATCGGCTGTTCCTGTTAATGCGTCTCACCGTGAGACGCATTTCTTCGATGAATTTCTCAGAGTACGCTGTATAAAGAGTAGGGCGGATAGCCGCCCCGCTCTTTATCGCCGCTATATATGTGCTTTGTTAGTACCAATCGTGCTTTTTGTTCCGATCCAGAGCGTTGATCTGCGCCATTTCTTCATCAGCCAACGCAAAATCATACAACTCGGTATTTTCCTTGATATGGTCGGGATTGCTGGAGCCGGGAATGACCACCACGCCCTTTTGCAGATTCCAGCGAAGAATCACCTGGGCAGAGGATACGCCGTGAGCCTTTGCAATGCCGGAGATCACCTCGTCCCCCAGCAGTTCCCCCGTGTGGCCCCGGCCTCCCAGAGGATACCAGCCCTGGACCACAATGCCCAAGTCCTGGATATAGGGAATTACCTCATTCTCCTGATAGTATGGGTGGATTTCATTCTGCACCAGTGCCGGGGTGATGGACACCTGGGGCAGAAATTCCTCCAGCTCCTTCACATACCAGTTGGACAGGCCCAGGGAGCGGATTTTTCCTTCCTCTACAAACTTCTCCATGGCCTGATACGCTTTCACATCGTTCCGGTCGGGGTGGTGCAGGAGCATCATATCCACATAGCCCAGGTCCAGCCGGTCCAGACACGCTTGGATGGACTGCTCTGGGTTTGCCATTTCGCTGCCCGGATAAATCTTCGTAATGACGAAAATATCTTCTCTTTGGAGGCCCAGTTCCTCCATGGCCTCCCGGACGGCTTGGCCCACCTCCTCCTCGTTGCCGTAGGCCGAGGCGGTGTCGATCAACCGGACACCGCTGGCCAGGGCGGACTTTACGGAATTGACACAGGTTTCCCCGTGGAGGCTGTAGGTTCCCAGGCCGTTGATGGGCATTTCATAGCCGCTGTTGAGGGTGACGCTTTTGGTTTCAAAATTGAACGCCGCTTTGCCGGTAGCGGAAGTTACAGCATCCACAGCAGTTGACTGTTCGGGCAGATCAAGTCCGTTGATCCAGTCCTCTATGGTGCTGCGGGTAGTTCCACCGGCGAATCTGCGTCCGGCAAGCCAGTTCGCTCCGCTGGCGAGGGAGTGGAGATTGGTATCGCTGGAGCCGATGCCGCTGGAGTGGGAGGTGCAGAAGGGGACAATGGTTTTTCCAGTGAAATCATAGCTTTCCAGGAAGGTGCTGATGATCCGGGGGGCCTGCCCATGCCAGATGGGATAGCCCAGGAAGATCACATCATAGTCCGCCATGTTCTCTACGCTGCCGGAGATAGCAGGACGGGCAGAGGCGTCGTTTTGCTCCCGGTCAGCCCGGCCATTGGTATAATAGGCCAGGTCGGCGTCTGTATAGGGGGCCTCCGGTACGATCTCATAGAGGTCGGCGTTCAGAATGTCCGAAGCATACTCCGCCAGAGGCCGGGTCGTGTTGGTAGCGGAGAAATAGGCTACCAGGGTCTTACCGCCCGTTGCCGGTTCCGGCTGGCCGCTGGCGTTGTTGCTTAAATAGTGATAGAGCATAGAGGCAACCTCCCCTCGTTTAATATTTGTCTTGGGATCAAAGCGGTTGTTATCCAGCATACCGTCCAGAATATCATTAGCCTCGGCCCAACGGACCGCCGCCTGCGCCCAAGTGGAGATAGAGGCAAAATCAGCGACACCCGCAGTCCCGGCAGTCTCCAGTTCTCCCGCATAGCGCCAGAGGATGGTGACAGCCTGCTCCCGTGTTGTGGGGTCGTTCACACCGAAGGTCCCACCGCCGTAACCGGAGATCACGCCGGTCTTTGCCGCCCATGAAACCGCGTCACTGTACCAGGACCCGGCAACCGCATCCGTAAAAACAGGCGGGTCAGACACGGCGGGCGTATCACTCATACGGTGCAGCACCGTAGCCAGCATTGCGCGTGTCAGGGTCGCCTCCGGTGCGAAAGTGGTAGAGGTGGTTCCGCTCATAATGCCGTTCTGCTGGCAATAGGCAATCGCCTCAGCATACCAAGCATCAGCAGGGACATCCGAGAAGGAGGACGCGGGCTGCGATTCAGATGTAAGTTTTGTGCTGTCCACTCCCGTCCCACCGCTGGCAGCGGGGATTTCCGCCGCCGAGCAGGAGGTCATGGTCAGGAGACAGACCATGCAGATAGCCATTGCGAAAGAAAGAAACCGCTTTTTCACATCAATTCCTCCATTCTTCATGCGGATGCTTGTGCGGTTTTAGGTGTAATCTCCTTAATGATTCGAGCGGGGACCCCGCCCACCACCGTCATGGGTGGGACGTCTTTTGTTACTACCGCTCCGGCGGCAACCACGGACCACTCTCCGATGGAAACCCCCGATAAAATCGTGGCATTGGAGCCGATCCACACATGAGCGCCGATCTTGATGGGTGCATAGTGATTTTTTCGGTTCATAGCCGGGTCCAGGTCATGGTCGATGGTGGCAAGGACTACGTTATGTCCGATCAGAGCGCCATCCCCAATCTCTATCCCGCCCTGATCCTGAAAGTGGCAGCCGGAGTTGATAAACACATCCCGTCCGATGGTAATGTTTTTCCCAAAGTCCGTATAAAACGGAGGGAACAGGCGGAAGGTGGGATCAATTTTCTTCCTGGTTAGCCGTCCCATGATCTCCCGGATTTCCTCCGGGGTATGGTACTGATTGTTCAGCTCCATTCCCAGCCGGATGGCCTCCTGGAACAGTTCATTGGCATAAGCCGCCCGTTCTGTGTCCTCCGGTATATCCTCCCGGAATCCCCGGATCACATCCTCTGCCGTCATATGTTCGCCTCCCTCAACGGTTAAAATTGGTCCAGTGTTCTGTCTCCGCGGCAGGCGGTGTCACACCCTGTTGCGCTCCGGCCTGGATACATTTCAGCAGCCACGCCATGTTTCGGCCCAGGTTCCGCATGGTCTGGAGGCCCTCTTTGTCCTGCTCCACCAGCTCAGGGGCGGGGCCAAAGACCATGTTCCAATAGGTGGAGGTGACAACCGGCATTTGGGCGTCTGTCATGTACTTGTTCAGCACATCCAGCGAGGCGGTGGTCCCGGCCCGGCGGGCGGTTACCACCGCGGCCCCCGGCTTGTGGAGAAAGGCGTCTGCCCCGGCGTAAAACATCCGGTCCAGGACGGAGAGGATGTGCCCGGTGGGGTGGGCGAAGTAGACCGGAGAGCCAAACACAAAGCCGTCCGCCTCCCGGGCCTTGGCGATCCAGGCGTTGACCACATCGTCCTCAAATACGCAGTGGCCACTGCCCTGGCAGCTGTTGCAGCCGATGCAGTCCCAGACGGGGTCGGACCCTAATTGGACGATTTCCGTCTCCACTCCATCGGTTTCCAATGCCTTTGTCACTTCCGATAAAGCGAGATAGGTGCAGCCGTTTTTACGGGTGCTGCCATTCAGTAATAAGACCTTCATATTCACATCTCCTTTTCCCACTCGCGCAGCGTATTGATATTGGCGGTATCCCCAAGGGCTTCCAGCTCAGAAATTTCATCCGCCGACAGTGCGATCTCCGCAGCTTTCGCGGCGGCTTCCACCTGCTCCGCCTTCGTCACGCCAATGATGGGCAGGGTCCCCTTGGCAATAGCCCAGGCGGTGGCGATCTGCGCGGGAGAGGCGTCGTATTTGCCGCCGATCTGCCGCATTTTTTCAATCAGCTTCCCCAACTGCGGAAGGACGGGGCCATAGCATTTGGCCCGGTCGCTGCCCTCCGGGAAGGGATGAGCGGCATCATATTTGCCGGACAGCGCCCCCTGCTCCAATACCATGTAGGCGTAGAAGATGATCCCGTTCTCTTTGCAGTAGTCCAGAATCCCGGCCCGCTCCAAGGAACGGTGTAGCAGGGAGAAGTGGTTCTGAACGGCGCTGACCTTCAGGCCGGAGGCTCCTAAAATCTCATTGGCCCGTTTGATCTCCACCAGATTGTGATTGGACACACCGATGGACTTGATTTGGCCGCTCTGTGCCAGAGGAATGAGCTTGGGGGTCCACTTCTCCACATCCATGGGGTTGTGAATCCAGTACACATCCATCACATCCGCGTGGAGGCGGGCTTTGCTTCCGTCCAACATCTCCTGCATGGCCTCCGGGGAATCGCTGGCAATCTGCGGAGTGAATTTAGTGGAGAGGATCACCTGCTCACGAGCAGCATCCTTGACGAAGCTGCCCAGGATACGCTCGGAGGTTCCCTCACCGTAAACGGCGGCGGTATCCCACAGGATCAGGCCGCACTCCAGTGCCTTGTCAAACACCGGGCGCAGATCATCCTCAAACAAATGGTTTCCAAACACCTGATCTCCGCCAGCCGCGCCAGCACCCCAAGACCATGCGCCCAGCGCAATTTTCGGCATTGTATTCATCAGAAATTCCTCCTTGTTTTTGAATTACAGATGGTTCTTGAAGAAAGATTCCAGTTTGTCAAAGGGAATCTTATCGAAGTTGTCATAGAGGTCAACATGGTCCGCTCCGGGAACGATTACCAGTTCCTTCGGCTCCTGGGTGGCAGCATAGGCGTCCTCGGAGTAGTACCGGGAGTGGGCGTTCTCTCCGGCAACCAGCAGAATGGGCCGAGGCGAAACCTCCTTGATGTTGGTCATCAGCGGGAAGTTCCAGAAGGACACCGGCATGGTGGCCGTCCAGGAGGACACAAAGTTCACCGCGCGGGGATGGCGGGCACGTTTGGCGTAATACTGGAAGAAGGCGGCGAAGGCTGGATCAGAGCCCTCCGGCAATTCCTCCGGGACCTCCATAGCCGCGGTCAGGAGATTACCGGCCTCGTCAAAACCGATCTCATGATTGCCCAAGGCATAGGTCCCGCTCTCCGCGTCCCGCCACCGCTGCTGGCTGAGATAGTCCTTGATCTTCAGGCGTTGTTCTTCCGTGTAGTAGTCCATGTGGCCCTGGCTCATGTCACGGGACATATCGTACATGGAGAGAGTGGCCACCGCCTTGATCCGGGTATCAGTCCCGGCGGCGGTGACAGCCATGCCGGACAGTCCGCAGATGCCCACAGCTCCGATTCGCTCCCGGTCCACATAGTTCAGCAGGCCAACGTAGTCCACAGCGGCGCTGTAATCCTCGGTGAAGATGTCCGGGGAGGCGGTGTTGCGGACCTCGCCGCCGCTCTCTCCGCCAAAGGACGGATCAAAGGCCAGGGACACGAAGCCCATGGAAGCAAACTGCTGGGCGTAGAGGCCAGCCGCCTGTTCCTTCACCGCGCCGAAGGGACCTGCCACGATGATAGCGGCGTTCTTCTGCGCCTCATAGCCCTCCGGCAGATAGAGGTGGCCCGCCAGCTCAATGCCGAAACGGTTCGTGAAACGAACCGGCTTCATTTCAATGCTGGGGTCAATTTTGAATGTGCGGGTTTCCTTGTTTTCCATGTTCAAAGTCTCCTTACTGATTTCGATTCATTTGGTAGAGCAGATAGTCCAGACAATCGATCCTTTTCTGGTCCGCATGGTAGCAATCCAGTAAATAGCGGCGGTGTTTTGCAAGCAAGGACAGTCCCGCTTCTTTCCTGCCGCTTTTTAGAAGGTCCATAAACTGCTTAATCAGCTCATTGTCACATCCAGCATCCACAAGATTGGTGACAACATTCTGCTCCTGCTTCGTTCTCTCTGTCATTGCTCCGCCTCCTTACAGTGGTTGATTATATAGGCAAACCTTCAAAATATCAAATACACATTAAGAATGGAACTGCATACTTGAAAGGTATGCAGTTCTTTGCTATAATGAAGTGCAGACGCAATAGGGAGGTGTTCCTTTGGACATACGTGTTTTACAATATTTTCTTGCGGTGGCAAGGGAAGAGAGCATTACCAGAGCGGCGGAGACTCTGCGAATGACACAGCCGCCTCTTTCGCGGCAGTTGAAAGACCTGGAGGATGAGCTTGGAAAAAAACTGCTTATCCGTGGGAGCAAAAAAGTCACGCTTACGGAGGATGGGATGCTGCTCCGTAAGCGTGCTGAAGAAATGATTGACTTGATGGAAAAGACCAAAGCGGAGTTGACCAGCTCAGATGAAAACATCAACGGCGAAATCTATATTGGGGGCGGGGAAACTGACGCTATTTCCCTGTTTGCCCAAACGGCTGGGAAGCTGCAAAAAACACACCCGCTGATTCATTACCATATTTACAGCGGTGATGCTGAAATTGTGATGGAAAAGCTGGATAAGGGTTTGATCGACTTTGGCCTTTTGGTGGGACCGGTGGATGTGAGCCGGTATGACTATATGCGGCTTCCAATCAGTGACATTTGGGGCGTTCTCATGCGGAAGGACAGCCCACTGGCAGAGAAGGACGTTATATGCGCCGAAGATTTGTGGGACAAGCCTCTGATCGTATCCCACCAGACATCTATCAGCAGCGATATGATGGCCTGGTTGAAAAAAGATGTCAGCAAACTCAATATTGTCATGACCTATGATTTGATTTTTAATGCGTCTCTCTTTGTGAAAAAGGGCCTTGGGTATGCAATCGCGCTGGACAAAATTATCAATACTACCGGAGACAGTGAGCTTTGTTTCCGGCCTTTGTATCCTACTTTGGAAGCAGGTCTTTGTATTGTGTGGAAGAAATATCAGGTTTTCTCAAGGGCATCCAAAAAATTTTTGAACCAGTTGCAGATTGAATTTGAATAGAAATCACACGTATAAGTAAAATACAAATTTTTGAATAATTTGTTGCTCTTTCCCCAGATACCTCATGCTGGGCTTGCAAGAAATGCGTCTCACGGTGAGACGCATTTCCCAGACCACAGAGAGGCGTATGCGCCCGCCCCTCCCGTCTGTAACGACATACTGCGCTTTCCAGGAAACGTGCCCGCCTCCCACAACGGCAAAAACCGGCGCAAGCCGGTTTTGAGGGTATGCCCCCCTTGGTGACAAAACGCACCGGCGGCCTTTGGCTGTCAAGACCCGCGCCAGACGCTTGCGGACGGCGCGGCTTGTCTTGGTCTTGACGGACAAAGGGCGGTGGTGTAAAATCCTCCCCATCGAGGGGGCATACCCTGGATCAGGCCGCTTCATTGTGTTACAGCGTATCCTTCACCAATCGCCACGCCTGCCGGACTAATGCAACGGCTTCAGCGATTTCTGTTTTGCCGACGTCCTTTGTTGCGTTGGCCCAATACGCAATCTGATTCACATTGTTACCGATAGCGGACAGCTCCCGCAGCAGGGCTGCGTAGGTGTCGGGCGGGTGTGGGCGTAATTGCACCCCGGAAACAAGGGAGCGGATAAACGGGTCAATCCCCAGTCCCGCAAGCCCGGCCTGCCTTTTTAGATGGCGGTATTCCTGCTCATTCATCCACACGCAGATATGGCGGTTTCGTTTTCTCATGAGTTTTTTCACATCCTTTTGGTGGGCTGGAATAATGCGTCTCACCGTGAGACGCATTTCGTATGTTGGGGGGTTTAAGGGGGCTGCGCCCCCTAACAAGGGTCATTTGTGTGCTACCAAATGACATACTTGCTCGGACAGCACCACCTTTCGGTGGCGCTGTCCGCTGTGGCAGGGCTGGGTAGTTGTTTCCTTTGTTCGTACATAAAAAATACGTTTCACGGTGAGACGCATTTCTCCAAAATCGTATTGTACAGTGAAAAGGCTGTATAGGACTGTTGTGGTGGGGACGTTGTAAGATGCTGACAGTAGACAGTTCCTGTTGTGAACGCTCGTACCTGATATTTTCTTTGCGTTCCTCTCTTAACTCGTATCCATCCATCTCCAGTTGTTCCGCAATGGGGGTAGGGGGATAGATTGATTGATTCGTATGGATAAAATCAGTTTGGTTTTTATCAATATAACTTGGGTTTGCTTTTGAAACCTCAAGAGGTCGATTTTCCCGACGGCTTGAAGTCGGATTTTCCGACCTCTGGACGTCGGAAAAATCAGCCGATGAAGTGGGCGCATCAGGGCCTTGGCCGGGGGCTTCCGTATCTTCCCGTGTAGTGATCCGTTTAACAAAAATCCTGTCCGGCTTGCCCTGGCCCTGTTTGACGCGCTCAATCAGGCCGAGGCCCTTGCTGGCGTCCAGCTCCGCCAATAGCCGCATGGCCTTGTTTCGCCCGCAGCCTATGGCTTCGCATACTTCCTTCACAGTGAAGTAGATGTAAACTCGCCCGGCATCGTCCTGCCAGCCGTTTTTCGCGGACAGGCTCATGCGGTTCAGCAGCATACCATATAACAGCTTTGCGTCCGCAGATAGGAGCTTAAATTGGGGATGGGTGATAAGCTGGCAGGGGATGCGGAAGTGTGTAAACCGCATTTCCTCATCGCCGCAGAAATAGTCTGATAAAGTCACGCTCGGCATAGACTGCCCTCCTTTTTGAGAATGAAAAACGCACGATTGACTTTGATTGTCAAATCGTGCGTTTTTCTGCCTGTTTAATTTTGTCACAAGGTTTCGTTTTTTCGGTAACTGCCTAATAATATGTTGATTTCGGTCTTGTTCCTTATGCGTACCGACCTTACGGCAGCAACATCAACCTGGGGCAGATGGAGTACCGCTGCCCGAACGCCTCGGTGGTGGGGCCGGTGACCCTGGAGAACTATGAACTGCTGTTTCGCCGGGGCGGCTTCGCCACTATCGCCCCCAAGGAGGGCGAAACCGTCCACGGCCTGCTGTGGAGCCTCACGCCTGGATGTGAAAGGTCGTTAGACAGGTATGAGGGCTATCCCCGCTTTTATGACAAGCAGATGGTAACGGTCCGGGACAGCGAAGGGCAGTCGCTGTCATATCGCTGTCTTCTATGCTTTTTCTCCATCCAGGCGAATGGAAGAAGGGACAGTCGTTGTCCGCGGCGTATTCAAGGGGGCATGGTCCACTGCTCTCTGGGATGAGGGTGCCCGTCCATAAAGACGGGTCAAATCGGTATTCACTCCGCTTTCGTCCAGAAATACCAGATGTTCCGCCATCTCAGGTCTTTCTTATGGTTTCTTTTTTTGTTCCGCCAGCCGGTACACCGTCCATTTGCTCACCGAATACGCCTTTGCGCTCCCTTTCGCATCATAGGTCGATTTATAACCTTCTACCAGTAATTCTCGTGCTTCCTTGTGCAGCATATTATCATCTCCTGCTTCCGTTATACCTCCTCTGTCATCCCTTGACGTTATTTTTGATGGTTGCTATAAGTTCAAGCTATCAGAAGTACCATGGGTCGATGGATGTCGGGGCTGCCATGGAGCTGTCCCTGGGCCAGGAGACCGTGACCGTCACCATATCCGGCCTGTTTGACCCGTTGAGGGTGGCAAACGGACACGGCGCACTTGCCATGGATTCGGTGGCTTTGTTCGCGCCAGAGGAGCTGTTCCGGGAGCTCCATCCTGAAATTGAGCGTTTTGACTACTCCTGGAGCGTCGTCAGCGACCCGAAAAAAGCGGAGCGTGTGGAAAGCGGCCTAAAAGAAATCTTGTCTGGCCGCAGTAACCTCGGTCTGGATACCATCGGGGTCCACATTGCGTATGAGAAAATGCAGAGCGGTCTGATTTTCGGTGGGCTTCGGGCGCTCTCTTGGCTGATCTTCCTCTTTGGCGTTGTCAATCTGATCAACACGACCCTCTCTAACCAGATGTCCCGGAAGCGGGAGAACAGCGTCCTGCGCTCCGTTGGCCTGACCGGGAAGCAGCTGTGCCGGATGAACATCTGCGAGGGGCTCTGCTATGGGTTCTCCGCCGCCCTGACGGCCCTACTGGTCGGGCTGCCAATCGCGGTCGTGGTATGCCGGGAGGTCAGCAAACGATCCTTCGCCGGTGAGATTGTCCCATATCAGTTCCCGGCCCTGGAAATGGGCCTGTTTCTCCTGGTGCTGTTCGGCCTGGAATTTCTCCTGTCCGCCTGGACGGCCGGCAGGCAAAGAAAACAGTCCTTGGTTGAGCAGATGCGGGCGGTGGAATAACGTTCCCGCAGAACATTTCATGACATCCAGGGATCATTTCATTACAAGAGCCTTGAAATGGTGTCCCCTGCTCTATAGACTGATAAAAGCAAAGAACTTTTTGCAAAATCAGCCATAGAAAGGGGGTGCAAGCATGAACGTACAGATGATGGAAGGACTTCTGGGCGCCAGCTCCAATATCAAGCTGTCGGGTACGCCTATGAGCGTGTACCGGCAGGCCAGCGCCGAGGGCGACACGGAAAAGATGAAGCGGGCACTGGGCTACACTGGCGAGTGTACCGAGAAAGTGGTCAAGTACCAAGAGAAGCTGGACAAGGGCATGAAGGCCGAGGCGAAGGCAGAAAAGGAAAAAGCAAAGCTGGAGCAGGAGGCCGCCATCGAAAAGCGCCGGGAGGAGCGCAAACGGGCTGAGGAAAGCACAGAATCGGGCCGCCCCCAGGAAACCGATCTGGTGCAGATCAGCGATGCGGCGAAGGCGGCGCTGGAGAACAGCAAGCCCGCCGAAGCGGCGGAGCCCATTGACAGTGAGCCGGTCACCTATACGCCGGCAGGCGAAATTGCCGCCGCGCCGGCGGAAACCGAACCTTCAGTTTCATTTACCGCGTAAAATTTCAGGAGGAATGAGTTATGATGCCGATTTCTGGTGTGAACACCGGTGCGGTCCAGCCGTTGACAACAGCCGAGAAGGTGCTGGGAGCTTCCAAGGTTCAAAAACCCGAGGACGAATCCCAGGGCCGTCAGATGAAGCCTGTGATGGATGAATACGTCCCGGAGGAACCCCAGGAGCCGTCCGGCCGCTATTGGATGGGCAAGGACGAGGACGGCCAGCCCAAGATCTATTTCGACGGTCCGGAGCGGTCAGCGGACGCGCCTAAACAGCCGGAAGGCACCCCTGATGCCAAGAAGCCCGATACGGACGCCCCCGAGGAGCCTGATCCGGCGGGCCAGGGCGCGAAGGGCCCGGAGGAGAAAAAGGATAAGGGCGAAACCTGGGAGTGCAATACCGATAAGGTGGACCGCGAGATCGAAAAA
>CAJTYO010000072.1 GCA_910584045.1 uncultured Oscillospiraceae bacterium | reverse complement strand
ACGATTGTCAAATCGTGTTTTTTTCTGGATGTTCAATTTTGTCACAAAGGAAAGATTTTAGGGTAACTGCACAATAAAGTGTTGTTTTCGGTCTTGTCCTTTATCGGTAGTGTCCTAAAGGGCACGCAGTTGACATTTTTCTCCCCTGCGGCTATAATATATTCCGCACAAACCCAAGGAGACAGAGAGGTGGGAAGCAGGGTTATGCTAAAGGAGTATATGTCAAAATTTCTACAGGCATCAGGAAAAAACCGGGGTAAACATGAGCAGCCCCCTGAACCGCTCCACGAGGAATCCCATGAGGAAATCTCTGAGTCGCCGCCGGAAACTCTTCAGAACGCACCGCTGGAAGCGCCTCAAGAAGAGCCTCAGGAAGCCCTCCCGGACTGGCAGACGGATTTCGAGACCGGGAGGGACGCCTTCCGGGCCGGAGACCACCCGGAGGCGCTGGCGGCTTTCCTTCGGGCGGCGGGACTGGGGCACCCCGAATCCCAGTTCCTGTGCGGGCAGATGTACCGCCGCGGCCTGGGTACCCCGGCGGACGACAAACAGGCCCTGGTCTGGTACAGGCGGGCGGCCAAACAGGGACACACCGGCAGCCAGCTGGCCTGCGGCTCCATCTACGAGGAGGGCCGGGGCACCGAGATGGACCTGCGGCGGGCTCTGTCCTGGTATGAGCTGGCCGCACGTCAGGGCTCTGTGGAGGCCCAGCTGAAGTGCGGATATATGTACCACGGCGGCCGGGCGGAGACCCGAAATCCTAAAAAGGCCCGCCGCTGGCTGGAGGCCGCCGCCGAGAACGGCAGCGAGGAAGCTCGCCTCTTCCTCCAGGAGCGCTTTTAATGGGAAAACCAGCTGCGGGGCCCGGTCCACGGCAATCCCGCCGGATCGCTCTGTGCGGGCTGATGGCGGCGCTGGCGGTGGTTCTCCTCTCCCTGGGCGGACTCATCCCCCTGGCCGCTTTCGCCTGCCCCATGCTGGCCATGGTTTGCCTGCTCCCCCCGGTGGACGAGTTCGGGGCGGGGGCAGGTTTGCTGGTATATGCGGCGTCGGCGGCTCTGTCTCTGCCGCTGTGCGCGGATAAGGATGCGGCTTTTCTCTACCTTTTCCTGGGCTGGTATCCCGCTCTGCGGCCCCGGCTGGAGCGCCTGCCCCGTGCACCTCGGACGGCGGCGAAGGCGGGGCTGTTCTGCCTGAGCGTGACGGCCATGTATGCGCTGCTGCTGCGACTAATGCGGCTGGAGGCGCTGGTGGAGGAATTCGCCGGGTACTCCGCCGCAGCCTGCGCCGGGCTGCTGGCTCTGGGCTGTGGGGTATTTCTGCTTTTCGACCGGACGCTGGGCGTTCTCTCCCTCGTCCTCCGGCGGAGAAAACGGAGACATACATAGGACCGGCGGCCATGGGCCGCCGGTCCTATGTATGTACTTTTCCAAATAATTAGGAGAGCTACCGCATCACCCGGGGGCCGCCTATGGCGGCTTAGGGCTGAGGCGGACAAAAACCCAGGAATAGCAATGATTTCAGTCTCGAAGTTAACGTTCTCTTGATACTTTTTTACAAAAAGTACTAGAGCATAGAATAGCCGTACTTGTCCACCACGGCGTCGATCTCCTTCCCCTCCCTGCAAAGAGGGCAGTCCTCCGGCGAGTGGCTGGCATAGCCCGGCAAGTCCCCGGTGTTGAACAGGGAAATGACCGGAATCCCCTCCACCGCGTCCAGGTGGCTGTAAATGGAGGCCACGCCCGACACGTTTCCGCCGTAATAGCGGATGCAGCGCATCCCCTTCTCCACGGTGCTGCCGGTGGTGATGGAGGCCAGCAGCAGCAGTACGTTCTTGCCCTCCAGCATGGGCCGGGCATTGTCACGGAAAATAAGTTGTCCGCCGGAGCTCACATTTTCCCGGAGAAGGTACACCTCTCTGCCCGCGTTAACGCCGTTATAGCTGGACTGGGTCAGCTGGCGGGCCAGGCAGGTGCCGATGACGCGGGTGCCGTCCATGCACAGGATCGTGTCCACCATCGTGGTGGACTGCAGCCGCTGGGCCAGCTGCTGGGCCACGGCGTCCGCCTCCTGCAGGCAGGACTGCTGCCTGGTCACGTCGATGAAGTAATTGATGTGGCTGTGCCGAGTGGCAAAATGGCCCTGCGCCACGCGCAGCGTCACATCTCCCACGCAGACGGGGATCTTGAAGAACTTAGGCTCCATAAGCGTACCTCCTTTAATTTTTCGGGAACGGGTCATCCTGTAAGAGGTCTAATTATACCATAGTTCTCCCTGTATGTCCAGAAATTTTTGGTAATTTTCTATGAAAATTGCCCCTATCTGGCCCTACTCAACCCGAAAGCGGCTGATCAGGCTGTTGAGGGTCCGCGCCTGCTGGGACAGCTCCTTGGATACGGCCGCGCTCCGCTCCGCGGCGGCAGAGTTGGTCTGGACCACGGCCGAGATCTCCTTGATGCCGTTTTCCACCAGGACGATCATCTCCGACTGCTGTACGCTGGCGGCAGCGATCTCATCCATCAGGGTCTTGATGGACCGCACACAGTCGTGGATGTCCTGCATGGCAGAGACGGCGAGGTCGGTGGACTCCGTGCCCGTCTTTACGTCCTTGATGGAACGGTTAATCAGGTTGTTTGTATTCTGCGCGGCCTCGGAGGACTTGGCCGCAAGGTTACGGACCTCGTCCGCCACAACGGAGAACCCCTTCCCCGCCGTGCCCGCCCGGGCCGCCTCCACAGAGGCGTTCAGCGCCAGAATGTTTGTCTGGAAAGCGATATCCTCGATGGTCCTGATAATCGTGACAATCTGGGTGGAGGACCGGTCGATGTTCTTGGTAGCCGTCATCAGCTGCTCCATCTTCGCGTCCGCCTCCTCCGCGAAGCTGGTGGCCTTGTCAACCAGCTCGCTGGCGCTGCCGCAGCGAACGGAGCTGGTCTGCAGCTGTGAGGTGATGGAGGTCACATTCGATACAAGTCCGTCGATGGAGACGGCCTGCTCCATAGTGCCCTGGGACAGCGCCTGGGCGCCCGAGGACACGCGGTCCGCGCTGGTGTCCACCTGACCGGCCACCTGGGAGATGTCGCGAATCACGTTCATCAGATCGGCCCGGATGGCCTGCAGGCTGCCGGAGAGGGCCTTGAAATCGCCAATATAATACGATTCGTTCTCGGCGATGTCCACGGCAAGATTCCCCTCGGCTATCTCCCCCAGAATCCGTCCCACGTCGTCAATGGTCTTTTGCAGGCAGCCGCAGACACGGTGGGTGGTCTGCGCGATCATCCCGATCTCGTCCGACCGGCCGTAAAATGCCTCCAGCTCATGGTCGGCAGAGAGATTCATAGCTCCCAGCCGGTCTATGGCGTGCTCCACCACCATCAGCTCTCTGCCCTCGCGGCGCAGGATCAGGAGCGTGATCAAGATGATGGCGGCCGCCATAACCGCGCACAGCACACCGACCACGACGCGCACCTCCAGCACGGAGCCAAAGACCTCCGCGGAGCTGTCACGGACCATAAAGACCCAGCCGCGGTCCTTCAGATACTTATAAACGACCAGCTGATCGTCCCCGTTTTCATCCTGGTAGGCGTATGTACCGGCCTGGGTGTCTCCGTCTGCGCGGATATGCTGGATGATTTCCTGATAGCCGGCGTCTGTGGTCGCGGTATTCAGAAATTCTTCGTCCTCATGGTACAGATATACGCCGGTATCCACATTCAAAAATACATATTCGCTGTTGGGCAGCCCCTTGATATCCAGATGCAGCAGCGAATCCATCAGGTGACTGGCAAATACGCCGGCACCCACGTAGCCCACGCACGTCTGTCCGTCAAAAATCGGATAGTACATGGACAGGATCATGCTGCCGGTCCCGGGGGACTTCATGATCCCCAGATTCGTCAGCTGCGGCTGGGACAGGATCGTATCCTGAAAGGACTTCAGCGACTCCCCCTCCCGCGTTGTGATGCCGATAGCCCCCTGGGAGGTGTGGGTCAGAACGTAGGTTTGTGGCGTGGCGATGTACAGGCCCTCAAATATGCCCTTGACGGCGGCAAAATCCTCGGTATACTGCTGGGCCCTCTCCAGCAGCGCCGGGTCCTCCGGATGCATGAGCAGCTCGCGGACCTCCCCGCTGAGGGCGAAGGCGGCCATATATTCCTCCGCAGACGACACATACTCGCCGATGATGGCCGCCCTGGATTCCACAGCGTCGGTCATCTGGTTGGTGATGTCGTTTTTGACCATAGCGGCCGTATTGGTGGATACGATGAGCCAAAGCAGGAGCATCCCGACCAGAGTGATGGCGGTCGTAATGATGCCGATGCGCGCGGCAAGCTTTTTGTTCATAAGGAATCTCATAGTCTCTCCTCCGCAGAAAAAAGTATAATGAAATTACGAACTCAGAGCTTAGAACCTGTATCATAATCGGGGGCCGGATGGACGAGGATTTTCTCGTCAGGCATGGAATTTTCCCACAGCAATCCTGTCGGATTGCTGGAGAACATAACGCAGCATAGCGGGAAAAAGACCGTCCAGACGTCCTGCGACGGTTATGTTTGCAGGTTCTGATGCTTTTTCTTGAAAAAGCATCAAAAAGAGCGTTAACCTCGAGACTAAAAACCATTGCCATTCCAGGATTTCCGCCCGTCATTAGGCTGGCAAAGGCGG
This sequence comes from uncultured Oscillospiraceae bacterium, assembly GCA_910584045.1. Taxonomy (GTDB): domain Bacteria; phylum Bacillota; class Clostridia; order Oscillospirales; family Oscillospiraceae; genus Pelethomonas. Next base: position 8,083 of record CAJTYO010000072.1, on the reverse strand, counting down.
GCTGCGGATGACGGCATGGCTCGCCTTACTGAGGAACAGCATTATATTCGCAGCCAGGAAAACACCAAACAGGCGGAGTTTTTCACATCCGTTCAGAGAAAATAACGCGGTATAACGGTGAAAAATCGCTCCAACAGCGTTCAGCGGCCGTGAATACAGGCTCTTAATCACGCATATCACACACCGGCGCATCAGGCTGCCGTGCAGAATCCGCAGCCGTCGCGGGTCCTGCCGTCAAGACGTGCACGGGGGTATGCAGAGGCGGGGTCATTATACCACATCCGCCGTTTCATGTCGAGAGGATTTTTCATCTCCCACATCTCCCACATCTTAATTTTGCGAAAACACTTCTTAAAATTTGCCATACTTGTTGTACTTTGCGGCGCCCCATGCTATAATAGATAAAATTGGCTGATTGCGCTGACGCGATTGCAGATAACTAGAAAACAAAGGAGCACATCACTATGAACGAGAAGAAAACCATGCTTTCCGGCATCAAGCCCAGCGGCGACCTGACCCTGGGCTCCTATCTGGGGCCCCTGCACCACTGGCCGAAGATGATCGAGGAGTACGACTGCTATTTCTTTATGGCCGACCTGCACGCCATCACCGTGCGCCAGGACCCCGCGGCCCTGCGCCGGCGCACCCTGGAGCAGCTGGCTCAGTACATCGCCTGCGGTTTGGACCCTGATAAGTGTACCCTTTTCATTCAGTCCCACGTCCGCCAGCACGCGGAGCTGGGCTGGGTTCTCAACTGCTACGCCATGTTCGGCGAGCTGAGCCGTATGACCCAATTTAAGGACAAATCCGCCAAAAACGCCGACAACATCAACGGCGGCCTCTTCACCTACCCCAGTCTGATGGCGGCGGACATCCTTCTCTATCAGCCGGACTTCGTTCCCGTGGGTGAGGACCAGAAGCAGCACGTGGAGCTGACACGGAATATCGTCCAGCGGTTTAACGGCGTATACGGCGACGTGTTCAAAGTGCCGGAGCCCTACATCCCCAAGGTGGGCGCCCGGATCATGAGCCTGACCAACCCCGCCGCCAAGATGAGCAAGAGCGAGACCGAGGACACCGGCCGCGTTACCCTGATGGACGACCCCGGCGCAATCATGAAGCAGTTCAAGCGGGCGATCACCGACAGCGACACCGAGCGCTGTGTCCGCTATGACCCGGATAACAAGCCCGGCGTGGCCAATCTTATGACCATCTACTCCACCGTCACCGGCAAGACCTACGCCGAGATCGAGCAGGAGTTCGACGGTCAGGGCTACGGAAAATTCAAGCCCGCGGTGGGTGAGGCCGTGGTGGAGATCCTGCGCCCCATCCGGGAGGAGACCCAGCGTCTGCTCAGCGACAAGTCCTATCTGGAGGGCGTCTACCGCGCCGGAGCGGACAAGGCGTCCCATGCGGCGGAGAAGACCCTGCGGAAGGTCTACAAAAAGATCGGCTTTGTGGCCAGATAGGCGGGGCGTGCAGGCAGATGAACGAAATTCTCTTTGACCGGACAAGCGTGCTGCCGGTGATCCTGTCCCTGGCGGCAGCGCTGGTGCTGAGCTTTTGCCTGACCCCTCTGGTGAAGTGGCTGGCGGTGAAAATCGGAGCGGTGGACGTGCCCAAGGACAAGCGGCGTATGCACGACCACCCCATCCCCCGGCTGGGAGGGCTGGCAATTTTCATCGGCTTTGTTGTGGCGGTACTGCTGTTTGGCGATGTGAACCGACAGCTGCGGGGCATCCTTCTGGGGGGCTGCGTGATTGTGGCCGTAGGCGTGGTGGACGACTCCCACCCCCTGGGGGCGGGGATCAAGTTTATTTTGCAGATTGTGGCGGCCCTGATTGCCGTTTGGCACGGGGTGGTCATCGAGATGATCGCCAACCCCCTGCCCTTCATCGGCGGGGAGTACTGGGACTTCGGCATCATGGCGGTGCCCATAACGGTGATCTGGATCGTGGCGGTAACCAACTCCGTCAACCTCATCGACGGCCTGGACGGCCTGGCAGACGGGGTGAGCACCATCGCGGCGCTGACTATGCTGATCATCGCGCTGCTGATGGAGGATATGGGGATGGCGGCAATCTGCGCCGCTCTGGCGGGCGGGTGCATTGGCTTCATCCCCTACAACCGCAATCCCGCCAAGATTTTTATGGGGGACACCGGGTCCACATTCCTGGGCTTCGTGCTGGCCACCGTGTCGGTGACGGGACTGTTCAAGCTGTACGCGGTAATCTCCTTCGTGGTGCCCTTCATCATCCTGGGCTTCCCCATCTACGACACCGTCTCCGCCTTTACCCGCCGCATACTCAAGGGGCAGAACCCCATGAAAGCGGACCGCAGCCACACCCACCACAAGCTCATCGACCTGGGCATGAACCAGAAGCAGGCGGTGGCCACGCTGTATATGGTGGCCGGAGTGCTGGGGCTGTGCGCGGTGATGATCGTCACCAGCGGGTATGTGAAGGTAATCCTCTCCGTGGCTGCCCTGGCGGGCACCGCCTACACCGTGGCCCGCATCATCCGCTATCCCCACGGCCACCACAGAGGCGAGACCTCCGGCAGCGAGCCGGAGAAGGAGGCGTAATATGGAAAAAAAACGTATAATGAGCGTATTCGGAACCCGGCCGGAGGCCATCAAGATGGCCCCTCTGGTAAAGGAGCTGGCAGCGCGGGAGGAGCTGGAGTCCATCTGCTGCGTCACCGCCCAGCACCGGGAGATGCTGGACAGCGTGCTGGAGGTCTTCGGCATCCGGCCGGACTGGGACCTGGACATCATGACCCCCCGGCAGACCCTCAGCACCATCACCAGCAAGTGCCTGACCGGCATGGACGAGGCCATCGAACGTCTGAAGCCCGATATGATTCTGGTCCACGGGGACACCTCCACCACCTTCGCCGGGGCCCTGTCCGCCTTCTATCACCAAGTGCCGGTGGGCCACGTGGAGGCGGGACTCAGGACCTATGACAAGTACTCCCCCTACCCCGAGGAGATGAACCGGAAGCTGGTCACCTCCATCGCAGACCTGTACTTCTGCCCCACGGAGCTGAATCGGGAGAATCTCCGCCGGGAGGCCGTCACCGACGGCGTCTTCGTCACCGGCAACACGGTCATCGACGCACTGAAAACCACCGTGCGGGAGGACTATGTCTTCGCCACCGAGGCCCTCAACCGCCTGCCCTATGACAGCAAGAAGCTTCTCCTGGTCACCTGCCACCGCCGGGAGAACTACGGCCAGCCCATGGAGGACATTATGTCCGCCCTGGCCCATATTGCCCGCAGCTACGGCGACGTGGAGCTGGTCTATCCCGTCCACCTCAGCCCCGCGGTCCAGGAGTGCGCGAAAAAGCACCTGTCGGGCATCGCCAACGTCCACCTCATTCCCCCGCTGGCGGCGGACGAGATGCACAACCTCATGGCCCGGAGCTATCTGGTGCTCACCGACTCCGGCGGCCTTCAGGAGGAGGCCCCCGCTCTGGGCAAGCCGGTGCTGGTGCTGCGCCGGGAGACGGAGCGGCCCGAGGCCATAAGCGCCGGCACGGTGAAGCTTGCGGGGGTGAAATACGACGACATCGTTTCCATGGCGGAGGAACTGATAAGCGACCCGGCGGCCTACGCCGCCATGGCCCATGCGGTGAACCCCTATGGCGACGGCCAGGCCTGCCGCCGGATCGCCGACGCCATCCTGTGGCATTTCGGCATGGGGGGACGGCCGGAGGACTTCCGGCCCCGGTGACGGCGGTCCGGCCAGGAAAGGAGGCGATCCCCTGGACAAAAAACGAATGACCTATGTGACGATGGGCTTCGGTATGCTGCTGCTCCTGGTGCTGCTGCTGTTGGTCTGGGGGGGACACCGCCGGTCTGCGGCTATCGTGCTGCCCGAAAATCAGAGCGAGGGCAGTCCCATGGGCCCGGAGACGCCGGACAGCCGCCTGAATACCATATCCATCACCCCGGAGACGGTGCAGCCCGCCATCGCCGCCCTCTCCCGTCCCGCCGCTTACAGCCGCACCCAGCAGGTGGAGACCTTCTGGAGCGGCGGCAGCGGCCAGTCGTCGGCCACCGTCTACGTCAGCGGCGGCCGCACCCGGCTGGACGCCTCCCTGCCCGACGGCAGCGTGCGGCACACCCTGGTTGTGGACGGTCCTGGTGAGGGGGAATCCACGGCGGGTGTCTGGTATGACGACGAGACCCAATGGCGGCGGCTCCGTGCCGACGGCCAGACTGCTGACCAGACCGCCCGGATGCCCACCTATGAGACGGTGCGGGACATTCCCGCAAGGGACATCGCCCAGGCCGACTTCCGGGAGGCCTACGGCGGGCGCTGCATCTACGTGGAAACCAGAATCGACGCCGAGGGCTATCTGGACCGGTACTGGGTCAGCACAGAGAACGGCCTTCTGCTGGCAGCGGAGCGCCTGTGGCGAGGGGAACTGATCTACCGCTTCACCGCCGGGGAGCCGGATATCTCCCCCCAGGAGGACAGCCTGTTCCTCCTGCCCGACGGCAGCGAGCTGACGGACGGCGAAACCACATGACGATACGCGGAGGGCGCCGGTATGGCGTCCTCCGCGTACGTTTATTTTCTGTGCTTCCCCCCGACTTTAAGCAATCGCGTCACCCATGGGCCGCCTATGGCGGCATAGGGTTGGGGCGGACTTTGCTCGCCTAACGCTGGGCAAAATCCTGGAATAGCATTGGTTTCAGTCCCGCCATTTACTCTTTCTTGCAAGAAACAGTATCACAGCAGGCGGATCTGTCCCAGGACAGGGACCTCCTTCTCAACGCCCTGGATGGCGTTGATGATGCCGATGAACCAGCACAGGGCGCAGAACAGACCGCCTACCAGACCCACAAGCCAGCCAAACAGAGGAATCCATCTTGACACAATACCGAGCACCGTGGCGGCAATCCAGATCACAAGAGACTGGTTGAGGTGAAACCGGCTTCCATACCGGTCCCCGATCAGAAAGGCAATGAGCAGACCAATCCAGCTCAAATAGGCGACAACGTCAGTGGTGCGTTTATTCATATCTTCTTTCGTCCCTTCTGCTATTTATCTCTGGCGCAGGGCAATATCCCCGCTGATACTGGACACGCGGAAGGTCCGTCCGCCGCCGTCCAGATAGATTGCCTCGCCGGACCGCGCCCCGATGGGTCCCACCAGGGAGAACTCGCTGTCCAGGTCACCGCTGACCGTGCTGAACTGGAGGGTGAAGCCCTCGCCGTCCGGTATGACGATCTCGCAGTCCCCAGATTTGGAGGATACGTCCAGCTTCTCCGGCGTCTGCTCCAGGCACACCCCAATCTCACCGCTGGCGCTGCCGCAGCGCAGGCTCTGGGCGCAGCCGTCCAGGTCCACGTCGCCGCTGGCCGTAATGATGCGGACGGAGCCGAAAACGCCGGTCATCTGAATGTCGCCGCTGGCAGTCTCCGCCTGTATGCTGCCGCTTTTCAGACTGCTGCCGTCCAGGTCGCCGCTGGCGGACTTGAAGATCAGCTCCTGACAGTCCGCGTCGCTGATCCGGGCGTCGCCGCTGGCGGTCCGGACCGACAGCTGGCCAACCGCCAGCCCTACCTCAACGTCTACATCGCCGTTGACGGTGGAAATCTGAACAAAGTCCCAGAACCGCCGGGGCAGAGTCAACTTTACATCCGCCGCCGCCAGGCCCCGCAGGAAGAAGAAGGAGGATGTGGCGGTGTTCCCCTGCCGGATGGACAGCACGCCGTCGTCGCTGACCCGAATCTCCAGATTCTCTACATCACCGTCCAGCACAATCTCCGCCTCCGGGTTGTCGTCCAGCAGAATGTCCACGTCGCCGTTGACAACCTGCACGTCCACACCCTTGAGCCCCTGAGAGGGCAGCGCGGTCCCCTCCACCCGGTGGACCCGGCTGTTCTCACAGAAGAATCCGCCCCGGCTCTTGTTGTAGCCCACAGAGAAGGACCAGCCCTTTTCCGAATTCTCCTCCCCCTCCGGGGCCGCCTCCGGCTCGGCGGCCTCCGCACGGACTCCGGCCTCCTCGTCGCCGTCGAAGCGGACGTACACCTTGCCCTTGAATCCATCGGGGTACTTCTCCCGCAGCTTGGCCTCCACATCCCGAAAAATGGACTTGGCCTGGTCCACCGCATCCCTGGTCTGGTTCACCGTCTCGTGGAAGACCTCCTTCACCCCCTGGAGCAGCTCGCCGGCGAAATCCTGGGGACCGGTCTCCTGTCGAGGCAGCTCGCCCTCGGGACCCAGGCTCTCCAGATAGGCCAGCAGCTCGTCCACGTTACCCAGGTCCTCCAGGGCCCGGGCGTAGGCCTCGTCCTCGCCCATGCCGCCAGCCACCAGGTCCTGCCAGCGGCTGTGCAGGTTCTCGCTCAGCTCCTCGATAAGCTCCACCTTGGCGGTGCTGTCGGCGGCGGCGGACAGACGGCCCGTCACCGCGATCACAAATCTCGTTCTCATGTTGTCCATGCTATTCAGTCCTCCTCCAATGAAATCAGTGCGTCCAGAAGGGCCCTGGTGCTCTGCCAGTCCCGGGTGTTCTCCTCCCACCGCCGGCGACCCTCGTCGGTGATGGCATAGTAGCGCCGCCGGGCTCCGGGCCCATCCTCTCCCCAGTAGGAGGAGATCAGCCCCGCGCTCTCCAGGCGCTTGAAGGCGGTGTACAGCGTGGCCTCCTTAAAGCCGTACTCCCCCCCTGTCCGCTGCTGAATGGTCTTGTTGATCTCATAGCCGTAGTTATCTCCCCGCATCAGCTGGGTCAGTATGATCGTATCCGTATGGCCCCGCAGGGTGTCCGCAGAAATGGACAATCGAAACACTCCTTTCGTGCGGCCGCCCGCCCCGCTTGCGGACGGCCGGCCCTTAAGATGCCCCTATCATACCAGGATATACTTCGCTTGTCAATGTATATCTTACAGAAAAGTATTAAGATTTCCTTAACCTCCTTAACGGAAGACAACCCCCTGGCCGGTAAGACCGCCGGCCGGGGGGCGCACGACATATTCTCCCAAGAGGAGGCGCGGCGTATATATTGGCATCAGGGAGAGGAATCGCACCGCTCCGTCATTATGGACAAGATGGTCTGATCCGTCTGCCGCATCCCCTCCTTGGCCAGAACGCCAACATTGGCGATGGTGTTCTCCACCCCCTTGGTGACGATGCCGTCCCCGCTTTTAAACTCCTGGTGGTTGCGGTACATGTGGTAGCCCAGGACGCCCGCGTCAACGCTGGCGGCGATTTTCGCTGCACAGGAGGGCTTCGCCCCGTCGCAGATCGTACCGCTGATGATGGCCACCGCGTTTACGATGGTGTGGGCCACGGCGGTATAGCTGCCGTCCAGCAGATAGGCAATCCCCGCCCCGGCCCCCACCCCGGCGCTGACCGCGCCGCAGTAGGCGGACAGGCGGCCGATGCCGCTCTTCTGCCGGATGGTCACCAGGTCGCTGACCAGCAGAGCCCGGTACAGCGCCTCCCGGTCCGCACCCAGATGCATGGCATAGCGCACTACCGGTACCGAGGCGGTGATGCCCTGGTTTCCCGAGCCGGAGAGGATCACCACCGGCATCTCGCAGCCGCTCATCCGCGCGTCGCTGCCCGCGGCGGCCCAGGCCTTTGCCTCTGTCTTCACGTCCGGGGGGTAATCCGCCAGAAGCACCGAGCCGATATTGGCACCCCAGCTGTTTTTCAGCCCCTCCTCCGCGATAGCTGTATTGCAGGCGATCTGCTGGTCCAGCAGAGGCGCCAGCTCCGCCAGGTCCGCCGTATCGGCGAAGGCCACGATGTCCGCCACGTTCAAAACGCTCTTGTCCGTCAGATTGTCCTCCGGCGAGTCGGTGACGGTCTTCTCCAACAGCACGGCTCCGTCCCGCTCCTCCCGGACGATATTGCTGTGGCTGTTGGCGATATGCACCAGGGCCGTATGCCCCCCCGCCCAGCCCGTCAGCCGGATATCCAGCAGACGGGCCGTGTCCGCGCAGACGGTCTCAATGGGTGTGGCCCGGGCGTAGGCGGCAATCGCCTCCCGCGCCCCGTCTGGAATACGGGCGATCACCTGTAAAACGGCGTCCGGATTCCCGGCTATGGTCCCGGCG
>CAJTYO010000071.1 GCA_910584045.1 uncultured Oscillospiraceae bacterium | reverse complement strand
CTCCCCACCACTCCGAGATCAGTCTTTCATAAAGGCAAGCAGCCCTCTGTGGTTCGCCGGAACCTGTCCGGTGAACCACAGAGGGCTATTTTTCATTTCCCGCCACTGTTACATATGCTTGGTTTGTCTCTGGTTGTTTGGTGGTAATGGTAATAGCTTTCGCCATGCCTTTCAGCTATACTTGCTCTACCAACGGAAGGGAGGGCGAAAAGGAATGGTAGCCAAGAGCAAATACCTTAATTTCCCGATAGAGGCAGCAGACCACCGAAAATTAAAATTGCTATGTTTGCACCGGGACTGTACCCTCAAATCGATCCTGCAGGAGATAGTCCACAGCTACGTTGAGAATGCGCCAGAGTTTAAGAAGGAGGAATCTTAATGGTCCAAACAAAAAACTTGTGTGCCCAGATCCCCACTGCCCTCCACGCCCAGGTCTGCGAGGCCAGAGAACAGTCGGGCCTCCGTTACTCGGTCATGGAGGCTGAGTGGTATCTGAGCGCAGAGGTTCTTTTTTTGCTCCATACTTCCATTCTCCTTTCCGCTGATTGCAACGCAAGTATAGCTGAAAGGCATTGATAAAGCTATTACCATTACCAACAAGGATTGGGAGACAAGGCAAGCAGAACCACCAATGTGAACAGGTGGCGGCAAGAAACGGCCCAAGGCTCACCTCTTACCGGCTGGGAGTGGTCGGGTTTCGTCCTTTTTTCTTTTTGGGAGCATCGGTTTTCTGATCCTCCATGGCAATCTGCCCGTCCATCTGCCCGGTGGGCTGGCGGAGGATGCCGCGCTCTTTATTGGTGGCAGTGCGGATGCCCTCGCCATAGGACGTTTTAGCGGTAACCAGACGGCCCCTTTGGATCAGCTGCTCCATCAGTTCAGCTACGAATTGGTTTCCTATTTTGTTATGCCTGTCCTTATCGCACAGGCGGCAGACTTCAAAGTGTTTCGCAATGTGAGTCGCAACGGGGTCTACAATATAGAGATTACTACGTTTTGTTCTGCATTTTTTCAGGATATAGTCCGTGATCTCATCCCGCTTTGCCTCCAGCTCCGCCAGGTACGCCTCATCGCTCAGATCCTGATATTCCTCATAGCAGTCAGCTTGATAAAAGCGGAAGGTTTTCGCTTTTGACAGCTGCTCTTGCAGAGGCTGGATGTTGGCCTCATCTATTACGCCGCTGAAGCTGTCTGGGTGCAGATAGAGGTCCTGCCGGTCCTTGGTAACTGTATCGCAGCCTCCATTGCAGCCCAGGGCAACCGTCCACCCCAATGCTTGGAATAGTTGGCGGCTTTCCTCTTCGAATGCGGCTCTGCCGGCATCGCTTGACCAGCCGGAGTTGTAGCAGTCGGTACGGATGCGAAAATATACTTTCCGATATGCCATGTGGGTACTCCTCCTTAAATATTGAAACAAAAACGCCGCCCTCGACCCACCGGGTGGCTTCCGGTAAGCGAGGGCGGCGTTTTGCTGTGTTTTGTAATCTTATGGGGGATAGCGACTTTGCTCCGTCTGTAAACCTTGTGTAGATGAAAAAGATACCGCGCGGAAACAGCGAAATAAAATTACGCAATACCAGGAAAAGTGCAATATTAGAGTTCAAAAAAGAAAAGAAAAGTTAAACTTTCCAAAACAGTCTCCCGTTTCAGAAAATTTACGCACCGGAGATGCAAAATCCGCCTTTTACAGACGGAGTAAACTCGCTATCCGCCTATCCCTAGAGTAACCGGAAAAGTCCGGCAACTCTGGGGGTTTTCTTTTCCCGCCACTGTTACATATGCTTCGTTTGCCCTCTGGTTCTTTGGTGGTGTTGGTAATAGCTTTCCCGATGCCTTTCGGCTATACTTGGTCTACCAGCGAAGGGAGGGCAGAAGGAAATGGCAGCCAGGAGCAAATACCTTAATTTTCCGATAGAAGCGGCAGACCACAGAAAATTGAAATTGCTATGTCTGCACCGGGACTGTACCCTCAAATCGATCCTGCAGGAGATAGTCCACAGCTACGTTGAGAATGCACCAGAGTTCAAGAAGGAGGAATCTTAGATGGCCCAGACCAAAAATTTATGCGCACAAATACCCATCGCCCTCCATTCCCAGGTCTGCGAGGCCAGAGAGCAGTCTGGCCTGACCACCGCGGAGTACATCACCAACCTGCTCATCGAATACTTCGAAATGAAAGAAAATGGAGGTAAGACGATCATGGCAAACAACACTCGGACGATGGCCTTCCAGATCCCGGAGGACCTGTTCCAGCGGATCAAGGCGTACCTGGAGCGTGAGACAGCCCGCACTGGCCGTAAGCTGACCCAGCGGGAGTTCGTGCTGGGCCTGATCGAGGAGGCCCTGGAGACGGCGGAGCAGCAAGCCGTGGAGGATACCCCGGAGCTGGAGGATGGGCCGTCCAGCGAGGAAGCCGGTACGGGCCTCTGTGAGCCCCCTTCCGAGGGCAGCGGCCTCCACACCCAGGAGGTCCCCAGCCGGGGCGGTGAGGAGCCGTGTGAGGCAGGTGAGGGCCTCCCTGCCGCCCAGGACGAATAGCAGCAGAGCGGTCCAGGCCAATCCGATGGGATGGCCTGGACCGCTCTGCGCACACAGGATATAAAAAGGAGAACACCATGAATCAAAATGAACGTATGCTCCCCGGAGATCCCCAGAAGAAAACCTACATGAGCGACCAGGAGTTTACTGCGCACATGGAGGAGCTGATCTCCACACCCAACGCGGAGGCCAACCACAACCTGCTGGACCTTGCCAACAGTCTCTGGTTCGAGCTGAAGGAGGACCTGTATCACACCTTCTCCTTTATCTCCCGCCACTTCAGCCCGGAGGTGCTGCAGAACGTGTACGATCTGTGCGGGGACCCGAAAAATGGCTTTCTGCCGTGGGAGCTGCTGGGTGCGGCGATTTATCTCCAGACGGGGACGCCCCCGCCGGAAACCAGGAAGGACGAGTGGAATGCAGAGTGGAAAGAACTCCAGATCCTGTCCACACCGCAGCGCCCTGACACGATCAGCTCCATGGGGAGCTGTACGGTGCGGGAGCATGGAAAGGAAACGCGGTTCTACACCATCCACTTCGGGCAGTTCGATCCCCTGGAGCTGCTGAGCAAGTCGGAAGCCCTGGCCAAGAGCAGAGGTATCACCGTGACGGAGGCTATGCAGCAGATCGATTACGATATGCAGCTGGGCTATGTGACAGCCGACAAGGCTGTCTGCGGCCCGGAGTCCATCATGGCGGAGAAGCTGTCCCAGCTGATGTCCACCAGCCCCATCACTGCCGCCCACATTACCATCGATGTGGATGGCGGGAGCATCGAGGTCAAAATGAATCCGCTATGGAGGAAGTTGCGGGATGGGAGAGAGACCAGCCCGCCTGTGCGGCAGCACTCTGGCCGGAAGCAGTCTCCCAAGCCCAAAACCCAGCCGGACAGATGACCGGCCCGGTCAGGCAATCCAATACCACATCGAACAGACAGCCCGGAGGGTACCCTGAACCATCAGAGTACCCTCCGGGCTGTTTTGCGTTTTGGATAAGGAGGTGAGCGACACGAAACAAAACGCATCCTTTCGTTTCACGGACGAGCAGATGGCTGCCGCCAAGAGGACAGACCTGCCGGATCTGTTGGAACACCTGGGCTACAGCGTACGGAGGATGGGCAGCCGGTACCACAGGACAGCATCCGCATCAAGGACCGGCGGACCTGGAAACGGTACTCCAACGGCACTGGCGGGGACGCCATCACATTCCTGCAGGAGTTCTGCGGCAAGGATTTCCGGGAGGCGGTGAACTATCTGCTGGAGTTCAATGGATGCCGCGCCAGGGATTCCCCCGCCCCGCGCCCCCAACCTGTTCAAGCGAAGGAAAAACCCGCCTTTGCCCTGCCCATCGCCCACACAGACCAGCGGCGGGTGTTTGCCTATCTTCAAAAGAGAGGCATCGCCCCCCAGGTGATCCGGGGCTTTATCGAAGCTGGCCTTCTGTACGAGGACAGCCTGTACCACAACTGCGTGTTCGTGGGCCGGGACAGCAGCGGCAAGCCGGTGTTCGCCAGCAAACGCGGCACCTGTGACCTGAACGGCCCCGGCTTCAAGGGGGATGCGGCAGGCAGTGACAAAAACGTGGCCTTCCGGCTCCCCTGCGACCCGGCCCTGGATCACGTGGCGGTGTTCGAAGCCCCTGTCGATCTCATGAGCTTCTGCACCCTCCACCGTCAGGTGCGGAGCAACGCCATAGCCCTGTGCGGACTCTATCAAGGTCCGCTGGACACCTACCTGCGGGAGAATCCGCACCTGAAGCGGATCATCCTGTGTCTGGACGCGGACGCTCCGGGCCGGGAGGCCGCAGAGAAGCTTCAGGCGGAGTACGAGCAGAAGGGCTATACCGTTTCTGTCCGCCTCCCCGCTCCGGGTAAGGATTGGAACGAGCTTTTACAGAATCAGGTTTTGGGAAGGGATATCCCCGCGCCAAAATCCAAACGATCTCAATTAAAAAAGGAGGAACGCGAATCAGTGGCAGACTTAGAAAAACTCATCAGCGACAAGACCATCGCAGACGCCCAGCGGCGTGAACAGCAGCAGGCGGACCAGGGGTTCGCAGTCAGCATCCGGGATGAGGGCGTGGACAGGATCGCCACGGACCCGGAGCTGTTCGCCCGCTACCTGAATATGCAGGGCGACAATCCCGCGTACAGCGCCGGAAACATCGCCATGGTCATGCACCAGAATCCGGAAGCAACGGTCGTGTTTACCCGTGACCGCTGGAAAGACAGGGGCCGCTTCGTACTGGAGGCAGAGCAGGACAAGGGGTGCAAAATCTTTGTCCGCTCCGCTCCAAGACGCGACTACATCCTGACGGATACCTTCGATGTGGCCCAGACCCAGGGTCGGGATATCTGGAGGCCGCACCTGGAGGACAACACCCAGGAGATGGAGACGGCGCTGGCCACCCTGCTGAACTACTCCCCTGTTCCGGTGATCGCCCAGGAGGGGCTGGACGGCGGAGCGTACTACGACCCCCAGGACGTGGTGCTGGCTGTGGACCCCGGCTGTTCGGACAGCGAGGCGTTTGGGGCCATCGCAGCCGAAATCGCCCAGGCCCGCTACCACGACCGGGGATTCAATTGGGGCTACAGCCGGGAGAGCTGTGAACTGAGCGCCCAGAGCGTGGCCTACACCCTGTGCCGCCGTTTTGGGATCAGCCGGGAGCTGCCGGACCTGTCCAGAATGCAGGACATGTTTGTGGGAAGGTATGGCCGGGGAAAGCTGGAGGTACTGAACAACATCCGGAGCATGAGCAGGCAGATCGGCAGCGGCATCCAGAAGAGCCTCGCCCCGCCCCAGCGGGCCGCGCCCTCTGTTAACAGAGACGCAAGATAGCATCATGCAGGGAAAAAATGAAACATGGAGGAACGTATCAATGAAACGCATCATGACGATTCTGTGCGCACTCATCCTCGCCATGGCCGGGAGTGCCGCCGCCCTGGCGGCGGACACCGCCGAAGCGGGCCAGAGCGCCAGCTACTACCCCATCTCCGTGGAGGAGTATACCCACGGAGATCTTGACGAGCTGCGGATCAACAAGACTTACCAGGAGTAACATAGTTAAAGAAGTTAATCAATCTTACCGACAAAGCGGTAAATAATCTCAATTTCTCGGATTTTATTGCCGTCTGCGTCCTTGGTGGCTTCATGAACAAGAATTTTTTCAATCAAGGTATTGAGAAGTTCGGCGGTCAACTCCGTGGGGCTGGAAAACTGCTTGATTAAATCAATCCACTTGTTTACGCTGTCCTCTTGCTCCTTGGTGCTGGCAAGTTGGGCCGTCAACGCTTCTATCTTGGTTTCAAGTTCACCTTGCTCCTGCTGGTACTTCTGAGACAGCATAGAGAAATTGCGCTCGTTGATTTTCTCGTTTAGTCTATCTTCGTAAATCTTGGCTAACAGGTTGTCAAGTTCATTCAGCCGTTTTTCTGCCCGTCTCTTTTCCTGCGTGGCCCGTTTCATGGCGGCGGCTTGCTCCGTGATAGTGGACTTGGAAAGCCTGTCCAATATGGCTTGCTCGTTGTGGCGGACGGCTTCAATCCAGTATTGCAGACGGGAGAGAACGAAGCTATACAGCACATCATAACGGAGGTAATGAGCGGTACACTGGTGCAGACCTTGGCTGTACTTGCTACAATGATAATATTTGTACGGCGTTTTAGTTCGCCGATTCGTAGCACATGACAGCGACCATCCACAATCAGCACACTTGACCAGCCCGGCGAAAATCTGCGTTGTACCGTCCTTCTGTGTCCTGCGGCGGCTGGCTATGTGTTCCTGCACCCGGTCAAAGTCCGCCTTGCTTATGATAGGCTCGTGTGTGCCCTCCACCGTCCACCATTCGTCCTTGGGCTTGTGGATTCTTTTCTTGCTCTTGTATGATACATTAGCCTGCCGATTGTGAACGCTGTTGCCGATGTAGTTTTCATCCTGCAAAATACTTTTCACTTGGGTGATTGACCATCCATACCGCTTTGTCTCCGGCTGGCCCTCGTAGATGTGGGCGAAGGTGCCGTATCGCTGAAAATTGAACCATGATGGAGTAGGAATCTGTGCCGCTATAAGTTGATTCGCAATTTTGGACGGCCCGTTGCCTTGGATGGCTAAAGCAAAGATTTTTTCAACTATCCACTTTGTTTCCTCATCTATCACCAAATGGCCCACTTGCTCCGGGTCTTTCCGATAGCCTAACGGGGCATAGGCTCCATAGTGTGCCCCGTTCTCGTTCCGGGTACGTAATGCCTTGGTGACTTTTCGGCTTATGTCTCGGGCGTACCATTCATTTATGACGTTCAAAAACGGGGTAAACTCGGTAGATTGCTGGTTGTTGCTGTCTACTCCACTATCAACGGCGATAAAGCGAACGCCCAACTCAGGGAATCGCATTTCTGTATACATTCCCATTTCAAGGTAATTACGGCCAAACCGGGAAAGGTCTTTTACCACCACGCAATTTATCCGCTTGGCTTCTATATCGTCTATCATACGCTGAAAATTCGGGCGGTTGAAATTCGTGCCGCTAATAGCCATCGTCTATATATTCATCGACCACAAACAGGTGATTTTGTTCAGCATAGCGGCGCAACATCATGCGTTGAGTGGCAATAGAATTGCTTTCCCCGGCTCCTTCATCATCTCGGGACAAACGAAGATACAAAGCGGTGTTATATATGGGCTGTTTCATGATAAATTATCCTCCTTCCAGAAACAGCCCCCGCACTTGTGATACGCTTTCTAACAAAGCTATTATATCACAAATACAGGGGATTTTCAATCTTTTTGTGCTGTTTACACCGCTTTTTCTTTGATTTTATGTATGATTAAATCCGTTATTAGTTCTTCTATCGGTTTCCCATCGCTGGGAAAATGCTCTGTAATTTTGATTCGATTCTTGCCCATGACAAAATACTGTGTTCCGTTCTCTGCTGTTATAGTCTTTTGCTCCTGCATATAACCTCCATCCGCTGGCGGAGGTTACGCCCGTTGGGGCTTCTTGTGCTGAATGGGTTTCTTTGTGGCGTTTTGCCAGCTTTAATTTTTTCTTTTTTAAAGGTGTGCCCTGCGGGGCACTCGTGGGATTTATTGGGGGCCCCTCTCTGGAGCCCCCACTTCTATTATCCCAGCATATTACTGTAAATTGCGTCTAAGTGCATATACAATGCCTCAAACGTGGCGGGGTCTTTTACTGTTGCCGTTGCCGCTGTGACTATCTCCAACAGTATCGCCGGGGCCGGGTCCTTCTTTCGATATACCAGCTTTTTCGCCGCCGTTACCATTCCCATGGCGCAATTTTTCTGTGCCCCGTATGGTGTCTTTTTCTTCCTTAACCCCTTTCCCTCTCGCAAAAAGCTACTATAAAATGTTGACGCTGGCAACCCTTCCAGTGCGCTTGCCATCTCCTCCGCATACCTGCCGATGTACTCGCCACACATTATACCTTCTTCATCCAACAGCCTCCCATCCTCAATATACCCACTTGGCAACATCTTTTCAGCCGGGGCCTTGCTGGCGGCGGCGCTGGCGGGGGTCTGTTCCTTCACAGGTTCCACGGTGGCTGTGGTCTGCTTTACCTTCTGCTCATTCATTTTTTACTTCCTCCATCTTTTATTTAATTTAGTGTCAATGTTTCCTGCTCCGCTTCTTCTGCCGCTTTCACCCACTCTGGAAGGTCTGGCTTTTTTTGCGGCGGCTGGTCCGGGTCTGTGGGGGCGGCCTGAGCCTTGTTATTTTTATAGCTGTTCAATTGAGATATAATTTGATGATATTCTTTAGAACCTACCTTGATATATTGAACATACTCGTTTAAAAGTTTTTTGATTTTTTCCCGGGTCTTTCTGCCTAGTTGGTTAATCGTGCCGCACCCTTGCAGAATAGCATTTAAGATAAACCGCTCGGTCTCCGTCGTTTTAATCCGTTCATCTAAACCTATCTGCAAATTGTCCAGATAGTAGACGGTTGGGAAATTCGTCTGCTCATAGGGTGTTGACGGGTCCAGCGTCATTTCCAGCCGTGTCAAGGGATAACACAAACCAGCTTCGTCAACATCGCGGACGTGGGCGGTGTGTACAACGGGGTCTGGGTGCAGGCCATCTCCCGCTGGGTGACTGCCGTCTATGGCAAGCCCACCCCGCTGCCCAAAACCGGGTATTAAGCGCACCCCTGGAGGCTCCCTCTTCGGAGGGGGCCTCCGCTTTCTTTCTACATTATAAATAATATCTGAAAAAGGAGAAAAAAGCTATGTTGAAGATTACCGCAATCGGGAACCTGACCAATGATGTGGAGCTGCGCTCCCATGAGGATGGCAAGCCCTACGCCATCCTCCGTATCGCCTCGGACCGCCGCTACCGGGACCGGGACGGCAACAAGCTCACGGACTTTATCTCCGTCAAGGTCCGCGGCGCTCTGGCGGAGCGGTGCGCCGCCTTTGCCTATAAGGGCTGCAAGCTGGCCGCCTCCGGCGACTTCGAGACCATCTCCTTCGCGGAGGACCCCACCCGTCAGCCGGGATTTCTCATCAAGGCCACCGAGGTGGAGTTCCTCTCCCCCCGGAAGGTGGAGGAGGCCGCTGGCGCGGCCAGCGAGGATGGCAGCGCCGGTGAGGCGGCCTGATGCGGAACACTGGCACCATCTACAGCAGCGCCGAGCGCACCCCCACCGTCCTGCCTGAGATGGCGGAACTGCTCCCCCCGCTGACGGGGGAGCAGCTCGCCGCCCTGGAAGCGGACATCCTGAAAAACGGCTGTTACTCCCCGGTGATCGTCAACGAGGACATGGTGGTCATTGACGGCCACAACCGCCAGAGACTGTGCCAGCAGCACGGCCTGCCCTACCAGATGGCCGTGTTCTCGTTTGAGAGTATGCTGGAGGCAAAGCAGTGGGCGCTGGACACCCAGAAGGGCCGCCGCAACCTGGATAAGTGGGAGCTGGGCAAGATCGCCCTCCGCCTGAAGCCGGATATCGAGGCCAGAGCCAGGGAGAATATGTCCGCAGGCGGCGGGGATCAGAAAAGCGAGGATGCAAAATCGGGTTTGGCAACATTGCCGAACCCGATTTCTTCTGTGGATACCCGCAAGGAACTGGCGGACGCTGTTGGCCTGGGGGAGCGCACTATGGGCAAGATCATGCAGATCGATGAACACGCCCCTCCTGCGGTGAAGGAGGCTCTGGACAGCGGCGGCCTGTCCATCAATCAGGGCTACAACATCACCCAGCAGGTGCGGGATCTGCCGGAGGAGCAGCGGGATGAGGCCGCCGCCTTGGCGGTGGAGCTGGAAAAAGCAAAAAAGGAGGTCCGGCAGGCGGATGCGGAATCGGATCGCCGCCACAAGATCGCGGGGATGTTCTGCAAGGCGTTTGAGCGGGCCGTTCTGCTGGAACCTACGAAAGAAAATGTGCGTATCTGGACGCAATGCACCCGCATGACGCCGGAGGAAATCGAGGACAACGCCAGGGAAGCCCGTGAGCTGGCGGAGGTGTTCTCTTCTATTGCCGGTATCCTGGAAACGCTGCTGCCGGGAGGTGACGGCAATGCCGGATAGACTGTCTGTCCGCCAGTGGCTGGAGCAGTTCCGGACCGGAGCCTTTGACAGCAGGGACACCGCCGTTCAGCGCGAGGCTGGCTGGTGGAACTGGCACTGCCGGGAGGATGCCCTGGCCGGCAGGCTGAAAAGGATCGCTCCAGTCATTATGGGGATCGAATCCCCGCTTATTTTGGATCGCTGTGCCGTCTGGTTTACAAACGAGCGTACCGAAAACAAGCTGTTGTACGACAGCGCCCGGTTTGAGAGGCTGGACGGCTCGATCAACGATCTTCTTTTTATGATCGACTTCAATGACCCCCGCCAGCCGGACAAGTGGATGCTGTACACCAAGCGGTTCGGCTTCAACGCGCCGGAGTGTGGCTGCTGCCATGTTCGGGATATGACCGCATACATTGACAAGATGACGCAGGAGCTGGAGAAGGGGATCATGCCGCCGTTTTTAACGGAGAAAGCGGCGGCTGTGGAATATATCCTGCACCGTCCTGTCCTTTACCCCTCCAGATCCTTGCGCCGGGAAGGAGAACACAGCTACAGCTTCTTAGACCGGGATGATGGCTGCAGGAAAACGGTCCATGTGGCCGACAGCCTGAAGGGCATTCCCCCGGAAGCACAGAGTGGATGGCGGGAGATCAACGGGCTCTATGTCTGCTGCCCGGAGGATGCGGGCAGTCCCACGCCCGTCCACGCCCCACAGCTTCCAAAGCCCTCCGCAAAGAAAAGGGGGATTGCTCACGGCTGACATAGCCGCAGCGGGACAGGGCTGACAGTGCCTTTCTGTCGCGGGGATAGATTGTCGTGATACGCTTCTTTGAAATATGTATCCCTCCGTTCATGCGGCGGTGGTTCAGGCTGCTCCCCGAAGGGGGCGAGCGCAGCGGCTGAAATTGTAGGGCTTGCCGCATACGGCAAACCGTGAGCAATTTCAGCGAAGTGGACGTAGGAGCGTTCCGGCTTCCCTGCTGGCGGAGACCATGCAGGAAAAGCAGGGACGCGGCCCGTTCAAGGAGCAGACGGGCAACCAATGTTGCAAGGCTGATTCGCAGAGCGGGACGGACACCTCGGAGCGAGACCCCTTCTCTCGGTTTTGTCATATCCTGCCGGTCATGGTTCCCGTGCGGCCTTGCGCCGCAGGCAGCCGGGGCCGGAAACCACGGCTATGGTTCGCTCCCGGTTTTGTACAACTATTGCACATTTAGCAATCAATCGAGCGAGAACATGGTCTATTCTACTGAAAACCGAAATTTTTTATTAGGAGACGATTCGCTGGAAGCAAAGTAAAAAAATAAGTCTCCGGGCAGATGCAGCTTTGCTGCGTCTGCTTGGAGACTTGCGGCAATAGCTCCGTCAGGAGCTATTGCCTATTAGCAGCGAAGAAACGGAAACGCCCCCAGGCGAGATGTAGTCTAGCTACGTCCGCTTGGGGCTTGCCGCAGGTAGGCCGCAGCGGGGCCTGCTACGGTTCCGAACCGATAAGCTAACTCTACCTGTTGTTCGACTCCCAGAGCCGACCTGCTGAGGAAGCGCATTACAGGATACGGCTTTGCCGCATATGCAATGGAACTTGTGACAGATGCCGCTGTTGGCGGTATCTGTCTTTTGCATTATTGCGCCGGGATGGTGTTTTCGCCTTTAAGTGAATGTCACGAAGGAGAGCTGGTGGGGGCTGATCCCCAGGTGGCTTGCCAGCACCTTTTGATCTCCGGCGGCCTGGGACAGCATATAGAGGAAATCGCAGTTGCCGAAGATGGACTCAATTTCGCTGCTCTCCAGCAGGCTTTTCACGTTCTGGGTGATCCCGCTGGGGATGGCCTCCCACTTGCGGAAGCGCCGGAAAATCTCCACACTGTACGCCGCCGTCTGGGGCTCCGCCAGCAGAACGTGAAACTCGTCCTGGTACACCCAGGTCGCCCGCCGCCGGTCCCGGTTCTCCGTCACCCGGCCCCAGATTTGGTCCGTGAGGATCAGCAGCCCTATCTTTTTCAGCATCTTCCCCAGGGCCTTGATGTCGAAGCACAGGAGGCGGGAATTGACCTGGACGTTGGTTCGGTGGTTAAAGAGGTTGAGGGACCCGGTGCAGTACAGCTCCAGGGCGGAGGCCACCCGCCGGGCCTCCGGCTCGGACTGCTTCAGCAGTTCGTCGTAGAGGTCCTGGAGAATGGGCATACGCTCCGGGGCCGGGTCCGCCAGATAGGGGCGGTAGATGGTCCGCACACAGCGGTCGATCACCGTCTTTTCCACCGGGGCCAGCCCGCTCCGCCCGCCCACGATCAGCTCGCACAGGGAGAGGATAAAATCGCTTTTCAGGGACAGGGGGTCCTCGTCGTCGGCGTAGTTGGGGTTGATGTCCATGGGGTTGATGAACGTGCCCGCCGTGGCGGAGGGGGACAGCCGCACCACCTGCCCGCCCAGCCGGTTCACCAGGGGGTAATACTCCCCCTCCGGGTCCGCTATGATGATGTCGTCGTCCGGGAGGGTGAGGAACACGTTGACGATCTCCCGCTTGGCGGCGAAGCTCTTGCCGCTGCCGGGGGTTCCCAGGAACAGGCCGTTAGGCTTTTTGTCAAGAGGAACTTTTCAAGGGATGGGAAAAATCAGGCGGGAAAAGCCCCGTGGACGGTTAAAAGCCGTTTTCGGGGGTAGGTAGTATAAAACCCTTACCCCGCCCCGCGCCGGGGCTTGGAGCGCCCCAGGAAGCCCGTATTCATGCGGGTTTGGGGGCTGTGCCGCAAGCCTAAATGTCCACGCCCGCCGGT
>CAJTYO010000070.1 GCA_910584045.1 uncultured Oscillospiraceae bacterium | reverse complement strand
AAAGCCTTGAATTTCAAGGGCCGCAACGGATTGAAAATTGAACTAATTCATGGTATAATGAAAAGGAAATTGTGAACAGTGGAGGATGCGGCTATGGCAATCGTATCGGAATACTTCTTCCCCTCCAGCGAAGGGAGGACCCTGATCCACGTCAACCAGTGGACGCCATCGGATCGGGAGATTGTGGGCGTAGTGCAGATCGCCCATGGCGTGGCGGAGTACGGCGCGCGGTATGCGCCGTTTGCCCAGTACCTGTGTGACCGCGGTTTTGTGGTGGTGGCCAACGACCATCTGGGCCATGGCCGGTCCGTCATAGAGGGCTGTCCCATGGTGTACCTGGGGGAGGAGGACGGCTGGCAGCATGTGGTGGACGATATGGAGGAGCTGCGCCACCGCACGGCCAGGGTGTTTCCGGACAGGCCCTACTTCCTCTTCGGACACTCTATGGGCTCATTCTTATCCAGGACCCACCTCATCCGCTATCCCGGCGTGCTGCGAGGCTGCGTCCTGTGCGGCACGGGGCATCAGTCCGCTGCCGTCATCGCCGGGGGCAAGCTGGTGGCGGATCACGAGATCAAGCGCCTGGGTAAAAAGGCCTACAGCGCCCGGGCGGACGATTTGGCTTTTGGGACATATAACAGGGCCTTCGCCCCCGCCCGGACCCGTTTCGACTGGGTTTCCGCCAGCGAGGCCAACGTGGACGCCTATATTGCCGACCCCCTCTGCGGTGGAGATACGACCTTGGGTCTCTTCCGGGATATGCTGGATGGGCTGAGCTGCATTACCAGGCAGTCCAACATGAATAAAATGGACAAGTCCCTGCCGGTGTTTTTCATTGCCGGGGACCGGGACCCGGTGGGAGACATGGGCAGAGGCGTTAAGAAAGCCTGCGACTGCTTCCGGAAGGCCGGCCTGCAGGATGTGAGCATTAAGCTATACCACGGTCTGCGCCACGAGATTCTCAACGAGGCCAGCCGGCAGTACGTCTATAAGGATGTGTCCGACTGGCTGGAGGCCCGGCTGTAATACGCCCATACGGCTCTGACGGTCAGCAGCTCCGTATCCCGGTACCGCCGCAGCAGGGACCAGGACAGGGCGCTGTCTGCCGCCAGGACAACCCACAGCCAAAATAGAAGCCGGGGCGGTGCTGCCGCAGCCAGCGCGTCGACCGCCGGCTGTACCCATCGCAGCGCCGCCGCGGACAGCAGTCCCCATATGGCGGTGAATTGAGGACATATCCGTCCCCGGATGTGTCCCCGCATCAGGCGGTAGTCCCAGAACCACACCCCCAGCGCCTTGTCGTAGAAGAGGTGGACCAGATATTCCACCCCCGTGCACACCGCGCCGCCCAGGAGGGCCAGGGTGATAAAGCCAAGTCCCTCCGGAGCCAGGGCCAGCAGAGCGGCCATGGCCAGCCCGTACACCGGGCACAGAGGCAGAAGCAGGAAGCATTTGCGGACCTGCCGGGGGGAGCGGAAGAGGTGGGCGTGGAGCTTTTCCAGGCCGAAGCCGGCGAAGCTGTAAAAGAGAAAGCATACGAACCATCGAGACATAAAGGAGAACTCCTTTTGATTTCGGCGATACGGTTAGCATCCCCGCGGAGGCGGGGAATATTCAGGAGGTGAAGGAAGTGGAGGACAGCTGGGCCCTGCTGGAGCAGGAGTGTCTGCACTGCCGGGAGTGCGCCCTGTGCCAAACCCGGAAGAATGTGGTATTCGGCGTAGGAAATCCCCAGGCGGAGATCATGCTGGTGGGAGAGGGCCCTGGGGCCAACGAGGACGAGCAGGGGATTCCCTTCGTGGGCCGCGCGGGGCAGTTTCTGGACGATATGTTGGCCATCATCGGCCTGGACCGCACCACGGTGTATATCGCCAACATCGTCAAGTGCCGCCCCCCGGGGAACCGCGACCCGCTGAATGTGGAGCAGGATGCCTGCATAGGCTACCTGCGGCGGCAGATCGCCCTCATTCAGCCCAAAATTCTGGTGAGTCTGGGCCGCATTGCAGCTATGCGGCTGATTCAAGACAAATTCCGCATCACAAAGGAGCACGGGATATGGTTTGACGTGGACAATATGCGGATGATGGCGATATACCATCCCTCGGCGCTGCTGCGGGACCCGTCGAAGCGGCCGGAGACCTTTGACGACCTGAAGTCTCTGGAGCGGGAGATCGGAGCGGTCTGCCGGCACACGGAGCTGAAGAAGCCCTGGCTGCACGGGGAATTGTAATAAATATAGTGGATGTTAGGGGAGAAGAGCTATGTTTAAAACAGGGTTCGACAATCAGCGGTATATTGAGACCCAGTCCGCCCGTATTCGGGAGCGGATCGGCCAATTCGGCGGAAAGCTGTATCTGGAGTTCGGCGGAAAACTCTTTGACGACTACCACGCCTCCCGGGTCCTGCCCGGCTTTGCGCCGGACAGCAAGATCCGGATGCTCCAGCAGCTGCGGGAGGATGTGGAGATCGTGGTGGCTATCTGCGCCGGGGACATTGAGAAGAATAAGGTCCGGGGGGACTTGGGCATCCCCTACGAGGAGGACGTGCTGCGCCTGATTGACGTGTTCCGGGAGATGGAGCTCTATGTGGGCAGCGTGGTGGTCACCCAGTACAGCGGCCAGCCGGCGGCCGACGCATTCCTCAAGCGCTTGGATGCCCTGGGGGTGCGGACCTGCCGCCACTATCCCATCGCCGGCTATCCTCACAACGTGGAGCTGATCGTCAGCGACGAGGGCTATGGGCGAAATGACTATATTGAGACCAGCCGTCCCCTGGTGGTGGTGACCGCCCCCGGTCCCGGCAGCGGCAAAATGGCGACCTGTCTCAGCCAGCTCTACCACGAACACCGCCGGGGACGGAAGGCGGGGTATGCCAAGTTCGAGACATTCCCCGTGTGGAATCTGCCTCTGGACCACCCTGTGAACCTGGCCTACGAGGCGGCCACGGCGGATCTGAACGATGTGAACATGATCGATCCCTTCCATCTGGCGGCCTACGGCGTGACCACGGTGAACTATAACCGGGATGTGGAGGTGTTTCCCGTTCTGCGGACCATCTTCGAGTCCATCCTGGGCCAGTGCCCCTACCAGTCCCCGACGGATATGGGGGTGAACATGGTGGGCAGCTGCATCGTGGACGACGAGGTCTGCCGCCAGGCGTCCCACATGGAGATTCTGCGCCGCTACTACACCGCCTTAAACGGCAGGCTGCGGGGGACGGTGGACAAGGACGTGGTCTTTAAGCTGGAGATGCTGATGAAACGCTCCGGCGTGACCCCCGCCATCTTCCCCGCCGTGGCCGCCGCTCTGGAGAAGGAGGAAACCACCGGAGCCCCCGCCGGGGCCATGGTCCTGCCCGACGGCAGGGTCATCACCGGCAAGACCAGCGACCAGCTGGGGGCCTCTGCGGCTCTGCTGCTCAATGGCCTGAAGGCGCTGGGGGGCATCGACCAGGAGCTGGACCTCATCTCCACACAGGTGCTGGAGCCCATCTGCCGGCTGAAGACCGGCAGCCTGGGCAACAAGAATCCCCGGCTCCACAGCGACGAGGTTCTCATCGCCCTGTGTGTCAGCGCCCTGACCAACCCCATAGCGGACCTGGCTCAGAAGCAGTTGTCCAAGCTGCGGGGCTGCGGTGCCCACTTCACGGTGGTGCTCAGCGATGTGGACGAAAACCTCTACCGCCGCCTGGGGATGCGTGTGAGCTACGAGGCCAAGTACGAGCGGCAGCGGCTGTATTACAAGTAATCGGGAGGAACGTTATGACGACGGTCTACTTTGTCCGCCACGCCCAGTCCGACTATCGCAGCGGGTCCGACCGGGAACGGGGGCTCACCGCCGAGGCCATGGAGGACCGCAAGATCGTCCTGGACTTCCTCCGGGACAAGCCTGTGGACGCCTTCTGGTGCAGCCCTTACCGCCGGAGTCTGGACACCATCCGGGAGGCGGCGGAGCACTTCGGCCTGCCCATCCGCACCGACGAGCGCCTGCGGGAGCGGGAGACCGCCCCCGGCGGCAACGTCCGGGAGCTATTCCGGAAGCGCTGGGCGGATTTCGACTGGCACGAGCCCGGCGGGGAGTGCCTGCGGTCCGTCCAGGAGCGCAATATCGCCGCTCTGACGGAGATCCTGGAGGCGGAGCGAGACAAAACGCTGGTGATCGGTACCCACGGCACCGCCCTCAGTACCATTTTGAACTATTACGATCCCTCCTGGAACTGCGACAGCTTCCTGCGTGTTATCGACTGGATGCCCTTCGTGGCGGAGCTGGATTTTGAGGGGACGCGATACCTCTCCAGGACGGAGCGCGTCCATGTGGAGAAAATTTTCAAACAATAGGAGACAGTATGAAGGTTTTAGTTGTCATCGACATGCAAAACGACTTTATCGACGGCGCTCTGGGCACCCCGGAGGCCGTGGGCGTCGTTCCCCGGGTGATCGAGAAGATCCGCTCCTGGGATGGTGCGGTCTATGCCACCCAGGATACCCACCAGCCCGACTACCTGGAGACCCAGGAGGGGAGGCTGCTGCCGGTGGCGCACTGCATCCAAGGGACCCACGGCTGGTCCCTGGCCCCCGGTGTGCGCCGGGCCCTGACTGAGGGGGCCGGACGGAATGAGAGCACGCTGTACGTGACCAAAACCACCTTCGGCAGCCGGGATCTGGCGGAGCTCCTGGCCAAGCGGAGCGGGGAGGAGGCCATTGAGGAGATCGCCCTGGTGGGCCTGTGCACAGACATCTGCGTCATCTCCAACGCCCTGGTGCTCAAAGCGTTCCTGCCGGATGTGCCCATCTCCGTGGACGCATCCTGCTGCGCCGGAGTTACGCCGGAGAGTCACCGCAGCGCCCTGGCGGCCATGAAGATGTGCCAGATCAGAGTAGACAACGAGTAAAGGAAAAATTGATGGAAGCCATTATACAAATCCTGGCCCGGGAGCTGGGCCGGAACGATAAGCATGTGGAAAACGTGGTAACGCTTCTGGACGAGGGCAACACCATCCCCTTTATCGCCCGCTACCGCAAGGAGCTCCACGGCTCCATGGACGACACGACCCTGCGGACGCTGGAGGAGCGCCTGCAATATCTGCGCAGTCTGGAGAAGCGCCGGGAGGAGGTCAAGGGGGCCATTGAGGGCCAGGGGAAGCTGACGGAGGAGCTGGCCTCCGCCATTGATGCCGCCGCCACACTGGCGGAGGTGGAGGACCTGTACCGCCCCTACAAGCAGAAGCGCCGCACCCGGGCTACCGTAGCCCGGGAGAAGGGCCTGGAGCCCCTGGCGGCCCTGCTCTTTGCGCAGGAGCGGGACTGTCCCGACCCGGAGGAGGCCGCGAAGGACTACATCGACCCGGAGAAGGGCGTGGAGACCGCAGCCGACGCCCTGCAGGGTGCCAGCGACATCATCGCCGAGGACATCTCCGACGATGCCGCCGTCCGCAAAACCCTCCGGGCACATATGCAGCGGCGCAGTGAGCTGGCAGTGACCGCCGCCAAGGAGGAGGACAGCGTCTATCGTCTGTACTACAACTTCAGGCAGGGTGTGAGCCGACTCCAGGGCCACCAGGTTCTGGCCATCAACCGGGGCGAACGGGAGGAATTTTTAAAGGTCAGCGTGGAGACCGACCGGGAAGAGGCGCTGGTCCTCCTGCGGCGCGCGGTGGTCCAGCCGGGGACCAGGGCGGCGGCGTTTATCAGGACCGCTGCCGAGGACGCCTATGACCGTCTGCTGTACCCCTCCCTGGAGCGGGAGATCCGCAATGCCCTTACCGACGAGGCCGCCGAGGGCGCCATCCACAACTTCGCCTTAAACCTCCGTCCCCTGCTGATGCAGCCGCCGGTGAAGGGCCACGTGACCATGGGACTGGACCCCGGTTACCGCATGGGGTGCAAGGTGGCGGTGGTGGACGGCACGGGCAAGGTGCTGGACACCACCGTGGTCTATCCCACCCACGGCGAGCGGCAGAAGAACGCATGTATCGCCACCCTGGCGGACCTCATCCGCCGCCACGGCGTAAGCCACATCGCCATCGGCAACGGCACCGCCTCCCGCGAGACAGAGCAGATGACTGTGGAGCTGCTGCGCCAGGTGGGGGGCGGCGTCAGCTATATGATTGTCAACGAGGCCGGGGCCTCGGTCTACTCCGCATCCAAGCTGGCTGCAGAGGAGTTCCCGGAGTACGATGTGAACCTCCGCTCGGCGGTATCCATCGCCCGGCGGCTCCAGGACCCCCTGGCGGAGCTGGTGAAGATTGACCCCAAGGCCATCGGCGTGGGACAGTACCAGCACGACATGCCCGCCAAGCGGCTGGACGAGGCGCTTGGCGGGGTGGTGGAGGACTGCGTCAACTCCGTGGGAGTGGACGTGAACACCGCCTCACCGTCCCTGCTCCAGCGGGTGGCGGGGCTTACCGCCGCCACGGCGAAGAACGTGGTCAAATACCGTGAGGAGAACGGCGCGTTCACCTCACGCAGGCAGATATTGAAGGTCCCCAAGCTGGGGCCCAAGGCCTTTGAGCAGTGTGCAGGCTTCCTCCGGGTGCCGGAGAGCAAGACGGCCCTGGACAACACCGCCGTCCATCCGGAGAGCTACCAGGCGGCGGAGCGGCTGCTGGAGCTCACCGGGCACACCCTGGCCGACGTGTCCGCCGGGAAGCTGGGGGACCTGGACGGCCAGATCAAGGCCGCTGGGGCGGAGGAGCTGGCCCGGCAGTGCGCCGTGGGCGTGCCCACCCTGCTGGACGTGGCAAGGGAGCTGCAAAAGCCGGGCCGGGACCCCCGGGACGAGCTGCCGCCGCCTCTGCTGCGCACGGACATACTGGAGATCAAGGATCTCCAGCCGGGGATGGTCCTCACCGGCACGGTGCGCAACGTCATCGACTTCGGCGTGTTCGTGGACATCGGGGTCCACCAGGATGGGCTGGTGCATATCTCCCAGATCAGCCGAGGCAAATTTCTCAAGCACCCATCTGAGGCGGTGTCGGTGGGCGACGTGGTCAAGGTGGTGGTGCTGGAGGTGGACGAGAGGAAGAAGCGCATCTCCCTGTCCATGAAGCAGGCGCTGTAATACGCAATGCGCGCCTAAAATATTTTAGGGCGGCAACCAAAGCAGGGAGGAAATTCAGCCGGGTCAAAATAAGTATTTTCTTAATGTTCTTTTTGGTACTTTTACTTTCAAGACAAGTATAATACAGGAGGTGCGGGGCATATACCCCGCACCTCTCTTCCTCTATGAATGATTCCCCGTCTAACGGAGCCGCCGGGCGATCTCGGCGATCAGCTCCAGCGGCATAGGCCGGTCAGACGGGAAAAGCTGTTAGACGCCTGGAGAAATGCTTCGCCGCCTCAGCGTCCGCTCTCCAGATCTTTTACCATCGGAGGAATTTGGGAGATCATGTTGTCCATATCCTCGAACATGGCGCTCTTTGTGGTGCCCAGGCGGCTGGCGCTGTCGATATGTCTGACAACCTCCTGATACTGGCCCTTGATCTGATCGAAAAACTGCTGGATTACCTGCAATTCCTGCTGGGACGACGAGATCACGCTGGAGATCTCCGACTGCACGGATACAGCGCCCTCCGCCGCCGACGTGATCTTCCGGAAGCTATCGTCGGTCTGATTGACGATGCCGACGCCCTGTCCCAGGGTTTGCTGAGAGCTGAGAATGCTGGTATTCAGCTGTCCGGCCCGGTTTTCCACCTCATATACGCCGGAATCCACCTCGCTGGCCAGCACCTTGATCTCCTTGGCCAGGGCCTTCACCTGCTCGGCGACCACCGCGAAGCCGCGGCCCTCCGCGCCGGCCCGGGCGGCTTCGATGGAGGCGTTGATGGCCAGAATGTTGGTCTGATCTGCGATGGCGACGATTTTGCCCATGCACTGCTGAATCTCCTTGATAGACGACTGCAGCAGGGAGAAGGTCTCCGCCATCTCATCGTAGGACTTCTGCACCTGGGCGGAGGTCTGGCCCAGCTCCTCCATCTGGCCCTGGGCCTCTGTCACCGTCTGGGCAATCTCGCTGCGGACCTGGATGAACTGCTCCGAGGTCTGGTTGATGTTGGAGAAGGACTGCTCCAGATTCTGCAGCTTATCCTGAAACCGCTCCGCCTCCTTAATTACGCCGGAGAAAGCGCTTCCCACCATGTTCAGCTCCCACAGGGAGGCGACCTCCTTCTGCACCAGATCCTTCTGATATGCTTTTAAGCTGCCGGCCACATGCAGAACCGGGTAGAGGCTCTTCTCCTCCTGAGCCCGCTCCGGCTTTTTTTTCTTATTTCCTCCAAACAACATGGTCTGTCCCTCCTTCACTCAAATACCACGCACGTCATGGACTGGTTGACAAAGCGGTCGTTATAGTGCTCGCCATAGCCCACGAATCCGGCGTGGCAGCCCAGCGCCGACATTTCCCGCAGATATGCCTGCATATAGTTCTGCTGGGAAAACAGCTTATAGCGGAACAGGCAGTTGACGGAGAAGATGGCCGAGCGGCGGGGGAAGTCCTGGCAGATCTGCTGGATGGTGTCCCTGGTAATGGCCTTGTAATCGCCCAGCTCCAGAAGTATGAGCACGTCGGAGTCGTTAACCTGCCGGAAGCAGGCCAGGGCGTTGCCGCTGACCTCTTTGATGGAGATGATACAGGTGTCGTCCCCGTTAATCTTGCCGAAGGGGTTTTGGAAGGTCCGGGTCAGGATCTCTTCGTCGGTCACGTGGAGGATGTTCTTGTAGACCTGCTTGGCGGGCTGGCCGTTCAGCGCGCCAAGTATGTATTTAGCCCGGTCCGTGCCGGAGGCGATGAAGCGGTAGTCGCCCATCTGGTGGTAGATGTTCTCCTTATAGGTCTTTACCCGGCCGTGGAGGTTGCGGACCAGGCCGTAGACCACCGCGTCCTCATAGATCACGCCGTTGGCGGACACCCGGCCCTCGCCGCCGGTGCCGCCCACCAGGGAGATGCCCCGCTGCCGCAGGGCGGTATACATGGTGGTCAGCACGCAGGCATCGTTCCCCGTGCAGAAGTCGATACATACCGTGTCACGGTTGGAGCCGCCCACCTTCTGGATGTCCTGCTCCAGGCGGCGGATGTACTTCACCGGCATGGTGGACACCTGCTCGAGCACGTTGGCCGAGGCGCTGACGCCGTCGGAGAAAGCGATCACGCCCACGCCGTTTTCCACGACGCTGGTCTGATAGCTCATACCGATGCACCCGATGCTGGGAACCCCGGGGAAGAGCTTCTCCAGGGCCTGTACATGCTCCTGGAACTGTTCGTTGTTTGACAGCAGCATGATAAACTGGGGGGTGCGGATACCCTGCACGGCCTCCTCCAGCCTGCCCCGCTGGCTCATACCGAAAAATTGTTTCACGCTGTGGACTCCCTTCTATATTTGACGGTAGATATAGATACAGATAAACAATTATATCTGAAAGTACCCGCCTATGTCAACAGATTTCCAAAAAACTCCCCACAAATCCATCGCCGTTCCAAAAATTTTTTTCAGAAAATCTTCAAAAAGTTGCATGTTTGCGTGCAGCTTTCCCCCTTCCGCCCCTATATGGAGGGGGGCGCCCCGTCAGCATGCAGAGCGGACCCTGAGCTGCCGTATGGCGTTGACTCAAAAAAGCTGTGCAGCAGTTTTTCGACATAAAAAGGGGAGGCGGCAGCCCGCCTCCCCGATGGATGGTCAGATATGCTTAACTCTGTCGCGTTCCTCCGCCGCCTTGGCGTTGTTCCAATGGCTCATATCGCCCACCAGATACCCGGTAATCCGCCGGATGCGGCTGAAGGGCCTGGGCGCCAGCTGGTAGCGGAGATCCACATACTCCCCGTCCACATGGATGTCCAGGGCCTGCACCGTTCCAATGGCGTACTTGCTGTTGGCTCGGGCGATATAGGCATCCCGCTCCTGCTGGCTGATAGTTCCGCCCGTTACATTGACCTGCATCATGGCTTGTCCTCCTGAAAGATGCCCATATTAATTTGGGCCTTTACTTTTGTGTGAAGTGAGTATATCATAAAGGGACAGGGATACGATGTTGCATCAGCGACAAATCAAAAAGTTTTCAATATTTTGTGCCGTCCGCAGTTGATCTCTACCAGATATAGGACGGCGCATGGGAGGAGGCAGAGGTATGGCATACAGCAGACTGGCAGTTTTCCACGACATCACCGACAGCGAGGTGGAGGCCATGATCCACTGCTTCCGGATGCGGCAGGGCCGGTTTGGATCGGGCCAGACTATCTGTGCCTACGGGGAGTCCCGGGGCGAGGTGGGAGTGCTGCTCCGGGGGCAGGCGGCGCTGGTGCGCTTTGACTACAGCGGGACCCGTACCATTCTGGAGCGGGTGGACGAGGGGAGCGTATTCGGCGAGGTTCTGGCCTTCACAACGGACTTGGGGGACTGCCTGGAGGTGGTCAGCGAGGGGGAGAGCGAGGCGCTGTTCATGGACTTCGACCATCTGATGCGCCGCTGCGAGAAGGCCTGCACTTATCACAGCAAGCTGGTACAGAATATGTTCCGCCTGGTGGCGGACCAGACGAGGCGGCTTAGCCGCCGGGTGGAGGTTCTCAGCCGCCGCAGTATCCGGGAGAAGCTGCATTGTTACTTCCGGCTGTGCCGGCTGGAGGCGGGGTCGGACACCTTCAATCTTCCCTTCTCCCTCAGCGCCCTGGCGGACTATATCAGCACCGACCGCAGCGCCATGATGCGGGAGCTGAAGAAGATGCGGGAGAGCGGCCGGGTAATTGTGGACGGCCGGCGGGTGACGTGGTTGGAGGACGGGGCTACAGAACGTTTTTGACGCTGACGGACTGGGTCTCCGACAGCAGCCGCAGCTGGTTGGTCAGCTGGGCCAGCATGGTGTGGAAGTCCGCTCCGTCCCTCTCCCGGCACACGGCGAAGGCCCCGGCGAACAGCTCCTCCGCCTCATCCAGCTCGTCGTGGTCCATGATGGTGTGGAAGAATGTCTGGCTGGAGTCCCAGTCGGCGTAGGCCCGCTCCAGCCGCTCACGGGCCAGGGCCCAGTCCTCCTGTCCCCCGGCCTGGTCCACCTCCTCCAGCAGGGCGGTCCAGTGCTCGGTGCGCAGCTCCACATACCGCCCGGCCCACAGAGAGAAGCCCAGAATCAGCGCCAGCAGGCCAACGGGGATATAAAATGCCTTCACGCTCCCGCCTCCTTTGCCACACAGGTGATGGACCCTGCTTCGTCCACAGTCATGAAAAACACCTGCCGCGGAGAGGTGAGACGGCGCTCCCGCAGCTGCTTTTCCAGCCATGCCCCGTCATAGCCGCTGGCCGACAGGTTCTCGGACATAATGTGTCCGTCGTTGATGAGCAGTACCGGCAGCGTCACGTCGTCCTGTACGTCCATCCCCATGACCTGGGGTGTGGCGGGGCCGGCCTTGGTGTAGGGCAGGACGGACACCTGCCCGCTGGTTTCCAGCACTGCGTACTTCACGCTGGACAGGTCGCTGTAGCCCTGGACGCGCAGCTGCTCAAGCAGCTCGTCCACGGTGAAGCGGTTTCGGGCCATATTTTGCTGCAGGACTTTGCCGTCCCGGATGATGACCGTGGGACAGCCGCAGACCAGAGCCCGGAACCGGATGGACTTCAGACTGAAGAAGCTGAGGAGCATAGACAGGCACAGCAGGGTGATAATAGGGAACAGGCCGTTGACCAGCGGGATGCCGAAATCCTGCATGGGCACTGCGGCCAGATCGGAGATGATCAGGGTCAGCACCAGCTCGCTGGGCTCCAGCTCGCCGATCTGCCGCTTTCCCATCAATCGCAGGCCGACCATCAGGATAAAATAGAGAATGACCGTGCGGAAAAAGGCGGTCGTCATCAAGTCACTTCCTTTCTCCACCAGTATTTGCAGGGCGGTCCCCTTCTATTCTCCATCCCAGGCCGGGAGGGAGAGAAGGGGACCGCCCGCTTCTTTTTTATAGTTGACGTACTTGAGAATCGGTAAAAAGGAGAGAAGGAAACTGATGCGCGGTAAGGCGGAGGACGCAGGCCGGCTGCCGCCCGTCAAGGAAGACGGCGCGGACCGCGCCACAGTTTACCCACCGGACTTTACCAATTTTCGTATGCTTCGACCATGGCGCGGCGCCGCTTACTTGGCTGCCCGCAGGGCCTCCACCATATCCAGCCGCTCCCAGGGCAGGTCAATGTCGGTGCGGCCGAAATGGCCGTAGGCGGCGGTCTGCTCATAGATGGGACGGCGCAGATCCAGCTGGGTGATGATCTTGCCGGGGCGCAGGTCGAAGAGGCTGCGCACGATTTCGCTGAGGCGCTCGTCGGAGAGGATGCCGGTGCCTTGGGTTTCCACCAGCACGCTCACCGGCTCGCTGACGCCGATGGCGTAGGCCAGCTCGATGTTGCAGCGCCGGGCCAGGCCGGCGGCCACGATGTTCTTGGCCACGTACCGGGCCATGTAGGCGGCGGAGCGGTCCACCTTGGTAGGGTCCTTGCCGGAGAAGCAGCCGCCGCCATGGCTGGCCGCGCCGCCGTAGGTGTCCACGATGATCTTCCGTCCGGTGAGACCGCTGTCGCCCACGGGGCCGCCGATGACGAAGCGTCCGGTGGGGTTGATAAAGAACTTGGTGTCCTGGTCGATGTACTGGGCGGGGATAACGGGCTTGACCACTTCCTCCACGATGGCCTGCCGCAGCTCCTCAATGGCGACGTCAGGGCCGTGCTGGGTGGAGACCACGATGGCGGGGCAGCGGACGACTTTGCCGTCGCTGTCATACTCCACGGTGACCTGGCTTTTGCCATCGGGGCGGAGCCAGGACAGCCGACCGTTCTTGCGCACAACGGCCAGCCGGCGGCAGAGGCTGTGGGCCAGGGCGATGGGGGCGGGCATCAGCTCCGGCGTCTCGTCGCAGGCGTAGCCGAACATCATGCCCTGGTCG
>CAJTYO010000069.1 GCA_910584045.1 uncultured Oscillospiraceae bacterium | reverse complement strand
TGCGGTAGTTGGGGAACTGCTTTTTGGTGATGATGGTAGACATAGCGTACTCCTTATTAATGAATCTTTTGTTCTCAGGGACGCCGCCTTTTAGCACTTGATCTCGCGCCCGATGGCTCGGGGACAAAATCAACTGCTAAAACAGCGGCTCTTCCCGGTACTGCGCAGGAATTGCTGGGGATGCAAACGCGGGGAGAAGGGACCGGCCCTTCCCCCCGCTATGTGTGCTTACTTACGGATGCCCAGCTTGGCGATGAGGGCGCGATAGCGTTCGATATCCTTCCGGGCCAGATAGTCCAGCAGGCTGCGGCGCTTACCGATCATCTTATACAGGCCCCGGCGGCTGTGGTTGTCATGGGCGTGGACCTTCAGGTGCTCGGTGAGCTGGTTGATCCGCTCGGTGAGGATGGCGACCTGAACCTCGGGGGAACCGGTGTCGGTCTCGTGGGTGCGGTTGGCTTCAATAATAGAAGTCTTTTGATCTTTCTGCATCATGGTAGGTGTTCACCTTTCTTCTCAGTATTCTTCTCCGCAAGCCGCGCCGGGGCAGGTGCCGCCGCCGTCGAAGCCCGGGAACCCGCAGTCCTCTTACTGCGGTCTTTGATACTATATCACAGCTATTTCCTATTGTAAAGAATAATTTTAGGATTATTCAGATTTGGCCAGAATGAGCAGGGCTATATTGCCGGTTTTCTTTGCTCCTCTTCATGCTGGGCTTTGCCAATCACTTTGTTTTCATTAATTTTTCGTCTGCTGATAATTTTCAAACAGGCCGCCCCATTTTAATGAAATTGTAAATCAACATTTTCCGGCTCATGAAAATTTGAGGATGGACTTTCCGGCAAAACTTTGCTATAATGGAGTTGTATTTTTGCAGGCGGCGGCGGTCCGCCCGCCGGGCGCACGCTTCCTCCACCTGTTCCCCTGTGGAGAGAGCGCGGCCGGTCATCACAGGGAGGCGTCCCGTCCATCTCTCCGCTGGGGCGGCTGCGCGGACCTTCCCGGGAAAATAGGAGCGAACATGAGCAAGGAAAAGAAGGAAAAAAAAGAAAAGAAGCCAAAGGCCGAAAAGGCCCCCAAGATGAAAAAATGCCCCGGCTGTCAGGAGGAGATTCCTAAAAAAGCCAAGGTCTGTCCCCACTGTGCGGCAAAGCAGAAGGGGGGACCCCTGCCCCTGATCATCGGGGCGGCGGCAGCTGTGCTGGTGGTGGGAGCCGCCGTATCCATTTTTGTGTTCCACTTCCCCATCGAGCCTCCCTTCGGTGGTCCGGCCATCTCCGAGACGGTGCTGGGATCAGGGATGAAGCTGACCGAGGAGCAGGAGGAGTCCATGCTGACCGTACTGGAGACCTGCGGCTTCACCCAAGTGACAGAGGTGCGGCAGCTCTCTGACAACGGGATCGTCTCCACCTACGCCATCGAGGACACCCAGACCTCCCGCTTCCTGGAGGGCGGGGACATTGTGGTCAAGGTTGCCGACGAGGACAAGACGGTGGATTCCATCGTCTTCGGCGACGAGGACATCTACTTAAGCGGGCATCTTATCGCGCCCATCACCGACTTCTACCTCAGCTCGGCCCAGCGGGACGTGTATCTGTCCGCCTGCCTGACGGCGGTACGGGCCCGGCTGGACCTGCCGGAGACTGCGGTGTTTCCCTCCAAGAGCGGCTGGGAGTATACGCTGAACGGCAATAAGGTGAGCGTACAGTCCCATGTTACTTTTAAAAGCACCTCTGGACAGGAGGTGACCCGCAGCTTCCAGGCGGAATTCGAGGACGGGTCCTTCGTCTCCATCAACATCGAAGGCGGAGACGCGGAGGCGGAAGAATAGTGCATATATGGGGGCGCTTCCAGAGAAAGCGCCCCCTCCGTCTGCCGGGCGAAAATACCCCCTCATATGGGGGCGGAACCGGCCCAAAGCTGTACGCTTGCGTGCAGCCTTTTTGAAAAATAATCTGAAGGAAGGTATCACGACTATGAAAAAGAAAACACTGCCTGCCCTGCTCCTCGCCGGACTGCTGGCGCTGGGTATGCTGGCCGGGTGCGCCGGCGGGGAGGCAGAGGGCGATCTGTCCTCCTTTACGGCCGCCACCCTGGACGGCGGGTCCTACAATCAGGACGGAATCAAGGCCAAGGACGTGACCGTCATCAATGTCTGGGGTATGTTCTGCGGTCCCTGCCGGGCGGAAATGCCCGATCTGGCAGCCTATGCGAAGGCGTTGCCGGACAATGTGCAGCTGATCACCGCCTGCGTGGACGCCATGAATGACCCCGAAGGGACGAGGGCGTTTCTCAGCGAGTGTGGCTATGAGGGCGTCACCCTTATTGGCGGGGACGAGAGCTTCCTGGCTGTCTTCGGCGCTATCCAGAGTTTTCCCACGACGATTTTTGTCAACAGCAGGGGCGAGATCGTGGGCAAGCCGATCATCGGCGGCCAGTCGGATCTGGCTGCCAGCTTCACAAAGGCCGTGAACCAAGTGCTGGCGGCCGAGGGAAAGGCGGAGATCACCGTTGAAGCCGCGTAATGTAAATGTGAAGATAGAGGCGGCGCGCCTTGGGCTGCTGGCGGCGGCGCTGGCTTGCGCCGCCGTCGGGCTCGCCGACGGGGAATACGGGGAGGTCATGGAAAAGGCGGTGCGGATATGTCTCGAATGCATCGGGATCGGGTGAAGGGCCGCCGCCCCTCCTTTCAGCGGGTGGTCCAGCTGCTGGCCGCCGCGGCGTTCAACGGTTATGCCGCAGGCTTCCGGAGAGGGCGCATCTTCACTGGGGCCAGCAAAGGGATCTGTGTCCCGGTGCTCAACTGCTACTCCTGCCCCGGGGCGCTGGGGGCCTGTCCCATCGGTTCTCTTCAAGCGATGCTGGGAGGCGGGCGGTTTCCCTTCTATGTGCTGGGTCTGCTGACGCTGTTCGGCGTAGCGCTGGGACGGCTGGTGTGCGGGCTGCTGTGCCCCTTTGGACTGGTTCAGGACCTTCTGCATAAGATTCCCGTGCCCAAGTTCCGGGTGCCCAGGGCCGTCGATCGGCCCGCCCGGTGGCTCAAATACGCCGTTCTGGCGGTAATGGTGGTTCTGCTCCCCGCCTTCGCGGTGGGAGAGGGCGGCATCACACTGCCCTATTTCTGCAAGTACATCTGCCCTGCCGGGACGCTGGAGGGCGGCATCCCCCTGCTGCTGGCCAATCCCAGCCTGCAGCAGGCGGTGGGGCTGCTGTTCGGGTGGAAGACGCTGGTGCTGCTGGCTATTCTCGCCGCGTCCTGCGCAGTGCACCGGCCCTTCTGCAAGTACCTGTGCCCACTGGGGGCCTTTTACTCCCTGTTTAACCGCTTCAGCTTTTATCAGATGCGGCTGGACAAAGAGCGGTGTGTCGGCTGCGGGAAGTGCGAGCGCAGCTGTCCCATGGGGGTGGAGGTCACCGACCATATCAACAGCCCGGAGTGCATTCGCTGCGGAAAGTGCAGGTCCGTCTGCCCCGCCGGGGCGATTTCCTCCGGCTTTCGCTGCGGTGCGGCAGAGGGCGGGAGCACGGAGAGGACCTGACGCAAGAACGACGCTGCCTCTATAAGATACAGCGAACCGCTGCGTGGTGTGCTCCGCGCGGCGGTTCGCTGTATCCATTATTTAAAAACACTCCTCCTCTACCAGGTGCATGATGCTGACCTCGAAGGCGACCCGCTCCTGAGCGCAGCCCTCCACCACCTTGGTATAGGCTCGGCTCTGTACCCGGCCCTCCAGGGAGAGCGCCTCTCCTACGGACATATTGCCGGTGAGCATAGCCACCTGCCCCCAGGCGATGCAGGGCAGGTAATCCGCCCGACCGTACCGCCGGTTCACCGCCAGCATCATGTCGGAGATGCACCGTCCCAGCGGTGTGCGCCGCAGCACCGGCGGTTTGCAGATCACCCCCCGCAGGGCGATGCGGTTCTGGTCCTCCTCCTCGCCGGCAGGGAGGAGCAGCTGGGCGAAGACGGAGATGACCAGGCGGCTGCCGCAGCCGCTCTTGTTGTTGAATGAGCGCAGCTGCCCCTCTACCGTGAGTCTGCGGCCCGTCAGGGGCCGGAACTGCCGGAGCTGGTCGGCGGTTGCAATAACCCACAGCTGGTCGGTCTGGCCCGACAGCCGCCGCACGGCCAGGGGGAAGCGGTAGAAGACGCTGCCGTGGTTTTCGTGGGAGGGGGCGGGCTCTCCCGCCGCCGTGCCCCGGAGCTGGACGAAGTTCTTGGTTGATTCCATATGTAGGTTTCTCCTCATTGGTTGTTGGACGTTGGTTGTCCATACAGACTATGAGGGGAACTTTTATTTTATGCCGCCGGCAGGGCGCCGAGGAAAATATCAAACCAAAGTAGAATTTTCTCAAAGTCCCTTCGCCTTCACATGAGTGGAGACTGTCACCGCCAGCCGTCCGCTCACCAACCCCTTTTCTACGCACTGCCGTACCACTTCCTCGAACAGCCGTCGGAACACTTTCCGAAACGCAGGCTTCCGCCGCCGCAGTTGGCTGATCGTGCTGTGGTCCGGAACCCGTTCAAAGAAACGGTGACTGCCGGATAGGAGGCTATGATGAACAGGCAGTACAACAACCAGGGCGAAAAATGGGCGGCCCTCTATGTTCGGTTCTCCCGCGACGACGAGAACGAGGGGGACAGCAACAGCATCCAGCATCAAATCGAAATTATCGAAAAATATTGTGACAAGATCGTCTATCAGGAGACGCTGCCCTTTAAGCTGAGCAACCTGCGTGGCACGGGCCAGGCGACCGATAGCCCCTCCCTGCTGACGGAGGTCCAGAGCATGGGCAGGGCCTTCGGCACCAGCGGCAGCTCCATGGACACCGGGGACAAATATGTGAACAAGGCCCTGAGCTTTATCGCCGGCGGCAGCTATACCAAAAGCAATTCAAAGGCGTTCCAGATGAAGCTGGCCCCCACCGAGGACCCCACCCGGTTCATGGCGCTGATCTCCGTGAGCCTGGGCAGCCTGAACGACGCCGACCAGGTCACCGGGGTCTACGGCCGGAGCAGCACCGGCGCCAAGGACCTAGACTACGCCCCCGGCTTCCGGGAGCTGATGACCCTGGCGGGGCGCAAGAGCGTCCTCCAGTACGGCGGCGAGGTGCTCGACGAGTTCGCCCGGGCCAAGGCCCGCAGCGGCATCAACAACAAGGAGTGGGGCGTGAAGGGCTACATGGAGGGCATGGTCTTCTATGACTTCAATGCCAAGTCCTGGAAGGTCCAGATCCTCAACGGCGGCTTCAACGCCGGCGGCGGCATGAGCCGCAGCTGGCATGTCAACACCTGGGCGGGCATCATCCCCTTCACCGCCACCCTCACCATGGGCGCCACGGGCCAGGTGAGCATGGACGCCCTGGCCGTGGCCTACTACAACAGCAAAAGCAAGGCCGTCATTCTAGGGACCACCTACAACGCGGAGAATCCGGTGAAGCGGGTTGCCGAGGCCGAGAATGGGGAGATCGTGTCCTTCTACGTCCCCGCCAAACATACCAGTATGTTCACGGCCACGGAGACCTACATGGACAAGATCGAGGTCCCCGACTTCCTCCCGGACTACGACGCCATTCAGCTGGGCGCGAGCACCCAGATCCAGTTCACTGTGGAGAACAAGGGCATCCATGCCATCTCCGATGTTACAATCCAGGTGGGAGACAAGGAGACAACCTTCCAGGACCTGAACCTGCTTCCGGGCAGCAGCATCCAGCTCTACGCGGATTACATTGTTCCCGACAATAAGGTGGTAGACCCGCAGTACAGGGTCGAGGCCGTCTTTGACGAGAGCAGCGGCGCCGCCGGATCTGCGGAGACCGGCGGCAGCGAGGGCTTCCTCTTCGGCCGCATCGGCGCGCGGGATGGCTCCAATGTGGCCAGTGGCACCATCTATCTGGACCTGACCGACGTGGGGATTACAACGAATACCGAGGTGGTTGACGCGGTGGACGGCCTGCGCACCGTGCAGCTGGGCCTGTACAACGCCCAGGCGGCGAAGCTAGCCGACTCCGGGCGGACGGTGCGGCTGAGCTTCTTCTCCGACGCCGCCTACAGCGACCCCATAGGGGACGGTCACGCCCGTCACGCCGCTGAAGGTCACCGCCTCTTTATTGCTGGCTATGATCTCAAGGGTGTTGGTGAAGTCCTGGTAGTTATCGGAGCGGATCGTGACAGTCACCGTGCCCACCTTGCCCTCTGTTGTCACATCGTTGAACAGGATGGGCAGGGAGAGGGTGTTCAGCGTCTGGCTTCCGGGGCCGTGGATGATCTCCGCCGTGCCTGCCGTGTAATACCCCGCCTCAGTAAAGTTGACGCTTGTCAGCTCATAAGTAACGTTTTCCCAGCTGGCCCCTTCTAGGAGCTGGGGCCGCAGGTTGGACAGCAGATAGGTATAGGTTTTCGCCAGATGGTTGGTGCTACATCAGTAGTGCGAAAGTTATACGAGGCGGTTGAGATTCCAATTAAGCAGGACATACTGAGTGAGAGCAATGCCACAGCCTGGGTCACACTGTTTGCTACAGCATTGGGCGATGCACTTGAAGAAGGCATTTTCTAACTGCTATATGTTGTGAAATGATTGTGAGCGTGATATAATCCCCTTAAGAAAATCATTCAACCATTCTTCGGGAGGCAGTTCAATGGACGAACTTATGGATCGGCAGGAACAATTGGCGAATAGTGCAGAAGAAACATATTCGGCAATTCGCGGGTGTATTATCACAGCACAAAATAAGGTTTCTTCCGCTGTCAACACAGCAATGGTGCTTGCCTATCATGAGATCGGCGAACAGGTCTATAAAGCCTGCGGAGAGAATGACCGGGCTGGATATGGAAA
The DNA here is from genome assembly GCA_910584045.1 of uncultured Oscillospiraceae bacterium. Taxonomy (GTDB): domain Bacteria; phylum Bacillota; class Clostridia; order Oscillospirales; family Oscillospiraceae; genus Pelethomonas. Next base: position 6,183 of record CAJTYO010000069.1, on the reverse strand, counting down.
GCGCCTGCTGCAGTATCTGGCCGAACGTTTGACCACTGAATTTGGAACAGGCTTTTCTGCTGCTAACTTACGGAATATGCGGCAGTTTTTCTGCATGTTTCCAAAACGCAACGCACTGCGTAGCGAATTGAGTTGGACGCACTATCGGCTGCTCATGCGTGTGCAAGATACCAAAGCCCGCCAATTTTATCTGGAGGAATGTGCAAAATCTGGCTGGAGTTCACGCCAACTGGAGCGGCAAATTCACACGATGTTCTATCAATGTCTGTTGGCCAGTCAGGACCAAGCTCCTGTGTCCGCCGAGATACAAACAACAGAGCCAAAACCGGAATATGAAAAGGTCATCAAAGATCCCTATGTTATGGAATTCCTTCAAATCCGGCCAGACACTCATGTCTATGAGAGCAGCTTGTAGCAGGCGCTGATCGATCATCTTCAACAGTTCCTATTGGAATTGGGACGCGGCTTCTCTTTTGTAGCCCGACAAAAACGGTTCACCTTGAGGTCGCTGCCGATAAAGAACAAGACAAAAAGGACTAATTTAACAGGCAGTTACCGAAGAAACGAAACCTTGTGACAAAATTAAAGAGGCAGAAAAACGCACGATTTGACAATCAAAGTCAATCGTGCGTTTTTCATTCTCAAAAAGGAGAGCAAATTTATGCCGGACATAATTTTATCAGATTATCTCTGCGGCGATGAAACATCGCAATTCTCTTTCTTCCGTGTTCCCAACCAGCTTGTCAGCCATCCCCGGTTCAAGTACCTGTCCGCAAATGCCAAGCTGCTCTATGGTATGCTGTTAAACCGTATGAGCCTGTCCTCGAAAAACGGCTGGCAGGACGATCGCGGGCGAGTTTACATCTACTTCACGGTAAAGGAAATCTGTGAAGCCATAGGCTGCGGTCGGAACAAGGCCATGCGCCTGTTGGCGGAGTTGGATGCTGGCAAGGGCATCGGCCTGATTGAGCGCGTGAAACAAGGGCAGGGCAAGCCAGACAAAATTTTCGTCAAACGGATCACTGTCCGGGAAGATACGGAGGCACCCAGCCAAGGCTCTGACGCGACTATTTCACAGAACGATTTTTCCGATGTCCAGAGGTTGGAAAATCCGACTTCAAGCAGTCGAGAAAACCGACCTCTTGAGGTTTCAAAAGCAAACCTAAGTTATATTGATAAAAACCAAACTGATTTTATCCATACGAATCAATCTATCTATCCCCCAGCGCAAAACGACTGGAGATGGATGGATACGAGTTAGGAGAGGAACGCAAAGAAAATATCAGGTATGAGCGTTTACAGCGGGAGCTTTCCATTATCAGTACCTTACGGCATTCCCGCCACAACAGCCCTATACAGCCTTTTCACTGTTCAATGCGATTTTGGAGAAATGCGTCTCACCGTGAAACGTATTTTTCATGGATGCACAGAGGGACCCGCTACCCGCCCCCGTTGCAGCGGACAGCGCCGCCGAAAGGCGGTGCTGTCCGAGCAAGTATGTCATTTGTTAAACACAAACGACCGCTTGCCAGGGGGGAAAGCCCCCCTTGGAACCCCCATCAACACTAATGCGTCTCACGGTGAGACGCATTAGCGAGAAAGGAAAATCTTATGCGGAAACGTGAAAAATTTATCGGCCTGTGGCTGAGTGAAGCCGAATACACGCATTTGCTGAAACAATGCGCCCTGTCCGGCCTCAATACCAGCGCCTTGCTCCGGCACAGCATTATGAATGTGGACATTCAGCCGAAGCCTCCCGACACTTACGCCGCTCTATTGCGGGAGCTGTCCGCTATTGGCAACAATGTGAATCAAATTGCGTGTTGGGCTAACGCCACCAAGGGCATCAGCAAAGCGGAGATCGCGGAAGCCGCCACGTTAGTCCGGCGGGCGTGGAGACTGGTGAAGGAAACGCTGTGACAGGGATAAAGCGGCGCAACCCAGGGTATGCCCCCTCAGGGGAGGATTTTACACCACCGCCCTTTGTCCGTCAAGGCCAAGACAAGCCGCGCCGTCCGCAAGCGTCCGGCGCGGGCCTTGACAGCCAAAGGCCGCCGGTGCTTTTTGTGGTTAAGGGGGGGGCATACCCTCAAAACCGGCTTGCGCCGGTTTTGACTGTTGTGGGAGTCGTAAGCATTTCCCAGAACGCGTGATGGTCATCGCAGGCGGGGCGGCATGCGCGTATGCGCTCAAAGCGGCTGCAAAAATGCGTCTCACCATGAGACGCATTAGCACCCATAGCATTTAGCCGTTCTTATACGTTCTTGGCCTTGTACTCCTCGCCCCAATTCCACATTGCATCTAAGACTGGCTTCAAACTCTGCCCCAACTCCGTCAACGTGTACTCAACCCGCGGCGGAACCTCTGGAAAGACCGTCCTGATCAGCAGTCCGCTTTCCTCCATCTGCCGAAGCTGGGAAGTCAGCACCTTTTGGCTCACGCTGCCAATGGATTTTTTCAACTCTCCGAACCGCTTTGTTCCCGGCAGCAAATCTCTAATGATAAGCACCTTCCATTTGTCGCTGATGAGCGTTAGCGTTGTTTCCACTGGGCAGGCGGGCAAGGTTTTCGCCTCCATCATTGTATCCTCCTGTCTGTTAGTTTCCAAAATGCTGTATAGCCCTATTTTACTGTATCACCCCCACCGGGGTCAAGACGGAGGAAAAAATTTTATCCTGGCAAAAAAGCCGAAGCCCCTTGAAATCACACAATCGTTTCCTCTTGGTAACTGTCCAATCGTTACCTTCAAGTGCCTATACCACAATATTGTGCGTACTTTTCAAATGATTTTTTGTGTTGTATGATGCAGACACAAGGACGGGGAACACCCCGCCGAGTAAATCCCAGGAGGTATTCCCCATGAGCATCTTTGAAAAACTGTTCCATTCCAACAACACCATCGAAAAGGAGAACACGACCATGACAAACATTGAGAAAGCCAACGCTCTGATCAACACCTTTGCTACTGGCGACACCGCCGCTGCCCGCAGCCTGCTGGCCGAGGGCTACATCCAGCACAACCTGGCTTATGCCACTGGCCGGGACGCCTTCGTCGGCTCCGTGGAGTATCTGGCCTCCGCTCCCGTCAAGACTACCGTGAAGAACATCCGCGCCTTCCAGGACGGCGACAAGGTGTTCCTCCAGACCATCTACAACTTCGCCGGGGCCGGTGAGCAGGTTGCCTTTGACATCTTCCGCTTTGATGCTGAGGGCAAGATCGCCGAGCATTGGGACAATCTGGCCGCGCTGGCCGCTCCCAATCCCTCCGGACACACCCAAACCGATGGCGCAATGACCATCACTGATCTGGACAAGACCGCGGCCAACCGTGAGCTGGTGAAAGCGTTCCTGTATGACGTGATGCAGGGCAACAACTCCGCCAAGACCCCTGACTACTTCAAGGGCGATCTCTATATCCAGCACAATATCGGCATTGCGGATGGGCTGTCCGGCCTGGGCGCTGCGCTGGCCGCTCTTGCGGAGCAGGGTATCCAGATGATCTACACCACCGTCCATCAGGTGCTGGCCCAAGGTAACTTCGTCCTGGCTGTCAGCGAGGGAACCTTCGGCGGTGCGCCCACCAGCTACTACGACCTGTGGCGGGTAGAGGATGGCAAGATTGCCGAGCATTGGGATGTGATGGAAACCATCGCTGACAAGTCCACCTGGGCCAACGAGAACGGCAAGTTTTAAGCAATAGAACTACCCGTAGGCCGTCCCGTATGATGCGGGACGGCCTACGGCCTGAAATCAAAAACCGGGAGAACCGCTTATGGAATATCTGGAACGAATACTGAAACTCAACACGATGCTGCTGACAGAAATGCCGGAGTATCAGTCCCAAGCGGAGGGCTTTCCGCAGGATTTGACCAGCCAGCGGAGACTGCTCCGCAGTCTGATGAATGTCCGTCCGCCCATGCCGCTGAAACGGGAATTTCTCACCATGCAGGACGACCTCCTGTCCGCCGAGCGAGACAACAAGGGCGTTATGGATGGAGCCGCGCTGCCTACCGTCAACGGGCACCCTCAAATAGCCGTTTGGAAAGGGGACATTACCCGGTTAAGGGTGGATGCGATTGTGGATGCGGACAACTCTGCCCTGCTGGGCTGTTTCTGCCCCTGCCACGGCTGCATTGACAACGCCATCCACTCGGCGGCGGGCCTCCAGCTTCGGGACGAGTGCCATCAAATCATGCAGGCCCAGGGCCACCCGGAACCCAATGGCCGGGCCAAGCTGACCAAGGGCTATAACCTCCCTGCCCGGTATGTTCTGCACACCGTTGGCCCCATCGTCCAAGGCCGTGTTACCCATCAGGACAGGCGGGAATTGGCCTCTTGCTACCGCTCCTGCCTGGAACTGGCGACAGAGCATGGATTGGAGTACGTTGCGTTCTGCTGCATTTCCACCGGGGAATTTCACTTTCCCAACCAGGAGGCCGCTGAAATCGCGGTCAAAACTGTTACAGATTTTCTCCGACAGGATACGTCCATAAAGAGGGTGATTTTCAATGTTTTCAAGGATATTGACGAAACGATCTACCGCCGCTTACTCGGAGCAGATCGAACGGCTGAAGCAGGCTCTTGACTGTGCCGACGCGGTGGTGATCGGCGCAGGGGCAGGGCTGTCCGCCTCGGCGGGATTGACTTACTCCGGCGAACGGTTTGAACTGTATTTCAAAGATTTTGCCGACAAGTACGGCATCCGGGATATGTACTCAGGGGGCTTTTATCCGTTCGCGTCGCTGGAGGAATATTGGGCGTGGTGGAGCCGTCACATCATAGTAAACCGCTACGAACGCGCTCCGAAGCCGGTCTATGACGATCTGCTGAAGCTGGTAGAGGGGAAGGACTACTTTGTCCTGACAACAAATGTAGACCACCAATTCCAGCTTGCGGGCTTTGATAAAAAGCGTCTGTTTTATACCCAGGGGGACTATGGCCTGTGGCAATGTTCGGAGCCATGCCATCAGATCACCTATGACAACGAGGAAACGGTTCGGCGGATGTTCGTGGAGCAGCGGGACATGAAAGTACCCTCGGAGCTTGTTCCCCGCTGCCCTGTCTGCGGCAGGCCCATGACCATGAACCTGCGGGCAGACGATACCTTCGTGCAGGACGAGGGCTGGTATCAGGCCAAAAGCCGTTATCAAGACTTCCTGCGGCGGCATGACGGGCTGCGGGTCGTTTTCCTGGAATTGGGTGTTGGAGGCAATACGCCGGTCATCATAAAATATCCCTTTTGGAAAATGACAGTCCAAAACCCGCAAGCGGTTTATGCCTGTGTCAATATGGGACAGGCGTATGCTCCAAAGGAAATTTCGGAACAGGCGGTTGTTATAGGCAACGATATTGGCTCCGTACTGAAAGAAATTAGGTTGGCAATGCTATGATAAATAGATTTGTGCTTATGGGCGAGGTGGGTTATCCGTCCCGTCCTTTGTACGTCAAACGGTGTAAAATATATCGAAAAATGCGTCTCACGGTGAAACGCATTTCTAAAAGCGTCAGTTTTTATAACCTTTTCGAAGGTTTTGGCAGTTCACGCGATGATTGCAGTTTATTTTGACTTTTCGGAAGTTAGGGTATAAAGAAACAGAAAAGATGGATATGACAACACGGTACGAAGCATATAACGAGATGACCTTTGAAGCCTACTGCAAAACGGCAATCAGCAGATCGGTTTTGAAAGAACGTCTGCGAAAAGCGGAACAGGGCAAGCGTGAGCAGCCGCTTTCCATAGTTACAAATGCCATGCTCTATGGCCTTTCCTGCGAGGATACCGGGATTGAGCAGACGGAGGCAGCCTGCCGCACATTCTATGTGCGCGGCGTGGCGGTTCCCGTCCACGGTGAAAAGTTGGGTCAGGCCCTCTCTTACCTCATGCCGAGAGACAGGGAAATCGTGCTTTCATATTTCTTTTTGGGCCTGACCGTCAAAAAAATCGCCCAGCAGTTAAGGATAAGCCAAGCTACGGTCACTCGGCGGCGCAAGGCCGCTGTAGCAAAACTGCGTGACCTATTGGGGAGCATCCCATGAAGCGGGTGCCATTCCCCGTTATCCAGGCGGCGAAAGGATTTGAGCCTGGGGCCGTTGATTTTGTGTTCCGTCATTTTGAGGGCTTTATCGCAAGTCTACGGCCAGCATCCTTTGTGGGTATTGATATATCTCATTGCCTATTCCAGC
>CAJTYO010000068.1 GCA_910584045.1 uncultured Oscillospiraceae bacterium | reverse complement strand
GTCAGCGGGGCTTCCACATGAGCGGCGCGGCCCCCTACGGCTTCAAGCTGGAGCCTACCACCATCCAGGGTATTCGCACGAAAATGATGATCCCGGACCCCGACACGGCGAATATCGCCCGCCTGATGTTCGAGATGTACGCCGAGCGCGAGGCCGGAAGGCCAATGGCTGCAACTACTCTTTTGTAGTTTTGGTAAACCGTGTGGTGACTGAGATGTTTGCCGAGTTCGTCTGAAAACACAAGGCCAGCATCATTTTCCTATAAGGGGTTGACGGCTGCGCTCCTTTCTTCTTGCCTCTCGTGTTGCAGTTTCAGAAGTTCCATAACGTAGGGACTGGGGCAATTACCCGTCCTCGTCCATTCTTGGTAGGAACTAAATTATAGACACTTCCTCCGCCCAACGCCTTTTGCAGCTGCTTATTGACCGTAATCGTTCCCCCGTTGAAGTCCACACAGTCCCAAGTAAGGCCCAAAACTTCCCCTTCACGTATACCTGTGAATAATGTAATCACTTTACAGGTCAGCCAAAAGGCCGGTGCTTCTTTACGGAGTGTCGGTCTTGCCGGGATTTTCTAATATACTTGTCATCGGGTGCGTTTGCTGCTATACTGGAAGGGACAAATCGGTGTATAAGGAGATGTGAGAAATATGAGTAAACTTAATAAAAACTATTTAAGCTTTACCTTTCTGCTCATGTTGTTAGGCTGGGGGATATGCGTACTATGCAGTTTTAATGGGGTCTTGCTGAATGATAACAAATGGTTGTATGCACTATATTTATTGGGCGGATTGTCACCAACAATCGCATCCTATTTGGCATTAAAGACCGATAACAAGGTTACAAATATTAAAGAGTGGTTAAAAAATATATTTGATTTTAGGCATCATATTTTTTCCTACCTTATGGTAGTCATTATGGCAACCATATTTATTTTACCCCAATGCGTTATTTGTGGATACGAAAAAGGAGCGCCAATCTATGCGATTGTTGTTATGATCCCTATGATGCTTGTCGGAGGTGGATTGGAAGAAGCAGGTTGGCGCTATATTCTTCAGCCGGAATTAGAGAAAAAGTATTCATTTGCTATATCAACTATTATAGTCAGCATTATATGGTGGTTGTGGCATTTGCCTTTGTTCTATATACAGGGAGTGGGGCAGTATGGGCAAAATTATTTCGCATTTGGAATAAATGTATTGGGATTAAGTTTTGCTTTGGCAAGTATAAGAAAAAATACGGACAGCGTATGGCTATGTGTATTATTTCACTGCATCGTAAACTCTTTAATGGGGATTTATATCATCAATGATAATATATGGGGAAATATAGCTGCAGCCGCAATTTTGATTATTTGTTCTTGTGCTTTAATAAAAATAAAGGGCAGAATAAAATATTTAAGTAAATAAAAAAGAGGGGATGCGCTTAATTCATATGTTTAATAGAGAGTCTTTGCTTCAACGGCTGCAGGAGCTGCCCTTTCCTAAAAGAGAATATTGGGTTGTTGCGGGCGCCGCTATGGTTTTACATGGGTTTCGCCCGCAAACACATGATATCGATTTGGGATGCAGTACGCATTTGGCGGATAAATTGGAGCGGCAGGGGTATGCGGTTTCACGCTGTGAAGATGGAACCAGAAAGATCCTGTATTCCGAAGATATCGAGATTTTTGAAAATTGGATTGAAGAGTCTGCGGAAATACTCTGGGGTGTGCCCGTTGTATGTGCAGACGGACTCATACAAATGAAAAAGAAGCTTGGCAGGGAAAAGGATTTAGCGGATATTGCGCGAATAGAAAAGGTGAGAGAAACCAGCCGGCTCAAATAAAAACGATTTGCCTAGTATTTTTGTCCGATGAACAGCCGGGAAAAGGCGGGGGAATGCGTCTGCATGTCCCCGCCTTTTGTGATGCCATTTTGATACGGAGAAAATGAGAGGCCCTCAACAGCCGGTAAATTTGCGAACGGTTTTCCTCCGCCGCTTCATTCTGCGAAAAGTGGTGTGGACAGATATCGGTCACCCGCGTCCGGCAGCAGCGTGACGATGGTCTTGCCCGCGTTTTCGCGCCGCCTGGCCAGCTCCATCGCTGCGTGGAGCGCCGCGCCGGAGGATATGCCCACCAAAATTCCCTCCCTGCGGCCCGCCAGCCGCCCGGCGGCAAAGGCCTCCTCGCTGGTCACGGAAATGACCTCGTCATAGACGGCTGTGTCCAGCACATCCGGCACAAAGCCTGCGCCGATCCCCTGGAGAAGGTGGGGGCCGGAGCGGCCCTCGCTGAGCACAGGGGAGTCCTTGGGCTCCACGGCTACGATCTTCACCGCCGGATTTCGTGCCTTCAGGTATTGCCCTACGCCGGTAAGGGTCCCCCCGGTGCCGACACCCGCCGCGAAGACGTCCACCTGACCGCCGGCGTCCTCCCAGATTTCCGGACCGGTGGAGGTCCGATGGGCGGCGGGGTTGGCGGGGTTGACGAACTGCCCGGGGATGAAGCTGCCAGGAAGCTCCCGGGCCAGCGCCTCCGCCTTTTCAATGGCGCCTGCCATGCCCCGGCCCCCCTCCGTGAGTACCACCTCCGCGCCGTAGGCCTGCATCAGCAGGCGGCGCTCCACGCTCATGGTCTCCGGCATGGTGATGATGACGCGATAGCCCCTGGCCGCCGCCACGGCGGCCAGGCCTATGCCCGTGTTACCGGAGGTGGGCTCGATGATGACGGACCCGGGCCTCAGCCGGCCACTGGCCTCCGCGTCCTCGATCATCGTCCGGGCGACGCGGTCCTTCACCGACCCGCCGGGGTTGAAATACTCCAGCTTGGCCAGGAGGCGGGCCTTCAGCCCCGCCTCCTTCTCAATACCGGTCAGCTCCAGCAGAGGCGTTCTGCCGATGAGCTGGCTGACGGATGTATAGATATGGGACATAGTCAATTCCTCCTTCGCCAAGTCCGCGGCGGGTATTGCAGCCGCACCTTGCGCTCACTCCCTCAGCAGCTTCCGCCGCTCCCGCCAGTCCGGCAGGATCTCCTCTATGCAGGCGTAAAACGCCTTGCTGTGGTCCTTGTGCCGGATATGGGCCAGCTCGTGGACCACCACGTAATCGACGGCCTCCTCCGGATACCGCATCAGCCGCCAGGAGAAGCAGATCCTGTTCTTGCCGCTGCAGCTGCCGAAGCGCTTCTCCGCCCCGGTGATGGTGATGCCCGTGGGGTACAGGCCCATAATTTGGCTGTAGTGGGCCACCCGCTCCGGCAGGCACTCCTTTGCCCGGCGGATGCAGTCCTCCCGCTCTGCCGCCGTGGGCTCGGGCCGGGCCTCCCGACGGCGGCGCTGGATGGCCTGGTGCTCCTCGATCCACCCGGCGTGCCGGGAGACGAAGTCGTCGATCCTCTTCTGGGACAGGCCCATAGGGGCGCGGACCAACACCCGGCCGTCCCGGGCGACCTCCAGGGCCAGAGTCCGCCGGGCGGAGCGGAGCAGCTCATAGACGGGCTCGCTCATGTGATGTCCCCCCGCTCCTTCAGATGCTGCACGATTTCCTCATACAGCTCCGCGTCGATCCGGTAGCGGCGCAGATAGACCCAGTACCCCGCCCCGATGGCCAGCAGGGGCAGCGCCATCATGGCCAGCTTCATAATGAGCAGCCCCTGGGCGGTCACATCGGCGGCGCTCTCCGCCCGGTTGATGCCGGACACGATCAGCGTCAGGGTCACCACGCCGGTGGCGATGGCGGCCCCCAGCTTGTTGATCAGGGGCTGGATGGAGAAGGTGATGGAGTCGTTGCGCTTGCCCAGCTTCCACTGGCCGTACTCAATGGTGTCCGCCAGAAACATCAGCATCAAAGTCTGGATAAAGGCCTGCCCTACAAACAGCAGTACCCCCGCAGCGGCGATGGGGACCATGTGCATGGGTGAGAAGAAGAATATCCCGTAGCCAGCTGCCACCAGCAGTGTGGCGATGGAGTACAGCTTTTTCCGGCTGATCTTCGCGGCAATTTTTGGGAATACGGCCAGGGCCGCCAGCTGGCTGACCCCCAGCACGCCGGCGAAGACGGAGTACATGGACTCGTCGCCATAGGCGTACTTGAAGTAGTAGGTCCCGAAGCTGGTGGTGGTGCAGTAGCCGATCATAAACAGGGCCATGCTCACGGTGGTCCACATCAGCTGGTCGTTTCCAAACAGCACCCGGACCATATCCCGCAGGGAGGTGCTCTCCTCCTCCTTGAAGCTCCGGGTCTCCTTCACGCCGAACACGGTGATCAGCTGGAAGGCGATCATCAGCGTGCACACCGCCGCCGCCAGGGTAAACCAGGCCCGCTGTCCGTTCCCGCCGAAGGCCTCCGTCAGCGCACCGGTGACGGGCAGTATACCCACTACCACCGCATACATCCCGACGTTGGCGCAGATGCGGGCGAAGGCACCCATGCTCTCCCTCTGCCGCTGGTTCACGCTCAGGGCGGGCAGCTGGGTCCAGTAGGCAATGTCGTTCACCCCGTAGGAGATGTCCCACAGGATATAGCAGGCCGCGAACACCGCCACATAGGCCCCGCCCGTCAGAGGCAGATCGGCAAACAGCATCAGCATACACACGGAGCTGACCAGAGCGCCGATTACCATCCAAGGCTTGAACTTACCCCAGCGGGTGTGGGTATTGTCGATGATGACCCCGGTGATGGGGTCGTTGAAGGCGTCCAGAATGCGCAGCACCGTGAGTACTCCGCCCACCAGGGCCAGCATCCGGTCGTCCAGACTTCGCACTTCCGTCAGGAAGAAGAGGAGGTACATGCTCTCCATGGAGTAGAACATATCTCTCCCGATGGTCCCCAAACCAAAGCAACATGTATTTCGTCTGTCCAATTTTGTCATGGCCGATCCTCTTCCGCGGCCCCGGGGGGCCGCATTTGTCTTGTTTTCCCCGCCGTCAGTCCAGAATCACCGCCTCCCAGGGTTCCAGATGCCCGTCGAAGCGATCGCGCCCCGCGCTGGAGCGGACCACGCCGCCCTGAAGGGCGGTACGGGCGGGCTTGTCGCTGAAGTTGAGGACCACGGTCAGCGCCTCCTCCCCCAGTGCCCGGCGGTAGGCAAACACCTGGTCCCCCGTCTCCAGGGGGGTGAAGCTGCCCCGGCGCAGCACCTCGCTGCCGTTTCGCAGGGCGGCCAGGTCCTTGTACCAGCTCCAGATGGAGTCCGAATCGTTCTCCTGCTCCGCCAGGTTGACACTCTCACAGTTGTGGTTGATCCCCAGCCAGGGCCGGCCCACGGTGAACCCAGCCCCCGGGCCCGCCTCCCACTGGAAGGGGGTGCGGGCGTTGTCCCGGCTGGTCCGGGAGATGATCTTCCAGCGCAGCTTCTGAGGGATGTGGAGGCGGCGGAGGACTTTTTCCACGTTCTTGCTCTCCACGTCGTTGAGCTGGCGCATCCGGCTGAAGTCGAAATTCACCATTCCGATCTCCTGGCCCTGGTAGATGAACGGCGTGCCCCGCAGGGTCAGCAGCAGCACGGCCAGCAGCTTCCCGCTCTCCCGCCAGTGTCCGGCGCTGCCGAAACGGGGGATGGACCGGGGCTGGTCGTGGTTCTCCAAATAGAGAGCGTTCCAGTCCAGCTCCTGCTGCCACTTGGTCAAACACTCGAAGAAAACCCGGGGCCGGAATTTCCGCTTGAACCATTTGAGAAACCACTGGTCGCACTCCATGTGCTCGAAGGAGAACACCATGTCCAGCTCACGCCGGTCCGAGGCGCAGAGATCCCGGGCCTGGGCCGGGGTGACGAACACCGTCTCCCCCACAGTGAAGGCGTTGTACTCGTCCAGCACCTCCCGCAGCTGCCGGAGAATCTCGTGGGTGCCCTCCAGGGACAGATAGTGCTCGCTGCCGGTGAGGGCCAGCCGCTTCTTCCCGTTGTCCAGACTGTCCTTCCACAGGATGTTGATCACGTCGCAGCGGAAGCCCGCCACCCCCTTGCGCAGCCAGAAGCGGAGAATATCCTTCACCTCCTCCAGCACCGCCGGCTCATGGTAGTTCAGATCCGCCTGGTGCTTGGCGAAGAGGTGGAGGTAGTATTCGCAGCGCTGGGGGTCGAACTCCCAGCAGTCCTCGCCAAAGAAGCCCGTCCAGTTGTTGGGCAGCGCCCCGTCGGCCCCGCCGTGCCGCCAGTAGTAGTAGTTGGCGTAGGGGCTGTTTTTATCCCGGCTCTGACGGAACCAGTAGTGGTCCGTGGAGGTGTGGTTGATGACCAGGTCCATGATGATCCGGATGCCCCGCCGGCCCGCCTCGGCGATCAGGCGCTCCATGTCCTCCATGGTGCCGTACTCGGGGTTGATCTCCCGATAGTTGCTGATGTCGTACCCGTTGTCCGCATTGGGGGAGGCGTACACCGGGCTGAGCCAGACGGCCCCCACCCCCAGCGCCTGGAGATGGTCCAGGCGGCTGATGATGCCCGGGATGTCCCCGATGCCGTCGCCGTTGGAGTCCTGAAAGCTGCGGGGGTAGATCTGATAGATGATCGCGTCCTTCCACCACTCCATCAGACGGCGTCCTCCCCGCTTCTCCGATAGGGCCCGCCGCAGAATTCCTGAAACAGCTCGTCGCTGACGCCCCGCTCCTGTATAACCCGCCGGTAGAATTCCCCGCTGGGCTTCACAGTGCGCCGCTGGTCGGCATAGTCCACATGGACCAGGCCGAAGCGGGCGCTGACGCCCTCGGTCCACTCCCAATTGTCGCAGAAGCACCAGTGGTAGTACCGCTCCACAGGCAGGCCGCTTTCGCACAGGGCCTGCAAATGCTCGGCGATATAGCGGGCGCGGAAGCGGTCCTCGTTGTCGCAGGTTCCGTTCTCGGTGATATAGATGGGCCGGGGCAGAAGGTCATAGACCTTCCGGCAGACCTGGACAATGCCCTCGGGGTAAATCTCCCAGCCCAGGTCGTTGACCGGACAGTCCCGGGCCACGCCGTCGGCGGGGCCGCTGACGGTGGAGCGGGTGTAATAATTGATCCCATGGAAGTCGCAGTAACGCCCCGGCACGATGGAGGGGTGCTGTCCGATGGGGATGGCGGCTCGGCCGGTACACATGGCGCGGGTCAGGCTTCCCTGAAACAGCTGCTCCGCCCGGGAGGCCCAGAAGCGGTGGAGGGGGTTGTCCGGGTCCCTGGGGGCGAAGATGCGCAGATGGTTGGCAAAGCCCACCCGGGTGTCCTTATAGCCCATCTGCAGCCGGGTTTTTCGGATGAGGCCGTAGGCCTCGATATGGGCGGCGGCCATGTTGGTCATCACCCGGCTCATCTCCAGAAAGCTCCGCCGTCCCGGGGGCCAGATACCCTGGAAGTAGCCGTTGAAGGCATAGACGTTGGGCTCGTTGAGGGTGATATACTCGCTGACCAGGTCCCCCAGGCTCTCCACCATTTTCCGCACGTAGCGGAGATAACAGGTGACGTTGTCCCGCACGGCGAAGGCGCCCCGCTCCTCCAGCCACTGGGGGTTGCTGAAGTGGTGCAGGGTCAGCAGCACGGGGATGCCCGCCTCCCGCAGGGACTGGATCTCCTCCCGGTAGTGGGCGATGGCGGCCTCGTCGAAGACGCCGTCCCGGGGCTCCACGCGGCTCCACTCCAGGCCCATGCGGCAACACTGGAGGCCCATTTCCTTCATCAGCGCCAGGTCCTCCCGCCAGCGGATATAGTGCTCCGTGGCAACGGAGGGGTCCGCGTCGTCCTTGATATAGCCCTGTCTGTACCAGTCGTACCAGTTGTTATTTTGATCGCCGCCCTCGATCTGCGTGGCGGCTGTGGCTGCGCCCAGCAGCAGGCCGTCGGTTAATTGAAACGCCATAGTCACTCCTCTTTCTGGCGGCTCCGCCGCCGGTCCATTTTCCATTTTTTCCAGTAACCTATATTGTACGCCGGCGGGACGTTTTTTTCAACCCGTTTTTGTCCCGGGGCGTGGCCGTCAGGCGGTATAGCCCTCCATATAGGGGTGGAAAAGGGGCAAAGTTGCACGCGGAAGTGCAACCATGCTGAAATGTTCATGAAATGTTCATATTCCTGCCGGGAACTCGTTTTGAGAGGGGAGTCGCTCTGGCACTTCTCCCCAGGGGGAAAGGTACGCCCCCCGGCGGGAGGCCGGGGGGCGAGGGAATCGGGAGCAGTTAAAGCAGAGCTTCCGCCACGGGGGCGAGCCACTGTCCCTGGAACTCCTCGATGCGTCCCTGATCGGTCAACTGAGCCAGAGAGGGATCAATGGGCATCCGGGCCAGAAGGGACAGGCCGTGGGCCTCGGCGGCGGCCTGGGTCTTCCCCTGGCCGAAGAGGGGGATCTCCCGCCCGCAGTCGGGACAGAGGAGGTAGCTCATGTTCTCCACAATGCCCACAATGGGCACGGACATCATCTCCGCCATCTTCACAGCCTTTTCCACCACCATGCTCACCAGCTCCTGGGGGGAGGCGACAATGATGACGCCGTCCAGAGGCAGGGACTGAAAGACGCTGAGGGCCACGTCTCCGGTGCCCGGAGGCATATCCACAAAGAGATAGTCCACGTCCCAGATCACGTCCGTCCAGAACTGGGTCACCACGCCGCCGATGACCGGGCCCCGCCAGAGGACCGGGTCCGTTTCGTCGTCCAGCAGCAGGTTGACGCTCATCAGCTGGATGCCCGTGGCGGTCTCCACGGGCAGCATTCCCCGCTCGTCGGCCATGGCCCGCTGGTGTACGCCGAAAGCCTTGGGGATGGAGGGGCCGGTGACGTCCGCGTCCAGCACGCCCACCTTCCGGCCCGCCCGGCGGGCCAGGACGGCCAGCTGGCTGGTCACCATGGACTTGCCCACGCCCCCCTTGCCGGAGACCACGCCATAGATCCTGCCTACGCGGGCGGCGGGGTTGTGTTCCTTCAAAAAGGACTGGGGTTCGGTGCGCTCGCCGCAGCTTTCGCCGCAGCTGCTGCAATCATGGGTGCATTCTGACATATTTGCTTCTCCTTTTTCAGATGGTTTTATTATTCTCACAAATTCCGCTTGGCTGTTCCTTCTGGAGATCCAAATTCAGGGCCTTATGGGGCGTACAGCCCCATGATCTGTTCGCACGCGTTCTGCCCGTCGGCGATGGAGGCCACGCCGCCAATCTGGCTGAGCGATCCGTACAGAGGGACGCGCGCAAAGGCGGTGCCGGCCAGCTCTCTGGCGGCCGCCTCCGCGAGTTTGTCCGCGAAGATGACTTTGATGTCCCGCCCAAAGTAGCTTTCGATCTGATAATCGACCCGCTCCGTCAGTCCGCTGGCGTTGTGCAGACCGGCGGCAAGCGCCTGCGCCTGGACCAGCAGCCGTTCCCGCTCCAGCAAATCGCCGGCGGACAGGGCGCCGGCGACGGCCTGCTTGATCCGCTCGTCCGTATCAAGGCGGCTGAAGGCGGTCCCGAACCATTTACTATAGGGGGCATAGACCCCTTTGTATAAAAAACACAGCCGCATAAGCCGCTCGCAGATTCTTGCGCAGATCAGGTGGGAGCCGATCTCGTCGCCGCAGTCGCCGCAGCGCTTGACAAAGGCTTGCTCCGCGGCGATGTTTTCCCAGCAGGAGGCGATCAGATACAGTCGGACGTCTTTCGGGTAATAGCGGATTTTTGCCACGCGATTCCCGCAGCCTAAAGCGTCCGTATAAAATCTGCCGGCTGTCAGGGAGAGAAGTCTGTGCTCCGAAAAGGCGAGCCACGCGCGGGGGCTGATATGCTCCAGGTCCGCGGTGCCCAGTTGTTCCGTCAAATAGCCGTCGAAGGTCTGGATGAATACCAGAGGACGGACCGTTCCGCTGCTGATCCATTCCGGGTGCTGTACGCCGCAGTCGCCGGGGTCCGGCTCCGTAAAATTTACGCTGTATCCCCGGTATGTGTAGGGCAGATTTTCGGACAGGCTGGAGAAGATTTGAACCTTTCGGTCCATGTCCTCTTCGCGAAGGAACAGGTAGAACCGGGGGCCCCACATGTGGTCTGTTGAGACAATATCATCATATCCCAAAACATCGGAACCATAACCGATCAGGCCGGCGGAATAGGACAAGCCGGGGAAATGGGTCTCCAGAATGGGCTTGGCACAGTCGATGAAAAATCCCTCGCAGAGCGCCGCGCCCTTACAAAATTCTCCCATCTGCAATCATCTCCTCCGCTCCGCCAGATATTCCCGCAGCTTTTTCATGGCCTCCGGATGGCGGACGGACCGCATGGTGGGGAAGGCGCGGAGCAGACGGCGCTCAAAGTAATCCTGCCGACTGTACAGGGCGTGGAGTTTCTGCTCCGCCGTCTGGCGGGCGGAGGCAACGGCCGCCTCCATGCGCTGGCGCTGCGCCTCCAGGGCTTCCCGGGGCTCCTGACGGAGTTGCTCCAGCCTGCCGGCAAGCTCGTCGTGTATGGCGTGAAGCTTAGCCAGACGGTCTCCGATCTGGATGGCGCTGCGGACGGACAGCACGATGTCCGCCAGATAGACGGCCAAGAGGACCAGGGCCAGAGGCACGGCGACGCCGTCGGCGAACAGGGCGGCCAGCCATTGGGCGACGGGCGGATTGGCCGCGTGGCAGAGGAACACGCTGGACAGGCCGAAGAGGATGGAGTTCCACAGGCAGACCCGGCCGTTGAGATGGAGGCGGAATTGGGAGTAGTCCCACCAGCGCATATGAAACAGCTTCTCCATGGCCCAGCTGGTGATATACTCCACCAGGGTGGTCAGCACCATGCCCAACAGGAAGGTCAGCGCGGGATTGGCACATCCCCCGTCCAGACACAGCAGCACCACCAGGGCTCCATGGCCGTAGATGGGGCAGAGGGGGCCGTTGAGGAAGCCTCGTTTCTCGCACAGCCTGCGCTGAGCCAGGGAGCAGTAGACCATCTCTCCGCACCAGCCCAGGAGGCTGTAGGTCATCAGAAGCAGAAAGGCGAAGCAGAAACGGGTCAGGGGCGCAGCGCAGACGGATGGGAAAAAGCCGGTCATCGGATCACCTCAATTTTTGGCATGTTCTTGCAGCTTGATATAGTGGAAGCGCTGGGGGTAGGCCCAGCTCAGATAGTCCCCCTCCCGCCGCTGGCAGGTGAAGAGGAGAATCTGCCGCCCGGCGGAGAGCTCCAGCAGATAGTCCAGGGCGGCGGCCATGCGCTCGTCGTCGAAGTTTACCAGCGCGTCGTCCAGCAGGATGGGGATCGCCCGGTCCGCCGGCAGGACCATCTCGCAGATGGCCAGGCGCACCGCCAGGTACAGCTGGTCCGCCGTGCCCTGGCTGAGGACCTCCGCCTCCCGGGGGGTCAGCTGGTCCGTCTGCTGGGCGGAAGGGTTCATGGCGCGGTCCAGCATTACTCTATTATAACGCCCTCCGGTGAGGTTTGTAAAGATGGAAGCTGCCCGCTCCCCCAGAGCGGGGGAAAACCGGGTCTGAAGCTCGGAACCGGACAGGGCCAGCACCTCCATGGCTAAGGCAATGGCGTCGTACTCCTGCTGGAGGGCGGCCTGGCGCTCCGAAAGGGCCTGGAGCCGGAGGCAGAGCTCCCCGGGATCGCCCAGGGCTTGAATGCGCCCCTGGGTGGTGTGGAGTTCCCGGCGGAGGGATGCGTCCCGGGTCTGGAGCTCCGTCAGGCGCAGACGCAGCTGCTCCCGGGACTGAGCGGGGCGCTGGGCGGGCACAGAGGGAATGGGGGGCGCGGCATCCCGGAGGGCCTCCCAGCGGTGGCGGGTCTCCTCCTCCCAGCGCTGGGCCGAATCCAGGTCAGCCCGCAGGTCAAAGGCCAGCTCCAAGGCCTGGCAGGCCTCCGGCAGGTCCCGGACTAGGGGACGAAAGGCCCGGAGTTGACTAAGGATGGAGTCCAGGTTGGTGCGGGCGCTGGCGGACACAGCCTCCCAAGCGGCTTGGGCCGCCTGTTGATCGGCTCGGGCCTTGGCCTCCGCCTCGCAGAGGGGGGTATACTCGGCCACGGCGGTCTGGCGCTGCTGCTCCAGTTGGTCCCGGGCGGCCTCCCATTGGCGCTGCTTTTGCCGGAAGAGCCAAAGAAAGAGGAGGGCGATCACAGCGAAGAGCCCCAGTGCGCTGCCTGCGGCTGCCAGCCAGAGGCGGGTGAGCCACGCTACAGCGCCCCCCGCCAGCAGCCCCGCCAAAATGGCGGCGGGCAGCATCCAGCGGGGCATAGCGGGTTTAGGTCCGGCATTCAGAGGAGCAGAGGCAGCTTCGGCGGGGGTCAGCCCGGCGAAGGGGTGGGCGTTCAGGGCCTTCTCCGCCTGACGGAGAGTGTGGGAGGCCAGATCCAGCCGGGTGCGGGCGTCCTCCACGGCGCTATTAATAGAGGAGAGGGCGTCTACCCGGCCCTGGAGGGATTCCAGCTCCGCCCGAGTGGGCAGGGCGCGGGAGGAGGCCTCCAGGGTCTTGACCCGATCCCGGGCGGAGGCGGCGTCCAGACGGGCGCTCTCCACCTTGCGCAGCTCATCGGCCTGGTCGGCGGCGTCGTGGCGGGCTAGCAGGGCCTCCGTCTCCTCCAGTTGGGGACGGAGACTGTCCAGAGTCTGCTGCCGCTGGTCGGCGGCAGCAGAGAGGGTTTCCAGCTCGGCCAGAGTGGCGCGCAGAACGCGCTCCTCCTCCTCCAGCTGGGGCAGAAGGCCGGTTTTATTGTGGCGGCGGGTGTTGAGCTGCCGCCGGAGCTGCTCTGCGGCGGCGGAGAGGGACACGTCCTCCTCGCCGGTGGTGACCAGGGAGTTGATGCGCTGCTCCAGGGCCTTGCTCTGGTCTACCGCCAGACCGGTCTGCCGGATATAGGCGCTGCGCTCAAAGACATCCTGGGGTATGCCCAGCAGGGTCTCGCCGCAGGCGGCAGCGGTCAGGCCCTCCACGGGCTGAGCGGTGCCGGTATAGACGGCGGAAAAAGACCCCATGGGAGAATTGGCCCGGGCGGTGCGGCGGAGAAGGGTGATCTCCCCCAGATGGGTGGACGCGTCCAGAGTGCCTTCCATGGCGCTGCCGCTCCAGGGGAGGTAGCGGCGCTTATCGGCGGAAGGGCTGCGATCCCGGGTGTTCAGACCGTAGAGCATCACCCGCAGGAAAGCCGTCCAGGTGGATTTACCCGACTCGTTGGGGGCTTCAATGATATTCAGACCGGGCTCCAGCTCCAGCCGGTCCTGCTCCAGCCGGCCGAAGGTGGCGGCGAGACGTTTGATCTCCATGCGCTTCTCCTATTCCTACTATAATATTATGCACCATATGTTGTGGAAGAATGTTCCACGTATACTATATCACGAATGAGGCAAAATGTCTTTGCTCTTTTCAGAAAAAAATTTGAAAAAACTGCAAGAAATCCCTTGACAAAGAGCGAGGGGGTGTGGTATATTAACCGAGCTGTCGCCGAGGGGCGG
>CAJTYO010000067.1 GCA_910584045.1 uncultured Oscillospiraceae bacterium | reverse complement strand
GCAAGGACAACGCCTGGGCCAAGGCCAACCCCGACGAGGTCCAGCAGTGCTACATTATGACCGGCTTCCACACCGCCCAGGGCGGGCCCCTCTCCATCCCCCTGATGCAGGGCGTCAGCGAGGAGCTGCTGGAGGTCAATACCCGGGACGACGTCAAGCGCTGGTGGGAGGTCATGGACCGCACCGCCGGAGAGCCCCTGTCCCCCGGGGCGTGGCGCTACGACCCGGAGAGCGGCTGCGTGGTCATCGAGGCCCCCGAGGCCTTTCACGACTATACCGTCAGCTTCCTGGCCTACCTCATCTGGGACCCGGTCCACATGTACAACGCCGTCACCAACGGCTGGAAGGACTTTGAGCACCAGATCACCTTCGACGTCCGCCAGCCCAAGACCCGGAAGTTCACCATGGAGCGGCTGCGGAAGTTCATCGCGGACCACCCCTATGTGGACGTGATCCGCTACACCACCTTCTTCCACCAGTTCACCCTGGTCTTCGACGAGCTCAAGCGGGAGAAATATGTGGACTGGTACGGCTACTCCGCCAGCGTGTCCCCCTATATCCTGGAGCAGTTTGAGCGGGAGGCCGGCTACAGGTTCCGCCCCGAGTTCATCATCGACCAGGGCTACTACAACAACCAGTACCGGGTCCCCTCCAAGGAGTTCAAGGACTTCATGGCCTTCCAGCGCCGGGAGGTGGCCAAGCTGGCCAAGGAGATGGTGGACATCACCCACGAGCTGGGCAAGGAGGCCATGATGTTCCTGGGGGACCACTTCATCGGCACTGAGCCCTACATGCCGGAGTTCGCCTCCATCGGCCTGGACGCGGTGGTGGGCAGCGTGGGCAACGGCTCCACCCTGCGCCTCATCTCCGACATCCCCGGGGTGAAGTACACCGAGGGCCGGTTCCTGCCCTACTTCTTCCCCGACACCTTCCACGAGGGCGGCGACCCCGTCCGGGAGGCCAAGGAGAACTGGGTCACCGCCCGCCGGGCCATCCTGCGCAAGCCCATCGACCGCATCGGCTACGGCGGCTATCTGAAGCTGGCCTGCCAGTTCCCGGCGTTCATCGACTACGTGGAGAGCGTGTGCAGGGAGTTCCGGGAGCTCTACGCCAACATTGACGGCGGCAAACCCTACTGCGTGAAGACGGTGGCGGTGCTCAACAGCTGGGGCCGGGCCCGCTCCTGGGGCTGCCACATGGTTCACCACGCCCTGTACCAGAAGCAGAACTACTCCTATGCCGGCATTATCGAGGCCCTGTCCGGCGCGCCCTTTGACGTGCGCTTTATCAGCTTTGACGATCTGAAGGAGAACCCCCGCGCCCTGGAGGGCGTGGACGTGCTTCTGAACGTGGGCGACGGCGACACCGCCCACACCGGCGGCGCGGTCTGGGAGGACCCGGCCGTCGCCGCGGCGGTGAAGGCCTTCGTCTGGAACGGCGGCGGCCTCATCGGCGTGGGCGAGCCCTCCGGCCACCAGTACCAGGGCCGGTATCTCCAGCTGGCCGGCGTGCTGGGCGTGGAGAAGGAGACCGGCTTCACCCTGGGCTATGACAAGTACAACTGGGAGGAGCACCCGGGCCACTTCCTCCTGGCGGACTGCACAAAGAGCGTGGACTTCGGCGAGGGCAAAAAGAGCATTTACGCCCTCCCGGGAACGGAGATTCTGGTCCAGCGGGACAAGGAGGTCCAGCTGGCGGTGAACGGCTTCGGCCAGGGCCGGGCGGTGTATATCTCCGGTCTTCCCTACAGCTTCGAGAACAGCCGTCTGCTCTACCGGGCCATCCTCTGGAGCGCCCACGGGGAGGCGGAGCTCCACAAGTGGTTCTCTTCCAACTTCAACGTGGAGGTCCACGCCTTCCTGCAAAGCGGCAAATACTGCGTAGTAAACAACACCTACGAGCCCCAGACCACCACCGTCTATACCGACGGCGGCAGCTATCCCCTGGAGCTGGCGGCCAATGAAATTCGCTGGGAGAACATCACCTGATCCTTTTCAGGAAAAGTGCCGGCGAGGAAACTGCATGAGAGGGACCGGGCATTTGCCCGGTCCCTCTTATGCTAATATTCAGCCAATATTCTACCCCTTGGGCCTGACCGCAATCGTATCCACGCTCACGCGTCCGAAGAACTCCAGCTCCTCTCCGTCCGCCAGCAGCCGAATCTCCTCGATCAGATCGATGGAGTACAGCGACTCCGCCAGGGACCACAAGATCATCCGCTGGAGCTCCTCCCCCTCCGGCAGCGCCGCCAGGGAGGCCGCCGGCAGGCTGACATAGCACACGCCGCTGTCCACCCGGACATAGTTGACCGCGAAGCCCTCGGGCAGCGCCCGGATCAGCTCCCGGCTCTCCGGCCCCTCCAGCAGCGCCGCCACCAGCGTCTCCGCCAATGTCTGGCCCTCGTAGAGGGACAGCGCCCGCCGCTCCGCCGTCAGCCCGCCCCGGCTGTTGAGGAAGTACAGCTCCACCTCCACCGTCTGCAGCACGTCTCCCATATCCGACAGCAACACGTCCCGCTCATAGAACACCTGCTTGGGCTGCTGTCCCACCGGGCGGCCCTGGGCGGTGACCATCACCGCCCGCACGCTCTCCAGCGCCGTCAGCGACAGCGTCAGGCAGTAGTCCGCCAAAGACAGCTCCACGCCGGACAGCTCCCGCAGCCCGCCGTCCAGGTCCACATAGGCCGTCCTGTCCCGAATCTCCAGCCCCAGCAGCTCCGTGCCCTCCGGCAGCGGGCTGAGCATCGACCCGTCCTCCGAGCCTGCCAGCAGCCGCTTCACCACGGCCCGGGCCGTCTCCTCCGCCCCCGCGCCCTCCGGCAGATCCAGCCTCTCCCGGCTGGCCCGGATGCGGTCGCCGCCCTGGGCGTCCTCCTCCGGCAGCAGGTAGTAGACCAGGGCTCCCTCCGCCCCCGTCTCCGGCTCGGCGGGGGCGGCGCAGGCGGCCAGCAGCGCCAGGGCGGCCAGCGCCCACGCGATCCGTCTCTTCACGCCCCCTCCGCCTCCTCTCTCTCCACGCTGGGCAGGGTCACCACAAACCGGGTGCCGCCCCCGGCCACATTTTCCGCCCGGATGGTGCCGCCCCGGCGGCTGACGGTGTCGCTGACGATGCTCAGCCCCAGACCTGTGCCTCCGGCGGCCCGGGACCGGGCCCGGTCCACCCGATAAAAGCGCTTGAATACATTGGACAGCTCCTCCGGCGGGATGCCGATGCCGTTGTCCTCCACGGTGATGACGGTGAACTCCTCCCCCGGCCGGGCCTGAACCCGGACGTAGCCGCCGGGGCGGTTGTACTTGATGGCATTCTCCGCCAGGTTGTATAGAATCTGGTGGAGCTCGCCCTCGGCGGCAACCACCGCCGCCCCGGACAGGCTGACGGTCAGCAGCTCCACCCCCTTCTCCGCCGCCACGGGGCGCAGCATTCGCGCCGCCCGCTCCAGCACGGGGCCCACCTCCACCAGCTTTGCCGTCTCCGTCACCCCGCTGTCCAGCCTCGTCAGGCGCAGCAGGTCCTCGGTGATGCGGCTCAGCCGCTCCGCCTCCCGCCCGATGTCGCTGACAAATTCCCGGGCGGTGGCGTTGTCCATGTTCTCGTTTTGCAGGATGGAGTCCGCCAGCAGCCGGATGGCCGCCAGGGGGGTCTTCAGCTCGTGGGACGCATCGGATACGAACTGCCGCCGGGCGTCCTCCGTCTCCTGCAGCCGGTCCACCAGATCATTGAACTCCCCGGCGATCTGGGTAAACTCGTCGTGCCCCGACAGGACCGCCCGCTGGTTATAGGCCCCCTCCCGCACGCCCCGGATGGCGGCCTGCAGGCTTCCCAGCCGCCGCGTCAGCTGCCGGGAGAAGATCATGCTCAGGGCCACCACCAGCGCCGCGATGCCGATGGAGATGCTCAGCAGCGTGCTGCTCAGATTCACCAGCAGCGACGCCTGCTGTGTGTCGTACTCATAGACGTAGATGCCGCCGATGATCTGGTTGCGGTACAGCACCGGCTGGGCGGCGGAGGAGTGGAAGGCGCCCTCCTTATAGACGCTGTACATGTACAGGTTGCCCCGCAGGGCCTCCACCAGGTCGTTGTAGAAGACGTACCGCCCTGCGGCGTTGCCCACCTCACGGGTGTCGTAGAGCACCTTCCCATAGGGGTCGGAGACGATGGCCCGGGACACGCCCGCCACGTCCACCCCCGCCAGGGCCTGTCCCACGTTCTCCTCCGTCAGTTCGTCCAGACCGGACATAGCGGTGTTCAGCGCCGCCGCGCCGCTGAGGAGGGCGTTGCGCTTGGCCTGGAACACCAGGTCCTCGCTGACCAGCAGCGGGTAGGTGTTCATCAGCACCATCACCGCCAGCAGCATGGCCAGATAGCTGGCGCTGAGCTTCAGTTGCAGAGAGATCCTACCCCTTAAAATAGTACCCCACTCCCCACTTTGTCAGGATATACTCCGGCTCCGCCGGCTGGCGCTCCAGCTTCTCCCGCAGCCGCCGGATATGCACGTCCACCGTCCGGTAATCCCCGGTGTAGCTGTAGCCCCACACCACGTTCATCAGGTTCTCCCGGCTGTAGACCCGCCGGGGATTTTTCATCAGCAGCTCAATGAGGTCGTACTCCTTGGCGGTCAGCTCCACCGCCTCCCCGTCCCGGATGGCCACCCGCTGCTCCGTGTCCAGGGTCAGATCCCCCACGGTGATCCGGCTGGCGGCCTTGCCCTGAGCCCCGCCGGAGGCCCGGCGGAGCATGGCCCGGATGCGTGCCTTCAGCTCCAGAATGTTGAAAGGCTTGGTGATGTAGTCGTCCGCCCCGCACTCAAAGCCGATGATCTTGTCCGTATCCTCGCTGCGGGCGGTGAGCATGATGACGGGCACGTTGGAGAACTCCCGGATGCGCATACAGGCCTCCAGCCCGTCGATCTCCGGCATCATCAGATCCAGAATGATGAGATCGAAGTTCCCCGTCCGGGCCAGCTCCACCGCCGCCGCCCCGTCGTAGGCGCACTCCACCTGATACCCCTCGTTCTCCAGATTGAACTTGATGCCCTTCACCAGCAGCTTCTCGTCGTCCACAACCAATATTTTCATAAGGAACCCCCCTTGCTTTTCCCGTGCGCATACCGCCCCGGAGGGGGATTTCCCTCCCCCGGGTACTTTTGTTATTGAACTTCCCGCAGGTATTTGCTATACTGTAGGAAGACAGACCCCCTCCGGCCAGGCCGGCGGGCCGCACACGAAAACAGTATACCATATTCTTGGAGAGAATGATATGAAAATTCGCCGTTTTTACGCTCTTTTTTTCAGCCTGCTTCTGGCGCTGTCGATGGCGCTGCCCGTCCTGGCCGCCGAGGCGGGGCAGGAGCCCGAGACCAGCCAGGGCGCAGAGCCCGCCGAGCCCGCGCCCGAGGCGGACGACGGCGTATTCCGGGTGGAGGCCACGGCGGCCCTGCTCATCGACCCGGTAACCGAGGAGCTGCTGTATGAGCAGAACGCCCACGAGCGCCGCTATCCCGCCAGCGTGACGAAGATCATGACCTGCCTGCTGGTGCTGGAGGCCATCGAGGAGGGCAAGCTGACCATGGACACGGTCCTCACCGCCAGCGAGAGCGCCATCGCCGCCGTCCCCCCGGACGGCAGCAACGTGGGCATCCTGCCCGGGGAGGAGCTGACGGTGGAGGAGCTGCTCTACTGCATCATGCTCTCCTCCGCCAACGAGGGCTGCAACATGCTGGCGGAGGCCATCGACGGCACCATCGACGCCTTCGTGGAGCGGATGAACCGGAAGGCGGAGGAGCTGGGCTGCGAGGACTCCCACTTCTGCAACGCCAACGGCCTGCCCGACGCCAACCACTACACCACCGCCTGGGACCTGTGGCTGATCACCAGGGAGGCCCGCACCTATCCGGACTTCATGCCCATCGTGGGCACCATCTACCACGAGGTGCCGGCCACCAACCTGTCCGAGCCCCGGCAGCTGTACACCACCAACTACCTGATCTCCAGCTATAAGACCAGCTACTACCTCTACCCCGGCGCGGAGGGCATCAAGACCGGCTCCACCAGCGCCGCGGGCTACTGCCTGGTGGCCTCCGCCACCCACGGCAGCCGCAGCCTGCTGAGCGTTGTGCTGGGGGCGGAGCGGGTCATCATCGACGATCTCACCCTGACCAAGAGCTTCACGGAGACGGCCAAGCTGTTCGACTACGGCTTCGACGGCTTCGAGCGCAAGATACTTCTGGCCGCCGACGAGCTGGTGGGCGAGGTGGGCGTGGAGCTGTCCCAGCAGCAGAACACGGTGAAGGTCCACCCCGCCCAGGAGATCGAGCGCCTGCTGCCCGTGGACCTGGACCCCCGCGCCGACATTGACCGCATCATTACATACGCCGCCGAGAGCGTGGAAGCCCCGGTGGAAAGGGGACAGCTGCTGGGCCGGATCGTCCTGCAGAGGGACGACACGGTCTACGCCGAGGTGGACCTGCTGGCGGACGAGGACGTGCCCGTGTCCCGCCTGCTGGTCTTCCGCCGGGACCTGCTCGAATTCCTGCAAAAGCCGGCCCTGCGGATCGGCGCGGCGGCGGCGGTGGGGGCGGTGGTTCTGCTGCTCGTCCTCCGGGCCGTGGTGCGCTCCCGCCGGTCCCGCCGGCGGAAGCAGGGGCCCAAGCCCAGCGGGAACTCCGGCTATCGGGGCCGCCGGCGGTGACCGCCTCCGGCCCGCCGGACGCACGCCACAGTATTGTTGAAGCACGCGAAAATTGATAAAAAGGAAGGCCGCCGGCGCATATCCTGCCGGCGGCCTGTTCTTTCAAGCTCAGCGCTTGTTCTGATTGTTGTTCTGGTTCTGGTTCTGGCTGTTCTGATTCTGGTTGTTGTTCTGGTTCCGGTTCTGGTTCTGGCTGTTCTGATTCTGGTTGTTGTTCATAGTCCTGAAACCTCCTTTCCAAAAACGGTACAGACCTATTCTTTCCCGGGTATATTTTCTTTATACATGTATAAAAGGAAATATTGGGAGGAGACTAGGGCTTGTTTAATAATTGGCGATATGCCCAATAGCGAGGAATTTTTTGCCAGACAAGGCAAATTTTCGCAGGCATCCTGACGGATGGCAAGAAAATTTAACGCAGTATGGCAGAAAAAGGCCCGTTATTGGGGCGTGTTGACAATTTTTAAACAAGCCCTAGAATCATCCGACATTGGGAAAGGAGCCATACCATGGAATTAAAAAGCAGCGAGACCCGGGAAAATCTTCTCCGCGCCTTCGCGGGGGAGAGCCAGGCCCGCAACCGCTACACCTTTGCCGCCGACGTGTGCCGGGAGAAGAAGGTGCAGGTTCTGGAGCAGATTTTCCTCTACACCGCCGGCCAGGAGAAGGAGCACGCCGAAATTTTCTATAACCACCTCAAGGAGGGGCGCTGTGAGAACATCACCATCACAGCCAACTACCCCATCGACCTGACAGACGAGCCCCTCCAGCTGCTGGAGCTGGCCCGGCAGCACGAGATGGACGAATTCGGCGACATCTACCCCGCCTTTGCCGAGAAGGCCCGGGAGGAGGGCTTTGCCGAGATCGCCCGCCACTTTCAGCAGATCGCGGAGATCGAGAAGGTCCACGCCCAGCGCTTCGAGCGCTTCGCCAAATTCCTGCGGGAGAACAAGCTGTTCGTCAGCGACGTGGAGACGGGCTGGATGTGCCTCAACTGCGGCCACGTCTTCACCGGCAGGCAGGTCCCGGCCAAGTGCCCGGTCTGCTCCCACGACCAGGGATATTTTGTCCGCCTGGAGCTGTCGCCCTACGAGCGGTGATTTTCCCCCCCGTCCCGGACCGCCCCTCTTACGGGCGGCCCGGGATTTTTCTGCTTGACGGACGGGCCGGCGGAATTTATAATATGGGGTACAAACGTTTTTAGAGAGGAGCCGCGCCAATGTCTACGCCCCGCGTCGCCGCCGTCCACGATCTCAGCGGTTTCGGCCGCTGCTCGCTGACCATTGTGCTGCCAACGCTGTCCGCCATGGGCGTGCAGTGCTGTCCGCTGCCCACCGCCCTGCTGTCCACCCACACCGGGGGGTTCCAGGGGAACACCTTTCTGGACCTGACGGACCAGATGGAGCCCATGGCGGACCACTGGCGGGCGGAGGGAGTATGCTTCGACGCCGTATACACCGGCTTTATGGGGAGCCGGGAGCAGACGGCGCTGGCGGGGACCCTCCTCCGGAGCTTCGGCGGGCCGGGATGCCTGCGCATCGTGGACCCCGTCATGGGCGACCACGGCAGGCCCTACCGGACCTACACCCCGGAGATGTGCCGGGCCATGGCGGAGCTGGCGGCGCAGGCGGACGTGATCACCCCCAACCGCACCGAGGCGGCGCTGCTGCTGGGAGTGGACTATGAGGCGCTGAAGCTGGACGCCGCTGCCGGCTGCCGCGGCCGGTGCGAGGCCCTCAGTCTGGGGGGGCGTCGGTCCGTGGTGCTCAAGGGGGTGTCCCTGTCGCCCGGGACGGTGGGGGCGGCCTGCTTCGACCGGGAGACGGGGCGGGTGTCCTTTGTCTCCGCCCCGCTGGTTCCCGGGCAGTTTCATGGGACGGGGGACCTGTTCGCCAGCGTGCTGACCGGCGCGCTGGTCCGGGGGAGGTCCCTGGCGGAGGCGGCGGCGCTGGCGGCGGACTTTACCGCCCGGTGCGTCCGGCGAACCCGCGAGGCGGGGACGCCCCGCCGGGAGGGCGTGGACTTCGAGCCGCTGCTGTGGCGGCTGGGTCAGAGGATGGAGGAATCCACATGCCTGAGCTGACCACCGGCGTGCGCTATGTCAAGGGCATCGGGGAGCAGCGGGCCAGGAGCCTGGAAAAGCTGGGCGTCCGGACGCTGGGGGATCTGATCGCCTACTTCCCCCGGGCCTATGACGACAGGCGGAGCTATAAGAAGATCAGGGACCTGGAGGAGGGGGAGTGCGCCTGCGTGGAGGCCATGGCGGCCGCTTCGCCCACCCTCAGCCGGATTCGGCAGGGGCTGGAGCTGGTGAAGCTGCGGGCGGTGGACGAGACGGGAGCCCTGGACGTGACCTTCTTCAACCAGGCGTACATGAAGGACAACCTCCGCGCCGGAGAATCCTACACCTTTTTCGGCAAGGCGGAGGTCACGGGCCGCCGCCGCGCCATGGCAAACCCCATTGTGGAGCGGGAGGGGGCCCGTCTGATGACGGGGCGTATCATGCCCATCTACGCCCTGACTGCGGGCATCAGCCAGACGACGCTGGTGAAATCCATGGAGCAGGGGCTGGCTGCCTGCGGAAAGCTGCTGCCGGACCCGCTGCCGGATGCGGTCCGGCAGGCGCACCAGCTGTGCCGCATTGGCTACGCCTATGAGCAGATTCACTTTCCGTCCAGCGAGGAGACGCTGGCCATCGCCCGGCGGCGGCTGGTGTTCGAGGAGCTTTTCCTGCTGGCCATCGGGCTTAAACGGCTGCGGGGGCGGCGGGACGAGCTGACGTGCCCGCCCTGGCTGGAGACCGGTCTGGAGGATTTTATCGAGGGGCTCCCCTTCCCCCTCACCGGGGCCCAGCGGCGGGCCATCGACGACGTGCGGGCCGATCTGACCTCCGGGCGGCCCATGAACCGGCTGATTCAGGGGGACGTGGGCAGCGGAAAGACCGTGGTGGCCGCCGCCGCCCTGCTCTGCGCCGTCCGAAACGGCCGGCAGGCGGCCCTCATGGCCCCCACGGAGATTCTGGCGGAGCAGCACCACAGGGGGCTGGCCCCGCTGCTGGAGAAGCTGGGGGTGCGCAGCGTCCTGCTCACCGGGGCGGTGAAGGCCAAGGCGCGCCGGGCGGCTCTGGAGGCCCTGGCCGGCGGGGAGGCCCAGGTGGCCATCGGCACCCACGCCCTTCTCACAGACGACGTGGTCTACCGCAGCCTGGGGCTGGTGGTGACGGACGAGCAGCACCGCTTCGGCGTGGCCCAGCGGGCCGCGCTGGCGGCCAAGGGGGACCGGCCCCATCTGCTGGTTATGTCCGCCACGCCCATCCCCCGCACGCTGGCGCTGATGATCTACGGCGATCTGGATGTGTCGGTCATGGACGAGCTGCCGCCGGGGCGGCAGATAATCGACACCTTCGCCGTCCCCGGCAGCTATCACCAGCGGATTTATACGTTCATCGACAAGCAGGTCGCCGCCGGGCGTCAGGCCTACATCGTCTGCTCCATGGTGGAGGAGAACGACCAGATTCCCGACGACCGCAAGGCCGCCTCCGAATACGCCGGAATCCTGCAGGAGCGGGTCTTCCCCCACCTGCGGGTGGCCTGCGTCCACGGGCGCATGAAGCCCAGGGAGAAGGACAAGGTTATGGCCGCCTTCTCCGCCGGGGAAATCCATGTTCTGGTGTCCACCACGGTGGTGGAGGTGGGCGTGGACGTGCCCAACGCCACGGTGATGGTCGTCGAGGACGCGGACCGCTTCGGACTTAGCCAGCTCCACCAGCTGCGGGGCCGGGTGGGGCGGGGCCGGCACAAGTCCTACTGCATCCTCGTCTCGGACAACCGCAGCGACGAGGCCCGGGCGCGGCTGAAGGTCATGACCGGAACCAACGACGGCTTTCAAATCGCGGAGGAGGATCTGAAGCTGCGGGGGCCGGGGGACTTCTTCGGCCACAGACAGCACGGACTTCCGGCGCTGAAGGTGGCCGACCTGAGCTGTGATATGGCACTTCTGAGGGAGGCC
Source organism: uncultured Oscillospiraceae bacterium (assembly GCA_910584045.1). Taxonomy (GTDB): domain Bacteria; phylum Bacillota; class Clostridia; order Oscillospirales; family Oscillospiraceae; genus Pelethomonas. Next base: position 2,690 of record CAJTYO010000067.1, on the reverse strand, counting down.
CAGGAGGCGGCCGGGCGGCTGCTGGAGAGGGACCCGGAGCTTTCGGCGTATCCGGAGACCGCGGCACGGGTGGAGGCGATGTTCGCCTCCGCCGCCGGCGCGATGAATTAGCCCGGCGCCTGTGAAACCGAAAACCCGCCGGGTTTTTTTATGCGGAGCATATCCGCCCCGGGGCGGATGGGTTTTTATTGCTTTTTACCGGAGAGTGTGGTATGCTGGCGGCAGAAAAGAACCCCCGCGCCCGAAGGGCGCGTCAATAACTGCTGAAATAAGGAGGCCACCGCTATGCCAAAATGGTTGGACAACGCAATCTTCTATGAAATTTACCCCCAGTCCTTCCGCGACACCAATGCCGACGGCATTGGCGACTTTCCCGGCATCCTGGAAAAACTGGACTACATCCGGGACCTGGGGTGCAACGCTCTGTGGATCAACCCCTGCTTCGCCTCCCCCTTCGGAGACGCGGGGTACGACGTCTCCGACTACTACCGGGCCGCCCCCCGCTACGGCACCAACGAGGACCTCAAGCGCATTTTTGACGAGGCCCACAGGCGGGACATCCGGGTCCTTCTGGACCTGGTCCCCGGCCACACCGCCCTGGATCACCCCTGGTTCAAGGCCTCCATGCTGGCGGAAAAAAATCCCTATACCGACCGCTACATCTGGACCGACAACATCTGGGAGCGGCCCGACGGGCTGGACTGTCTGCGGGGCATCTCCGACCGGGACGGGGCCTGCGCCGTCAACTTCTTCTCCCACCAGCCCGCCCTCAACTACGGCTGCTACAAGGTGGAAAAATCCTGGCAGCAGCCCATGGACGCGCCGGGTCCCCGGGCCACATTGGAGGCCATGAAGGACGTGATGCGCTTCTGGCTGCGGCTGGGCTGCGACGGGTTCCGGGTGGATATGGCCGGGTGCATGGTGAAAAACGACCCGGAGAGACGGGGCACCATCCTGCTGTGGCAGGAGGTGCGGGCGTTTCTGGACCGTGAGTTCCCCGAGGCCGCCATCATCTCCGAGTGGGGCGAGCCGGACAAGTCCCTGGAGGGGGGCTTCCACATGGACTTCCTGCTCCACGGCGGACCCTCCCACTACGACGATCTGTTCCGCTGCGAGGAGCCCTTCTTCTCCGGCAGAGGGCGGGGCGACGCCTCCAAATTTGCCGCGCAGTATGAGAAGTATATGGAGCAGACCGGGGGGAAGGGTCTGATCTGCATCCCCTCCGGCAACCACGACACCGAGCGGCTGGCCCCCGCGCTCCAGGGCGGGGAGCTGAAGCTGGCCTTCGCCTTCCTGCTGACCATGCCCGGCGCGCCCTTCATCTACTACGGCGACGAGATCGGGATGCGCTATGTGGAGGGGCTCACCTCGGTGGAGGGCGGTTATCACCGCACCGGAGCCCGCACCCCCATGCAGTGGGACGGCTCCATCAACGCCGGCTTCAGCGCCGCCGCCCCGGACCGGCTGTACATCCCCCTGGACGGCGACCCAGACCGGCCCAACGTACAGGCGCAGATGGCCGACCTTGGCTCGCTGTACCACGAGATCAAGCGCCTGATCGCCGTGCGCCAGGCACACGAGGCCCTCCAGAGCGGCGGCGGAATCCGCTTCGTCTTCGCCCAGGAGAACCGCTGCCCCCTGGCCTATATCCGCACCGGCGGCGGGGAGAGCCTGCTGGTCATCCTGAACCCCTCCCTGGAGATGGTCTCCTTCCCCGGGGCCTTCGCGCCGTCGGGGTCCGTCTACTGCTTCGGCGGGGAGGCGAAGTTCAACCCCGGCCTCGTGACCGCGCCGCCCTGCTCGGCGGGAATCTACCGGCTGTAATGGCGAACGGGCCCCGCCCCGCATAGGATGCAAGTGACTACGCGGCGGGGAGGGGATGCGGATGGACCCGCGGAAATTGACGCTGTTTGTGTCGGCGGTGGCGAACTGCCTGTTCGAATGCCTGCCGGCGGAGCAGCTGGCCGTACTGGCCGCCGTCTTCACGCAGCTGGGAGACACGCTGGAGACGTTGGCGGCGGCGGCGCTGCTGGGCGGGAGGAGCGGCTAGACCGCTCCTCCCCGCCGACGATATGTGAGAAAGGATGCTGCCCCATGCCCGCTCTTCTCCTCCACACCTGCTGCGCGCCGTGCGGCGTCTACTGCGTGGACGCGCTGCGGGGCGAGGGCCTCGAGCCCGTCAGCTTTTGGTACAACCCCAACATCCACCCCTATCAGGAGTATCGGGCCAGGCGGGACGCCCTGGTCGATTACGCCGCCTCCATCGATCTGCGCCTGACCGTCCGGGACTGCTACGGGCTGCGGGACTTCGTGGAGGCGGTGGCGGGGGACGTGGACGGGCGGTGCGCCCACTGCTACGCCTGCCGCCTGGAGGAGACGGCCCGGTACGCCGCCGGGCACGGCTACGACTGCTTCTCCACCACCCTGCTGGTCAGCCCCTACCAGAACCACGAGGCCATTCGCCGCACGGGGGAGGAGATGGCGAAGCGGTACGGCGTGGACTTTTTGTACCGGGATTTCCGGCCCGGCTTCCGCCAGGGACAGGCCAAGGCCCGAGAGCTGGGGCTGTATATGCAGAAGTACTGCGGCTGCGTCTTCTCGGAGGAGGAGCGCTACGCCAAGCAGATTCAGCGGGACCGGGAGCGGTTTGGCGGCGGGACGGACGCCGGCTAAAAACAACCGGGAGGGGG
>CAJTYO010000066.1 GCA_910584045.1 uncultured Oscillospiraceae bacterium | reverse complement strand
TTCCCGCCGCGGACATCTCCGAGCAGATTTCCCTGGCCTCCAAGGAGGCCAGCGGTACGGGAAACATGAAGCTGATGGCCAACGGCGCTGTGACTCTGGGCACCCTGGATGGGGCCAATGTGGAGATCGCCCAGCTGGTGGGACCGGAGAACATTTACACCTTCGGCGCTCACAGCGACCGGGTCATCCATCTGTACGACGATCTGGGCGGCCAGCGCTACCGGGCGCTGGATTACTACCACGCCCCCGGGGTGGAGCCCCTGGTGGACTTCCTGCTATCCCCCCAGCTGCTGGCAGTGGGCGACCCCCTGTGTCTGGCGGAGCTGTGGCGGGATATGAAGGGCAAGGACTGGTTCATGGCCCTGCTGGACGTGGAGGAGTATATCGCCGTCAAGGACCAGGCCGTCTCCCAGTACGGCGGCCGCCGTACCTGGGCCCGGAAGATGCTGGTGAACGTGGCCAAGTCCGGTTACTTCTCCTCTGACCGCACCATCCGGCAGTACAACGAGGACATCTGGCACCTGAGCTGATAACGCATATCGGGAGGAGGCGAGCTGCCTCCTCCCGGTTTTTGTGATCCTGTTGCCGTTTCGATGCCGGTGTGATATAGTTTATATGTACCGCCACAGGGCCGTATACCTTTGCAGCCACTTGGATAACCCATCAGAAAAGAGGTGCCCGCCTGTGATCCGCGTTTTGATTGTTGATGACGAAAAGCCCATCTCCAGCCTCATCCGCATGAGCCTGACCAAGGAGGGGTTCCGCTGCACCTGCGCCTTTGACGGCGCGGAGGCGGCGGACCTGCTGGAGAAGAATACCTATGATCTGATCCTGCTGGATGTGATGCTGCCGGAGGTGGATGGTTTTGAGCTGATGGAGTACATCCGCCCTTTGGAGATTCCCGTCATCTTCCTCACCGCCAAGGGGGCGGTGGCGGACCGGGTGAAGGGGCTGCGGCTGGGGGCGGAGGACTACATCGTCAAGCCCTTTGACACCGTGGAGCTGCTGGCCAGAATCGATGTGGTGCTGCGCCGGTACAAGAAGTGCGATATGGTGCTGGAGACCGGCGGGCTGAAGATCGACACCGCCTCCATGCGGGTCTGGCGGGGGGAGGAGGAGGTCAGTCTGACCAAGACAGAGTACGACCTGCTGCTCCTCTTTGCCCGGAACCCCGGCCGGGCCATGTACCGGGAGACCATCTACGAGCGGGTCTGGGGTGGGGACTACCCCTTCGGCAGCAAGGCCGTGGATCTCCATGTTCAGAGGCTGCGGAAGAAGGTGGGCTGGGAGACCATGCTCCAGGCCGTCAACCGGGTGGGCTACCGTCTGGAGGTCAAGCCGTGAAATTCAGGGTGAAGATGACCCTGTGGATGCTGGCGCTGATGGCGGTGCTGTTCGGGGCGGGGGGCAGTCTGCTGATCGCCGGATTTTTCCAGGATTCTCTGGAGCGGGAGAAGGACGCGGCCTTCTCCTCCTACCGCATGGCCTGGAGCGCACTGCGGATCGTCAACGGCCTGACCCCTTACCTGGATGAGGAGGCCATTGCCCAGACCATGGAGCAGCTGTGCCAGCAGAACCGCTCTGCCTGGACGGCCCTGCTGCTCACCGCCGAAGGCGGCACGATCTATGCCACCGACGCCCCCTTTCCCGCCGGGCTGTGGGGAGAAGACCCGACGGAGGCGGACGCGTGTCTCATCCGACTGGCGGAGGGGCCGGCAGGGGAACGGTATCTGCTGCTGTCCGCAGTGGTGGAGACCAACGGGGAGAAGCTCTGCCTGCGCACAGCCCATGCTATCTCCAGCCTCTATGCCATGCGCCGCAGCCAGCAGGAGACCTATCTGCGGGTATTCGGCGTGATGGCCCTGCTGTGCGCCGTTGCGTCCTACACCATGTCTCGGCTGCTGACCGCGCCGCTGACGGGGCTGTCCCGGGCTTCCCGGGCCATCGCCTCGGGGAACTTCTCCAGCCGGGTCCCCATCCGCAGCGAGGACGAGATCGCCGCCGTGTCCGCCGACTTCAACGCCATGGCCGAGGGGATGGAGCGGACCGTCTCGGAGCTCCACCAGGCCGTGGAGCGGCAGGAGCGCTTTGTGGGCAGCTTTGCCCACGAGATGAAGACCCCCATGACCAGCCTTATCGGCTACGCAGATCTGCTGCGGGGCGGGCGGCTGAGCCCGGCGGAACAGGCGGAGGCGTTGGATTACGTCTACTCCGAGGGGAAGAGGCTGTCCAACCTGTCCCGGAAGCTGCTGGAGCTGCTGGTGGTGAAGGAGCAGGGCCTGCCTCTGACAGAGGTGTCCCCGGCGGAGCTGGTGGAGGAGTTCACGGACCGGCTGCGTCCCCTGCTGGCGGTGCGGAGGATCAGCGTTGAGTGCTCATGCCAGCCGGGAACATGCCGGCTGGAGCCGGACCTCACGTGGTCGCTGCTGCTGAACCTGGCGGACAACGCCCAGAAGGCCCTTTCAGACGGAGGCGCCTTGGCGTTTCACCAGGAGATGCTGGCCGACGGGTGCCGTATCCGGGTACTGGACAACGGGCGGGGCATCCCGGAGGAGGCTCTGGAGCACCTGACGGAGGCTTTCTACCGGGTGGACAAGGCCCGGTCCCGGAAGCAGGGGGGCTTCGGCCTGGGCCTGGCGCTGTGTCAGGAGATCGCGGCCCTTCACAACGGGTCTATCCGCTTCGCCAACCGCGCCGATATCCCCCGGGGAACCTGTGTTACCGTGGAGCTGAGAGGAGGAAGGCCGTGAAGCGGATGAAAAAAGTGCTGATGGCGCTCACCACGCTGCTGTTGATGGCGGCGGGGGCGGCCATGCCCTTCGCCGCATCCTGGGCGCAGGACGCCTATCAGTCGGACCCGGAGGTTCGCTCCTTCGACTCCTTCAGCCTGACCCTCCGGCAGGAGTCGGACCTGGGCCGGACGCTGAAGCTGATATCCGGTTCGGACTATTATATAGAGGAGATCGCGGAGTCGAGGAAGGATACCCGCATGACCCGGGTGGAGGCCCTGACTGCGGCCGAGGAGCTCATGAAGCAGCTGCTTCAGTTCGGGCTGCTGGACGAGACGGTTTCGTCCATGCCCCAAATCTGGCCCCAGACGCTGCACGCCAATGACGGGAGCGTGTCCATTCCAACCTGGACCATGGAGTGGGACCTGCCGGAAAGGGGGGAGACGCTTTACGTCTGGATGGACGACGCCACCGGGAAGGCGTTCATGATCTCGGCTCCTTCTGCGAAATACGACATCCATAAGGGCAGCGGCGAATCCATTTATGCCAGCGCGGAAAACTGGCGGGCGTTCCTGGAGGACTATTACGGCACGGAGGTCCAGATCGGCAATGAGATGTTGTTCGATTACACCGCGAGGTTTGCGCTGATCTTCCCCCTGGGGGCGGCGGACGGGGAGAAGACAGTGTATGAGCTGGATCTGTATATCTATTTTTCGGACGGCTTCACCACATTGAATCCCTATATTTCTCCTCCTCCAGCCAATGCCGCCTACGATTCGTAAGATTTCCGATGCCAGACAGATGCCGGACGGATAGGGGTTTAATGAAGCGCCTCTCTATGATGGAACTATCCCTGTCATAGAGAGGTGCTTCGTATGTACAAAAGAACTTGGCGCAGGCGCATCCGCCGCTTTAGAAACCGGCTTCCCGTATATGCGTTTTTTCTAGCGGTCTTTTCCTTTATCATGGCATTCGCGCTGCCGCCGGAGGGGATAAATTCCCCGGAGATGGACGACCCATTCCAGTCCGTGACCGCCAGTCCTCTGGCGGCGGCTCAGCCGAGGCAGGTCCTTCCTGCGGAGCCGGACAGCTCTCCGGAAGCGGATGTCCTCGATAAAAGCGCCTGGAATCTGACCTTGACGAATCGCTGGAATCCTCTGCCCCAGGATTACACCTTTGTATCAAAGGCGCTGACGAATGGCCTGGAGGTGGACGTGCGCTGTTACCAGGACCTCCAGGATATGCTGGCCGCCTGCCGCACGGCTGGCCTGACGCCGGTGGTCTGCTCGGCCTACCGCAGCTATGAGAAGCAGGAGCAGCTCCTTCAAAACAAGGTGGAGCGGCTCATATCCTGCGGGTATTCCCGGGAAGCGGCGGAGACAGAGGCGGCCAGAGAGGTCGCCGCTCCCGGAACCAGCGAGCACCAGCTGGGACTGGCAGTGGACGTCGTGGACATAGACAACCAGAATCTGGACGAGAGCCAGGAGGACACCGCCGTACAGAAATGGCTGATGGCGCACAGCTGGGAATACGGTTTCATTCTGCGTTATCCCAGTGAAAAGAGCGAGCTCACCGGGATTATCTACGAGCCCTGGCACTACCGCTATGTTGGCCGGGCGGCGGCGGCAGAAATCCATGAGCAGGGCATATGTCTGGAGGAATATTTGACCTGAGCGGAGCTCTTCCTCCGGTTCCTCTCCAGAAGAAACCCGCGTACCGCCGAGAGATCAGCGGTACGCGGGCGATTATTTTCTACAGCATTGCCTGCTCCAGGGCTGCGATCAATTCTTCCCGCTCAATGGGCTTATAGAGAAACAGCTTTGCGCCGATGGATTCAGCCTCATTGATTGTATCCTCATAGGCCAGGGAAGAGACCATGATAATGCGGGCCTCCGGGTGGGCCTCCGCGATGACCTGGGCGGCCTCCAGTCCGTCTATGCCGGGCATGATGATGTCCATGGTGACAATATCCGGCTTGACCTCCTCATAGCGGGTAATGGCCTCTTCACCGTTCTCGCAGTAGGCGGCCACCTCAAAATCTGTGCCCTCCAACATTTTGCAAATCTGGTACTCCATCACGCGGGAGTCGTCTACAACCATGAGCCGTTTTTTCATAAAGCGTCTCCTTCTTTCTGTCGATTCATATGATTATTGTCCCGCGCATTCCCCGGAGGGAGCGTGGTGAATCAGCTGTGCATGTTCGTTCCCATCGCTGGCATAGGTGAGGACAATGTGCCGCAAATAGTCCTCCGGCGCATACCACCCCTGCTGGAAGGACGGAGGGCTGAATCTGGCCGGAACCCGGGTTTCCCGAAACAGCTGGGAAACAATGTGTCCGCACAGTACGTTAAAATATTCCTTTGCAAAGTCCTCCACATCCCGCCGGGTAACGTCCTCCTTCTGCATCATCCCCTGGGTCAGGCGGACAAACATGGATGCCTCCGCGCACAGGGACAGACATGTGTGGAACCCCCGCTCAAAGACGGTGTATACCGTAAAAAGCTCCCCGTCCGGCTCTGTGTTTCCCGGAGCCAGACAGATGCCGGCCTCACGTTGGGTGATCTCACGAACCACCTGATCAAAAATCTCCATCAACCGCTCCCGCGGTATGTTTGTATTCATATCCCGCCTTCTCTCTAAAACCTGTATTCCTCACCCCGCAGCATGAGGGGATTATGTCACTACAATCTCTCCGTTCACCATCTTGGCCACACACTGCCGCGCCTCGCGCCGCAGGCGGAGGGTTTCCTCTCCGATACTGATCTCAGTACCTGGATAGGCTACGCTGCACTCCAGCCGCCCGTCCTCCTTCTCCTGCAGCTCGATCTTAATGTCCATCAATTCGTCCTCCAGCTGCTTGAGCTTCAGCTCCGCTGTTGATAATTTAATCCGCAGCTTGCTCAGCAGGCTGGACTTCACGGGGCTGTCCAGCTGGCATTCCATTTTTTCCAGCTCCTGCTCCAGCTCCCGCAGCTCTTTTTGCACCACCTCTCGCTCGAAATTTGTACAGGGCAGGCCGCCCAGGGTAATGGCCGTCCGGCACTCCGAGGGAGCGCCGATGGCGCGGGCGGTAATCTTCTTAGCGGCCCAGATGCGGCCGCCCATAATGCTTCCCCGCCCGGAACGGACCTGCACCTCTCCATCACAGTAAATGCTGCCGTTGATAATACAGTCGGTCTGTAGGTTTTCCCGGACGTAGATGGTGGAGTTCTCAATGTATTTGGAGAAAATGCTCCGATGGGAGCGCACCACCGTGCTGCCGTCGCCCAGGATCCCCTTTACCACAACGAGGTCGCCTCCGGCCTCCACGGTACTGCCGGCCTCCACTGCGCCGCCCACCTGGATATTCCCCATGGCGCGGACAGTAAAGCCGCTAAGCACATCGCCCTTGATGTTGACGTCCCCCAGGAAATTGATATTCCCGGTGGAGAAGTCCACATTCCCCGGCACATCCAGCACCGGCTTGACCTGGAAGCTGCGGCCGGTGTACTCCACGTGGCCTGCGATCGAGGCCAGCAGGGAGATTCCATCCTCGCTGATCTCCGTATTCCGGCCCTTCGGCAGGGGCACTGATTTGCCGCTCTTGGCGGGGAGCTCCTGATCCAGCACCGTCCGGCCCGGTTCGCCCTCGGTGGGACGGATAAGCCGGCAGATCTCCTCCCCCTGCTTTACGTTCCGAATAAGATTCAGGGCCGTATAATCCACCTGGTCATATTCGTTCACCTCCAAAACCCGTTCAATCACACGGGGGAAGTTGTCTACAATGTTGCCGTTTTTCCCGTCAAAGGCGGGCTTTCCTTTTGCAATGAGGTACAAAGTGAAGTACCGCCGGTCCCCATGGGCCAGCCGGTCCGCCAGACGCGTATCCACGCCGAAGGCAATTTCCCGCTCCACCAGAGCCTGATAGATCATATCTCGGGAAAGATCTGCCCCGCCTCCCACCGGCGGGAACACGAACAGCCATGCGTACAGTTTATCTGCGGAGAGGAAAAAGAAGGGGCGGGCGTCCAGTATGACCGGCTCGGCTTCCTTTTTCTTGTGCTTGCCCTCCGCCTTCTCCTCGGGCTTTCCGCCATCCTTGCTCCGACTGGCGTCCTTGTCCTTGGGGGCGCTCTTCTTTCCCCTAGCTTCTTTCAGACGCAGGCTGCACTCCTTATTTAACACAGTCCGCAGCCGGATTTTCTCCCGCTGAATCATATCTGCCGGGAGCACGCCGTCCTCATCCATACAAATGCGGGGCGTAGGCAGATAGCCGGCAGACCGCCGCTGAAGATTATATAGCTGATACATCGGATGTTCCTGGGGCAGTTCCAGCAGCGACTCGTCCACGCCGACGCCCAGGGATTCCGACGGCTCGTCTGCCGCGTGTCCAGCCCCTGCGGTATGGTTACGGGTCTCCTCCTTGTCTTCTTCCTTCAATGCCGGGGAAAACAGGAGAGACTTGATCTTGTCTTTAATTGACATTTCACAGCACCGCCATTTCCCAGAAGTTTTATACCATCATTATACTAAAACAGCCCCTCGTTGGCAAGGTCTAATTTGGGCACTTTAACGCTTCTTTCGCCCAATCAAAAAAGACCTGTACGGCAGAAGGTACACAGACAATCTGCCGTAAGGTCTCTGTACTCTCTTGAGAATCGGTAAAAAGGAGGCGAGAGAAACTGGGGTGCGGCAAGGCGGAGGACGCAGACAGGCTGCCGCCCGTCAAAGAAGACAACGCAGCCCGCGTCACAGTTTCCTCACCGAACTTTACCGGTTTTCGAGTGCTTCGACTATATAAGTCCGGAAGACAGACGCAATCAGAGGACTGCGCTCTCTACCTCGCTGCGGGTGGGGATGCTGGCGGCCGCGCCCTTCCTGCCCACGGCGAGAGCACTTGCTCTGGCGGCAAGATTCAGTGCAGCGGCAGGAGCCCTGCCCTCCATGATACATGCCAGGAAATAACCGCAGAAGGTGTCGCCCGCTCCGGTGGTATCCACAACGGCTACCCGCCGGGCGGGGCACGACAGCTCACAGGCTCCGTCGCGGTACATCGCGCCATCCGCACCCAGCGTAAGGACGATGGAGGCCTTGGGGAAGCGTTTAACCAGAGCGCTCAGTACCGCGCCTGCCTCTGCCCCGTCCGGCGTGCCGGCCAGGGCCTGTCCCTCCAGTTCATTCAGAATCAGCACGTCCGCAAGCTCCAGCGGATACCCCTTCAGCTCCTCGGAGACAGGGGAGGGATTGAAGGCCACCAGCATTCCTCTCTCCTTCGCGGCGCGTATGGCATATGCCACACAGGAAATCTCATTCTGCAGGAGGATGTAATCGCCAGGCATGAAACGCGCCAGGGTCTCGTCGATCATCTCCGGTGAAACCATTTGGTTGGTTCCTCCGTATATTACAATGGCGTTGGCCCCAGAGTCCGTCAGCTGGATAACGGCGTGACCGCTGCGGCCCTCCACAACACGGACGCACTCCGAATTCACGCCGGACCGGCGCAATGTCTCCACCAGCTCGCCGCCGTCCTCGCCCACGCATCCGGCCATAAAGACCTCCGCGCCCGCCCGCGCCAGGGCGACAGCCTGGTTCAGCCCCTTGCCTCCGTGCTTCTGTTCCAGGCTGCGGGCTGAGATGGTCTCGCCCTCCAGATTCACATGAGGGACACTGTATACGAAATCAAAATTCAACGAGCCCAGGGTTAAAATTTTCATAACACTTTACCTCATTATTTCTCGCGCGGCATCTTAGAGAAAAACACTATCAAGGCCACTATAGCATCCTGCCGTGCTGCACGTCAAGCAACATTTCTGTTTCACGTCCGATCGGCAGGGTTATGGATTTGAAGGAGGGCGCGTGGTAGCTGGATGCGGCCAGCTGCGTTGATTGATTTGAAGATGTTCCTCTGACTACGATGTATCGTAAATGCCGGTTGGGTTTGCCCAATCGGCATTTATCATATAAGGATTTCATATAGTGAACCGAGGTGATGCAACATGGATAGCCCACAGCGAGATCTGGTAAGCGTCCTGCTGGGACGCATTTTATCCGCTGGACTTATATCGAAAACTACCTATTCCAGGGCGTTAGATTTGGTATATTCTTCAATAGACTTTCCGGACTTCTTCCGGTATCCTGTGTGCTTGACAGAGGAGGCAGACGAGCATGAATGTACACCGGATACGAACTGAGATGCGGATGGGGAAGTCCATTTATGATCTTCCCCTCCGGGTGACCTTTTACGCCAGAGTTTCTACGGACAAGGATGAGCAGCTCAATAGCCTGGAGAACCAGGTGCAGTATTACACCGAATTTATCCAAAGCAAGCCAAACTGGACATACTGTTCCGGATATATCGACGAGGGCATTTCCGGGACAAGCACAAAAAAGCGGGATAGTTTCAATCGGATGATTGCAGATGCCAAAGCGGGACGCTTTGACTTCATCATCACGAAAGAAATATCCCGCTTTTCACGTTCTACTCTGGACAGCATCCAGTACACCCAGGAGCTTCTGGAGCATGATGTGGGTGTGTTCTTTCAGAATGATAATATTAACACCTTGGAAAGTGACAGTGAGTTCCGGCTGGTGGTCATGGCCGGAGTTGCCCAAGACGAAGTGCGGAAATTATCTGAACGGTTGAAATTCGGCTTTCGGCAAGCCATTAAAAACGGCCATGTGCTGGGAAATGACAAATTGTGGGGCTACGACAAGAAAGATTGTGTGCTGACCATCAACGAAACAGAAGCCCAGGCGGTACGACGGATCTTCGACCTCTATGCCAACCAGCAGCTGGGCGTCCGGCGAATCTCTCAAGTGTTGTATGACGAGGGGTTCACCAGCCGAAAGGGTAATGAGTTCAATGTGCTGACGATCAGGCATATCCTTTGCAACCCCAAGTATAAAGGCTGGTACTGCGCCAACAAGTCCCAGACTGTGGACTACCGCAGCAAACGGAAGATATTTCTGGACAAGGAGGAGTGGGTGATGTACCCTGACCCATCCATCCCTGCCATCGTATCTGAAGAGCTATGGGATCGGGCCAATGCTCTTTACAAGCGCCGCAGCGAACAGGCTCGTGCCCATCAAAGCAGGGCAGAATTCCACAATCGTTACCCCTACAGCGGTAAAATCATCTGTGAAGAGCATGGAACCAGCTTCCATCGCCACACAATCAAGAGCAATTCTGGAGAAAAAGAGGTCTGGCAGTGCAAAATTTACCATGCAAGGGGTAAGTCAGCCTGCTCAGCGCCGCAGCTGCGAACAACAGAATTGGATCAGATTATGGCGCAGATATTTAATCAGCTTGCAAAAAACAAACAGGCAATCGTGGACGCGGTAGTGAAAGTCATCCAGGCCGTTCCGGATGAACATGACTATGCCAGGGATACACAGCGGCTGGAAGCTGAAGTAGATGATTTATCCGCTAAAAAAGACCGGCTGCTGGAATTGAGCATTGCCGGAGCGATAACTGTTGAGGAATTCAAACGCCGCAACGATAGCTTTAATGAACAGATCAAGAGCTTGGAAAGCCAGATGCAAATATTGCAAGCAGAGGAGGAAAAAAGCAGATGCTCCAAAACGCGGCTTTCCGAAATTAAATCCGCTGTTGAACAGGCGTTGTCCTTTAGCAACGGCATAGATTCTTCTCTGGTTACAACGATCCTTGACCATATTGTAGTCAAGAAAGAGAGCACCAAAGAGAATATCTATCTTGACATTCATCTGAAATTCGGCGGAATGTGGGAGGTCGCTTTCCAGCGGGAAAAATCTTCCTTTCTGGGTATCCGTTTAAGAAATATTACACCCAAAGCGTTGACCAAGATGATCTTATTTCCATCGGGACTATCGGACTAATCAAGGGAATTTCCAGTTATAAACCAGAAAAAAATGTTAGGCTTGCTACTTATTCTGCCAGGTGCATTGAGAATGCTATACTCTCCTAACGGCTCCACATCTCCCCTTTCGGCCGCCTCATCAAAATTTTCTTTTTCAACATTATTCGCTATTTTATCACCGATTCCAATGGGTTTTTCCGGAAATTCATACTTATAGTTTGACCCAAACAGAACAAGGTGCGCATTCTTCCCATCCCAGATAACTTGTTTTACAATCGTGCGGATTGCTGCCCGCTTCTGTTCAACGGTCATTTGGTCAACTGTGCTTTTGAACGTAGCCAGCATCTGAGCCAAAAGATCAAATTCTATTTCTGACCAGGTACTGCTGGAGATCAACTCTTCCAATTCTGCCAATCGCCGTCTTAGAGATTCACCTTTATTATGCAGTTCATCAATTTGCTCCATAATGTAGGACTCCGCAGAAGTACCGGCCGCCTTACCCAATGCAGAAACCAATCCTTTGATTTCATCGTCGTTTTCAGTAAGGTTGCTTTTAAGCTGGGCAATTTCATTATCATATTCTTGCCTGTCACCCATTAGGACACGTTTACTGCGCTCAATCTGCTGGAAAAAGTCCGAATGGTCCTCACTGAGCGATTTCAACTGCTCGATAACGTCCGCATCCAAAATATTACCGTTACAATTTTTCATGTTGCAGTTATGGCTTCTGCTGCGCTCTTTTGTGGAGCACAGGTAGGTGTAAATCAAGTCTCCCTTTGTGTTTGTCCGCTGAGAAACCTTTGGCCGCATATAGTCGCGGCAGTTGCCGCAAACCAGTAAACCAGAAAGCAGCGCCACATTACTGCGTGGCTTTTTGTAGCCTTTAGACTTATTCCGATCCAGAAGATTCTGCACCTTTACCCATGTGGCTCCTTCGATTGCTCCTTCGTGCTTTCCTACCGATACAATCCATTCCTCCATTGGCTTGATTTGGTTCGCTTTTCCGGGTTGCTGCAAAGTGCGGTTATAAGCCATGATACCATGAACACCATCAAATTCATTTTCATCTGAGAATAAGTCAACATTTTTTTCCTTCAGATAAGTGTAGGCAAATTCATCGGCAATCATGTAAACAGGATTTGTAAGAATGCCTTTAATTGCAAAACGGGTAAACTGGTTTCCGTTTTTTGTGGTGTATCCATTTTGAAGTAAATATGTATCGGTTTTGGTCAAAGAGCCTGTTTCAAGAAATTTATCGTAAATTAGCTTAACAAGACTGATTTCTTCTGGGATAGATTTCAATTTACAGGCTTTTTTGGCCTTTCCATCAATCGTTATGCTGGACACACTTTCGGACTGATAGCCAGTAGGCGGAACGCCACCCAGCCAACGTCCCGTTTTTGATAATTCGTGCATATTGTCACGGATTCGTTCTGCAATGGTTTCACGTTCCAACTGAGAGAAAACGGAGGAAATATACATCATGGCCCGTCCCATGGGAGAAGATGTATCAAACTGTTCCTTTATGGAGATAAAGTCAATTTTCATACCATTCAGCTTTTCGATCAGCTTCGCAAAGTCCCCAATATTACGGCTGATTCGGTCAAGCCGATAGACAACAATAGCATGGAATTTCTTTTCTTTAGCCTCTGCCATCATCTTTTTGAACTGTGGGCGTTCCAGGTTGCCTCCAGAAAAGCCTTCATCTTCGTACACCAGAACGCTGTTGGCAGCTTTTTCTCCAAAATGCAGCCGTATATACTGTTTGCACATTTCTATTTGGTTTTCAATACTTTCTCCTTTGCCTGTAAACTTAGATTTTCGAGAGTAAATCACGATTTGTTCTGTGTCTTTCATCTCAGGCACCTCCATCGTGGTACAAATTCACAATTTTTATATCACAATGGACACTTTTTGTAAAGTACATATTGATAAACTTTGTGAAAACTTTGTAATTAAAATAAGCGATTTCTAACTCTATTTTACCTGCTACCGATTACTTTCCACTGGTGGTAGGGTTCATTTTTAATTCACGGAGCGTAGCGCCCTGGCCGTTGACGATAGCGGCCAGGGCGCTTTTGTATTTCACCGCAAAGAAAAGGAGGCTGTCAAAATGTCGCTGGATTTAGCGTATTTCTATGGCAGTGAAGCCGAGCAGTACACCGCTATCGTTCAGAACACCAATGACATCGCCTTTGCCGTCAATCAGGTGCTGGGTGAGGGCATCACCGATGCGGAGGCCCGGATTGCCCAGGACTTTGCCACCACTAGCGGCGACAACTACGAGGTCATTAACCCCTATGCCGCCGACATGAGCAGCAACGTCAACTCCTTTATCGCCCAATACTGCGCAGCCAAGGGAGATACCTGGGACACCATCTCTCTGGCGGATATGCAGGCCGTTCTTCGACAGGGCAAAAGCAGCCTCTATTCTTATACCCGCACCAGTGAGACCCGGACGGTGGAGGACGATGACCCGGATACAGAGGACGTGGTGGAGACAAAGGAGGAAACCTGGTACATCTACACCCTCGTTTACAATGGAGAGGGCTACTTTGCCGATACGGTGTTCCACCTGACTGATGACCAGAAGTCACTGGCTGGAGACTATGCCCAGAACCTCAGCCTGTTCCTGGGCGATGGGATGTTCCAGTACACTGAGTATGGTGGAACTACGATTGTTTCCCTGGGGAATGTCCGCTTTACAGACGGCGCCACGGAGGTGGTCTATTTCAATCAGCTGGACGAACGCTGGGCCAACAAACCCTACGGCACAGACAACATTGGCGGCTACGGTTGCGGTCCCACCTCCATGTCCATTGTGGTGTCCTCCCTGACAGACGACATCGTAGACCCCGTTGAGATGGCGGAGTGGGCCTATCAAAACGGCGGCTGGTGCAGCAAGAGCGGTTCCTACCAC
>CAJTYO010000065.1 GCA_910584045.1 uncultured Oscillospiraceae bacterium | reverse complement strand
CGATGCCCTGCAAGGCCAGATTGACCTGCTGGTTGACTATCGCAGGGAATTGTACGGTGAGCGGTGCGAGGGTAAGGATGTGGAGGCCGAGTTGGAAAGTATCAATGGTAAACTCCGCTCCACCCGCCGCGAGTTGACGATCTGCCGGAACATTACGGAAGATATTCCGAAAATCAGAGATCAGGAGCAACTTGCGCGGCAACAGGAACGGCGTATCCATGAGGCCGTCCGGGATCGAACGGACGAGCAAGCAAGAAAGGAGTCAAAAGGTAAATGGATGTAAGTGCTGAAGCTGCCGATGTTGTAGTCCGGGAAAGTATACAGGCAACCGAGGCGGCGGCGAAGCTGGCCCTTGAGGGTATGAAGAATGTCGCCGCCCTGCTTTTGGCGATTGCCAAGCAGGATATGAAGGTAGTGGGCCAGACCACGGCCAAGCGGCTGGCCCGTGACCCGGCCCCCGCCGTGGTGATCCCCATCAAGGTTGAGGACAAAGGTAAATTTCAGAAGCTGGCCAAGGATTTCGGAGTCCTCTATTTTATCGCGCAGAAGAAGGGAAACAACAGTGGAATCCTCAATGTTGTTTCCAATCAGAACTATGCCGCCCAGTTGAACGCCGTCATGGAGCAGATGGGCTATCCCATTCCTCAAAAGGCACGGGAGGAGGACACGCAAAAAAAAGCGAAGTCCCGCGCTCCACAAGAGAAATCCTCGCCAGAGCGCGGGAGTGGCTCGAAACCGTCTCAGATGACTGCGGGGGCTGTTGAGCAGGACTCCCCTACCAAGAAGAAACTGGATCAGTTGCAGAGGCTGGCGGCACAGTCTCGCGTTGCACCGGAAAAACCAAAAAGAAAGGCAAGGTGATAGTATGCCGAGTTTGAGCGAAATTCTTAGAAGCAAGAGCGAAAGTAATCAGCAGCGCGCCGAGGGCCGCAGGGCCGAGAGGGATCAGCTTTCCACCATGCGGGATGACTCCCTCATTGCTGTTACAACGAATCCCAGCCTGTACGCGCAATACCTTGTGCTGCAGGCGGACAACATCGGCTTGAGCGCCGGAAATGTTGCCCTCGCCATGTCACAGCTAAGCACCCCCACCAAGATTGGCACGATTGATTTCTGGCATAACCAAGGCCGGTATGTCATGGATGAGGAAATGCAGAGAGGGGCGAAGGTTTTCGTACCGCCCCGCAACAAGAACTTCCGGGGCTATCTTATGGGTAGCTACTATGACATATCGCAAACCGCAGGTAAGCCCATGAAGGAACCTGCCCCGCTGACCGAGGGGCGGCGGATGGAAACGGCTTTCGCCGCCCTGCTGGATACTGCGCCGGTGGGTTTTGTGGAAAACACCGAGTTGAAAACACCCGTGCGTTACAGCGAGCGGGATTGCGTCCTTGAAATCAATACTGGGTACAGTACCGAGGAAGTATTTGTTGCCCTTGCCACCGAAATCAGCTATGCCCGTATCCATGACCGGGGTATGAATCGGGACTATGACCGCGAATCTTTCCAGCTGACAGCGGAAAGTGTGGGCTTCATGGTGTGCCACCGTTTTGGAGTGGATTGCCCGATGCCTGATACCGGCAAGGTAGAGCAGTTTTACAACCTCTACGAATCGGATGATCGTGGGAAATCGCTGGATTTAATGCGGAAAACCGCCCGGAACATGGGCGACACCGTGGAGCGGAGCATCCAGCCTCGCCAGCAGGAGCATAATGCCAGCCGAGGCAATAATCCCAGGCAATACGGCAGGCGGTAATCAAGCGGCGTTATCCGGGGTATGCCCCCAGACAGGCGGATTATACACCGCCGCCCTTTGCCAATCAAGGCCAAGACAAGCCGCGCCGCCTGGAGGCGGCGCGGGCCTTGACAGTCAAAGGCCGCCGGTACTCTGGTAGTCAAGGGGGGCATACCCACAAAACCGGCTTGCGCCGGTTTTGTCTACTATGGGAGACGCAAGCGTTTCCCGGATGGCACGGCGGTCATCGAGGGTACGGCTGGGCGCATATACGCCCAGAATCCACCCAAAATGCGTCTCACCATGAGACGCATTTGTTATATCCAAAACAAGAAAGGAGGAAAGAGCGTCATCAATATCGTTTATCACATGGACTGCGAAATTGCCCTGTGGGAAATGCCTGACAATTCCTTTGACTTTGCAGTTGTCGATCCCCCATACGGCCTCAATATCCGGGGTGATATGGGGCGGCGCAAGGGCAGGCCCCGCAAGCACAAGCAGGTATTCTGGGACGCGAAACCGCCTCCCCCGGAGTATTTTAGGGAACTGCGGCGCGTGTCCAGGCATCAGATTATCTGGGGAGCTAACCACTTCATCAGTATGCTCCCTGCTGCCGACAGCCATTGTTGGCTGTGCTGGGACAAGAAGTATTCCCCCGACATTTCCTTTGCCTCATTTGAGTTGGCATGGACGAATTTTGACCTGCCATGCAGGCGGATCGCGTTGTCACCGTTTCAACCGGGCCGCATCCATCCCACGCAGAAGCCCATTGCCCTCTATGCCTGGATATTTGAACGTTTCGCCAAGCCGGGGGACAAAATTCTGGATACTCATTTAGGCAGCGGGAGCAGTCGGATCGCCGCCTATGTACGCGAACACCCACATTAAAAACTGGAGGTTTTTGCATGAAGAAACACCACAAGTTATTTTCTTTCGCCGCCACGCTTCTGCTGCTCCTCGCCGCCCTGTCTGGCACGGCGCTGGCAGCGGGGACGGAAAGCGCGGAACCGACACAGGGAGCGCCGCCTGCCGCTCTCTATCCCGCAGAGGTACGCACCAGCGAGGAAAACGGAGTGATCCGGCTGGAAAAGGTATATATCCTCTCCACCCGCGACGATCCCGCCGCCATCCCCACTGAAGACTTTGACCGGGAGGGCCGTCACTATACGCTGCTGGACGTGCTGAAGAAGGATCTGAGCGAGACGGAGACTCAGGACTATATTGAAGTCGTAACGCTGGATAGCGGAACGAAGGATATGGGCGAGATCATTAAAATGCTGGAGCCGGAACGCGAGATCACTACGGAGGACGGCTATACAGGTATTTTGAAGCCTGACTATACCAAGATTACCGTAGAGGCCGCTGGCTACAAAAACAGCAGCTGGACAGTATCCGCAACCCGCACATACCCGAATCTGTCGGATGCCGATGCCTCGCTGCTCCCCAAGACCATCACCGACAGCGGGCGGACACTGACGCTGGTTAACGTGGACTGGCAGGAGGCTGGCGACTTTTACAACGCTGTCGTGCAGTACACTGGCACTGCCAGCGGACGTAGCGTTACGGGGTACACCGTTGCAGTAGAGTACAGCGGCGAAATTACCAAGACCAGTAGCGACACCGTGATCTACACCGCCATTTTCTCCTCTGAAAATACGTCTCAGCGTGAGACGCATTTTGAACCGGAGCCTGACCCCGCCCCGGAGGGCGGCGACGAGCAGGAGGCCCAGCCCACGGAACAGACCCCGGACAGCGGCGGGAGTGTCGCGGGGAAAATCGTAGTCACAGTCCTGGCAGGTCTCGCTGCCCTTGCCCTCATTGGCTATGGTGGCTGGCGGGGCTACAAGTATATTCGTGATAAGAAACGGGGGTACGTGTAAATGAAGAAGTATCTTTCCACCATGCTGGCCGTCTGCCTTGTGCTGGCGGCGCTATCCATGCCCGCCTCGGCATTGGAGTACACCTTTGACAACCCGCCTACCGGGGATTTTGGTACACCTACCAGCGATGAAACCATCTACGAATGGGAAGATCCCAACGTGGACAAAAGTAAGAACAGCGCATTGATCCCGCCCGGTTTTGGAACGCCCACCAGCTATCTGCCCAATTCCGGAGAGTTTCTGACACCGAACCTCGCGGCAGATGGTCCCCTAAGCAAAGGTTACACCCTCACTGTGACGGGCGGCATGAGTGGTGCGGCAGTTTTCCCCGGCGCAGTTGACACATCCGCAGATGCCTACCCAACTGCCAGCTATGCAACCTCTGGCGCACCTGTTACCGCCTTTACAGACGTAACCTCCGATTTTTATTTCAGCGATGGCAGTCTCGGAACGCTGGAAATCCCGGCAATCGGCTTGACAGCGAAAATCGTACAGGGGACGGACAGCGCCGCGTTGAAGCAGGGCGTAGGCCATTTTACCAGCAGCAGCATATGGGATGGCAATGTCGCTCTCGCGGCCCACAACCGCGGAACTAACGCGATTTTCGGAAAAATTCATACGTTGGAAAATGGAAATCAGATCACCTTGACAACCAAGGAGGGGACTCGAACATATTCCGTTACCAGCGTGATGAAGGTTGACGAGACAGACAACTCCATGCTGGAGGCTACGAGCGACAACTGCATTACTCTTTTCACCTGTGTCCGGGATGAGAGAGAATACCGCTGGTGCATCCGGGGCGTTGAAATGTAGCGCCTATTTTTGGACAAAATCCTCCCCATATAGTATAATAATAGTAGGAACCACACAAAAAAATTATTGAGGAGGATAGAAACATGAAGCGTACACGTTACTTTGTCGCAGGGATGCTTACCGGCGCGGTGCTGTTCGGAGGAAGCGTTGCCTATGCCGCTGGCGTGATCGCGGAGCGAAGCACGAACACCATCTATATTGACGGTCAGCGCATGGAACTGGAAGCATACTCCATCAACGGTGCAAACTACCTGAAGCTGCGGGACGTGGGAAAGGCTGTCGGATTTAACGTCTATTGGGACGGCGCGGTACAAATCAACAGCACTTCTCCTTATACCGGCGAACCACCCAAGGCCCCCTCTATCACGGACAGCGAGATCCGTGTTGTATGCTATAAGGGCAACACTCTGGCAACGGGGGATAGGAGCGGACTTATCATTTCTCCACAAGATATAACCTGCACCGCAGTTTCCAGCAATTCCTCCGTTGCAGATGTTGAGCAGGTTGTAGGTTTCTGGGTGGTAATAGCAAAAAGTCCCGGCACAACGCAGATCACCGTCACCGCCCCAGATGGACGGACAGGCAATGTGACCGTTACCGTGACCGCTGCCCCGCAAGCCAGCCCCGTCCAGCCGAAAGAGATTGACCTGTCCGCTAATCTGGAAATCCGGCAGGAAATGATCCGGCTTATCAACCAGACCCGAAAGGCCAACGGCGTGGGGGAGTTGGCAATCAACGATGCACTGATGAACGCCGCGCAGGATTGTTCCGCTCAAGGCTTTACCGGGCATGAAAACCAGTATGAGTGTGAGACCGGGTTATCTTATGGTTATCCCCACGGGTTCGGCTCAAACTTTACAATGTTCACCTTTTCGGAGACATCCGGGATTGCAGAGCAGGCAGTCAACAACTGGATCAATTCTCCGGGCCACTTTCAGACGATGATTGCCGAGCGGTATGACTGTATCGGCATCGGCGTTACGGTGGACAATGGAAAAGCGACCTGCTTCATGTTTGCCGGTAATCCCAACGGGCATAACCCCTACGAGTAAACACAGCAAATATCATCCCTTGGAAATGCGTCTCAGCGTGAGACGCATTTCCATTTTAGGCAAAACTTCATATCAGTCCTGTCCAATTTCAAGCCCTTTCAGCCTGCCGCTGGAGGGGCTTGTTCTATGGAAAAATAACATGACGAAAAGGAGTAGCGAATGAAAAAACATCGAAATCACTTTTATAGCAGGGTAACGGCCTTGCTGCTGGCCCTGCTCTGCATGGTTGGCCTATTCCCCGCGACCGCATCGGCGGCGAGTGACACCATTAAATTGGATGACTTCGGCGCATCGGAAGTTTCCTATGAATCGGCTGCCTTGGGAGTGTGCAAACTCCATCAGATGTACTTTGCAGACGGCGGCAAGACCACGGTTGGCTTTTGCGGCGTTAAAGGCGGCGGCATGGGAAAATCCCTAATCGGCCAGACTTGGAGCAATCGGACGGAAATCAATGATCCTACCGTTTCTCTGGTTATGGCCTATTATTATTCCCACTCCACGGGAACCTTTACCGATGCCGCAAAGGCCATGGGCGAAAATAAGGTGTGGGATACCAATTATACTTGGCACATGAACGCTTGGGCGCAGGCGGTTATATGGCGGTATAAAGAAGGTAGCCTTAGCGATCCTGTGACGGCCTGTGCGGAGGAATTGATGTGTGTCTACAATTCCTTGGAACACAAGAATTACACCAGCATCGACCAGGACCACGATGGCAAGACGTTCCGGGAAGAAATTCAGTATATTTTTGACCTGGGTCAGCAGGGCGTATGGGGAGAGTGCAAGGTATATGAATATGACTTTACCGGCGCAGGCTCCAGCTACCACCCTGCCAGCACCGTCCAGACCGTCATTTTGGGTGAGTTGGACGTGACTGCTATAACCCAAGAGGAATACGCGCTAATCGTGAAAAAGGTTGATGCAACCAACCCCAACAAAGGGTTGCCGGGAGCGCGTTTCCATATCGAATCGCAGAGCGGTTCCGTTTCCAGAGATGTTACAACCGGCGCGGATGGTACATATACCTTGGAGAATTTAACCGCCGGAACCTATGCCGTCACGGAGGTAGATGCCCCGGAGGGCTACGAGATCGACAATGCGGGACCGGAATATGTTGCCCTGCCGGGTAATGGCAACAACACCGTGACCGTTGTTTTCAAAGACACCCCTGTTATCACCGGCGAGGGCAGCATCCGAAAAGTGGATGCAGACGATCCCACCAAGGGCCTCGCCGGAGCGGTTATCAAAATTACTGGCATTGACAACAGCTTCACTGGAACCTACGTTACCGGAGAGGGCGGCTATCTGACGGATGTCCCTTGGGACAGTATGCCTCTTGGCAGTTTCACCGCAGAGGAAGTCACGCCCCCGGAGGGCTACACCAAAAGCCCGGATGTCAATAAGACGAAGCAGACCTTCCAATGGGATGGGCAGTCGGATATTGCCCTTGTTTTTGAGAATGACGCCAAAGTGAAGGTAAAGCTGCTGAAGCTGGACGACAGCGACAATCCCCTCCCCGGCGCGGTATTCCATATTATCAAGGACGGACAGATCATCGGCACAGAGGAAACCACGGCGGACGGCAGTATTACCGTTACCGATGTTACAGAGGGAATGTATGCCTTTGTGGAAGTATCCGCACCCGCCCCCTATTCCTGCCTGACGGAGCCGGTTATCGCCTATGTGGATCAGGCTACCGTCAACGGCGGCGGGGTTGTCATTGTAACGGCGGCAGACAAGAAGCTGCCCTCTCTAACCATCCTCAAGCGGGACGCGCAGACAAAGGCGGTTATCCCCGGAACCGTTTTTGAAATCAAGGGTATTCATTATCACTATCATGATGATGTAACGACCGGCGCGGACGGCAGGGCTGTCCTGACCAATATCCCGGTAGACAGCTACGAGGTAACGGAGAAATCTGTTCCCGATCCGTATGTTGTCGGAGACGAGCCGAGCCAGACCATCTATCTCGGCCCCGGCGAGGAACGGGAATTGATTTTTGATAATCTGAAGCAGCCCCTTTTGAAGATTACCAAAATTGAGAAAGGCACTGGCAAGCCAATCCCCGGAACCGTATTTCTGCTGGAGGCCATTGACGGCGACTACCGCCATCATGTAACCACCGAGGCCAGCGGCTCTGTGGATCTGCGGGTTGCCCCCGGCAGTTACCGTATTACGGAGCAGTCTGTCCCGGAACCCTACTGCATCAGCGACAATCCCGTACAGACAATCAGTTTGAACGGCGGCGATGAAAAGGAAGTCATTTTCGAGAATCTGAAAAAGCCGGAATTGACTATTTCCAAGATTGACGCTGACAGCGGAAAACCCGTCCCGAATACGGTTTTCACCGTCAAGGCCATCAACGGCGACTATCAGGATGACTGGACAACCGGCGCGGACGGCAAGGTTGCCCTGCGTGTGGAACCCGGAACTTATCAGATTACCGAGAAATCTGTCCCCGCGCCCTACTACCTCCCGGATAAGGATAAGGATCGGGTTCAGACTATCAGCCTTAATCCCGGCGATGAAAAGACATTGGTTTTCCGCAACCACAAGGCCCCGGAGTTGACCGTTTTCAAGGAGGACAGCGTGGCGGGCGCTCCCATTGAAGGGGCGAAATTCCATGTTACCTACACCAGCAACGGCGAATCCGCAGACGCTCCCGCCTCTATTGATTATGGTTATTTTCTTACCGATGCCAGCGGGGAAATCAAACTCCACGAGAAGGGGAAGAAACTCTATCCCGGAGAGTACACCATTACCGAGGTAGAACCTGCCCCCGGCTTTCAGATGAAGGAGCCGACCACTCAGCGCGTTATCATTCGCGGCGGTGAATCCAAAACCGTCACATTCCAGAATGAACCGCTTAACGCTATCGTCGTTGAAAAATACGACAGCGTGACCCATGAGGCTCTTCCCGGATGTACCTTCCAGCTTCGATTTTTGGGCGGCACTTCCGGCACGGGCGGCACGGTCATCGGGCAGAAAACCACCGGGCAGAACGGAACCGCCATCTGGACGGGCCTGACTGCCGGAACCTACATCGTTGAGGAAATCAGCCCCGCAGACGGATATAGCATCATCAATTCCTCAGAAACCGTCTATATTTCCGATGATGGAGTGCAGAATGTTGTCACCGTCAAATTCGACAACAGCCCGGACGGTATTCTGCTTATCCGGAAAGTTTGCAGCGTCAATCCCAGCGTAACCCTGGCTAATGCCGAGTTCAAAGTCATGTATGCCGATGGCAGCTTGATCGGAGACTCCAACGGCATTTACAGAACCGATGAGGCAGGCGAAATCCGTATTGAGGGGCTGAAGCCCGGTAAGAGCGTTGTTGTGACCGAGACCCGCGCCCCTGCCGGATTTATCATCGACACCCAAAGTCAGACCGTGCAAATCAAAGAGGGCCGCACCGTCAGCCTGACCTTTAAGAACCAGCCCAAGGGAAAGCTGATTATTCAGAAGCGGGACAGCATTACCGGCCAGCCGATCCCCGGCGCAGAGTTCCGTGTCACCACAGCGGCAGGCTGCGAGGTAGGGCTGGACGGCGTGATCGGCACATCCACGCTTACCCAGAACGGACTGTTTACCACGGACAGCAACGGAGAAATCCGCCTTTCCAATCTGGCCCCCGGCGCATACGTTTTGACGGAGACAAAGGCCCCGGCAGGCTATGTGATGGATGCACCCAGCACCAATGTTGTCATTGGTGCCAACGGCGACACCCAGACGGTTGTTATCACCAATACCCCCAAGGGCGGGCTTTTGATCCGCAAGACCGACAGCGTGACCGGGAAAGCCCTTCCCGGTGTAAAATTCAAAATCACCGCCGCTAATGGGGAAAACGTACCCGATAACGAGGGCCAGACCTCCAGCAATGGCCTGTACACCACAGACGAAAACGGGCAGATTTACCTCCGGAAACTCAACCCCAATACCTATGTTGTAACGGAGGTTGAAACGATTGACGGCTACCTGCTGAACGCTGCGCCGCAGACCGTTGTTGTCAGCGAGGCCGACACGCAGGTTTTGACCTTCACCAACATGCCCCTGGGCGGACTTCTGGTGAAGAAGATGGACTCCGCTACGAAGGAGCCGCTGGCCGATGTCATTTTCAAAATCACCCGGACGGACGGCACAGTTGTCGGAAATTCCAACGGAGAATACCGCACAGACGAGCGGGGCTTTATTTCCCTGCCCAATCTGGAACCCGGCGGATATATCGTGCGCGAGGTGCAGGCGAAGCCCGGATACCTTCTTGACGATACGCCCCATGCGGTTGAAATCAAGGACCATCAGACCTACACCTTGGAAGTGTTCAATCAGCCTCTGGGCAACCTTATCATTAACAAGCTGAGTTCTGTTGACAATTCCCCGCTGGAGGGAGTGAAGTTCCAAATCAAGTACGCCAACGGGCAAGTTGTGGACAACAAGAACGGACAGGTTTCCTCCAATGGAATCTACTACACGAACCGGGACGGACAGATTATTCTTGCCGGCATCACCGGCGCAGTTGTGGTGACGGAGTTGGAGACGATCCCCGGATACCGCATTGACCCCAATACCCGGACGCAGACTGTGGTTATCAATCCCAATGACACCCAGACCATCAATTTTTACAACACGCCCACCACAACGCTGATTATCCGGAAGTTTGTGGAAGGAACCGAAAATGAACCGCTCAGCGGCGTTGCGTTCCGAGTGGTGGACGGCGCGGGTGCTGCTGTCGGCCCGGACGATGGCCTGTATTACACCGATAAATCCGGCGAGATCGTCCTGACCGGCATTGAACCCGGAACCGTAGTGATTGCACGCGAGGTTAGGACAGTAGAGGGCTATGTACTTGACGGGACCCCGCAGGACATCAAAATTGAAGCCGGACACGTCCAACAGCTTACCTTCTGGAATAAGAGAGCGGGAACGCTGGTGATCCAGAAGAAGGATAAAGTTTCCGGCGCATTGATTGCCGGGGCCGAGTTCCAGCTGACCTATGCTAACGGCGGCTATGTAGATAACGACAACGGACACCTTTCGTCCAATGGCATCTACTCCACCAATGACAAGGGGGAAATCCGTGTTTCCGGCGTTGTGGGGACTATCGTTGCAAAGGAAATGAAAGCGGCCCCCGGTTATGTGATCGACCCGGCAACACAGGTGCAGACTGTCACCGTCAATCCCATGGATACGCAGACGTTGACATTCCTCAACGACCCTCTGTGCAGTCTGACTTTGACGAAGCTGGACTCCGTGACGGGCAAGCCTATCCCCGGTACGGAATTTACGGTTAAGGACGGCGATGGCAATGTACTGGGCCGCTATATCACCGGCAAGGACGGAACCGTTGTTGTGACCGGACTTATCCCCGGCAGTACCGTTGTCGTGAGTGAATCCAGAGTTCCCAGCGGTTATGTGCTTGACCCCACGCCCAAGACAATCATTGTCAAGAACGGCACGGGCAACAGCTTCACCAGCGGCGGAACCAGTTCCGGCGGCAACAACGGCAACGGACTCACATTTGAGAATGATCCCAAAATGACGCTGACCATTCATAAGTACATTGAGGGAACCGCCAATGAACCGCTGGCTGGCGTAGCGTTCAAGGTGACGGATGGGAGCGGCGCCCCTCTGAACCCGGACGGCGGCATCTACTACACCAACAACGCAGGCGAGATTGTTCTGGAGGGACTGGAACCCGGCGTAACCATCACCGCACAGGAAGTAAAAACCGTGGACGGTTTTGTTTTGGACGGCAGGCCGCAGTCCATCAAGATCGAGGCGGGAAAGGGCCAGCACCTGACCTTCTGGAACAAACGAGCCGGATCGCTGATTATCCGTAAATTGGATAAGCTGACGGGTAAGCCCTTGGCTAACGTCGAATTTGAAATTGTTTATGCAGAGGGCGGCTATGTGGATACCAATAACGGCCATCTCTCCAGCAAGGGCCTGTATACCACAGACGACCACGGGGAAATCCATATTTCCGGCATCACTGGAACAGTTGTTGTAAAGGAAACCCGGCCCCTGTCCGGTTACACTATTGAACCGGGCAGAGAGAGCCAGACCGTCACCGTCAATCCCCAGGAGACACAGACGCTTACCTTTTATAACATTCCTTCCAACACTCTGACGATCCAGAAATACGTTGACGGCAGCGCCAACGAGCCGCTGGCTGGCGTGGAGTTTTTGGTAACGGATAGCACCGGGGCCGTGGTAGGGCCGAACAATGGCTATTACACCACGGATAAGGACGGGCGTATTTCCGTTCCCGGCCTTACCCCCGGCATCACCGTCACCGTTAAAGAAACCCGGACGCTGGACGGCTATATCCTTGACAGCAGGCCGCAGAGCATCGCTATCAAAGAGGGCGAAGCGCAGTCCCTGACCTTCTGGAATAAGAAGGCAGGAGGCTTGATTATCAATAAGGTTGACGCACTGACTAAGAAACCGCTGGCCGGAGTGAAATTCAAAATCACCTATGCGGACGGCTCCAATGTGGATATGGACGGCGGCAGAATTTCCAGCAACGGTTACTACACTACCAACACCGAGGGCCAGATTATCATTTCCGGCATCACCGGCACGGTCATCGTTACAGAGATCGAAACGGTTGACGGCTATGTGATCGACCCCAACGCCAAGAGCCAGACAGTGCAGGTAAACGCCAACGATACGCAGACAATCACTTTTGAGAATACACCCATTGGGGGCCTCACCATCATCAAGACGGACGAGGAGACCGGGGAGCGAATCAGCGGCGTACAGTTTGAAGTCCGTAAGATGAATGGCGAGATAATTGGAACCTATATCACCGACCGAAATGGGGTAATTTCTCTGCCTGAAGCGGAAAAGGGCTGGTATAAGGTTACGGAATTGAAAGCCGCCAAGGGCTACCGCCTCGACAGCCAGCCCTATCAGATTGAAGTGACGGACGGCGGCATTGCTACACTGGAAATCACCAACCGGCAGGCCGGAAGTGCCCTCATTCACAAGGTTGACAGTTTAACCGGCGAGGGCATTTATGGCGTAAAATTCCTTGTCTCAGATGCCAAAGGAAATCCCATCGGCACGTACCAGAGCGACAACGAGGGATATGTATACATCGACAAGGAATTGGCAGACGGTAAGTACACTATCCGGGAAATTGAGTGCGCGGACGGCTATATTTTGGACACGCAACCCAAGACCTTCTACGTGGAGTACGGCGGCTGCACTACGATTACCTGGCCCAACACCGCCGTTCGCGGACAAATCCAAATCGTGAAGAAGTCCGCAGAGTATAACCCCACCAACGGCCTGCCCGCCGGGACGCTACTGGCAGGGGCCACCTTTGAGATTTACAACGAGCGCAACGGAAACAAGGTGGATACCATCGTCTCCGGGCAAAATGGCCTCGCGTCCTCCAAGCAGCTTCCTCTGGGCCGCTACACCATCCGGGAGACCAAGGCCCCGGCAAATTACGGAGCGTCTGGCGAGACCTATACCGCCGTATTGGAGTACAGCGGTCAAATTGTGAAACTGGAAATTACCAACAAGGCTCTGTCTACTGGCGTATCTATTACCAAGACTGGGCCGAAAGAGGCCACCAGCGGCCAGCCTGTCCGCTATGTGTTCTCCAAAATCGGCAACAGCAGTAATGTCATGCTCCAGTCGTTCTACTGGAGGGATACCCTGCCCACCGCCGTCCGGCTGGATAAGGTTGTCACCGGCACCTACAATTTCCCCGGAACCTATAAAATCGTCTATAAGGTGAACAACACCGGCGATTATCGGACTCTGGCAGACAGCCTCAGTACCAGTCAGAATTATACCCTCTCCGCCAGCCCCGCCGCCCTGGGACTCGCCGCTAACGAACGTGTCACAGAAATCATGTTCGTGTTCGGTCAGGCTCCCGGAGGCTTTAGTCAGGTGGAAACCCCCATGCTCTATTGCACCGCAGTTTCCGGCCTTGCCGCTGGCAGTAGCTTTGTCAACGTGGCTGACGTGGGCGGCACATACAACGGCGTATGGGTGCAGGCCGTGTCCCGCTGGGAGACTAAGGTTTACGGCAAGCCCGCTCCTCTGCCCCGCACCGGCTATTAAAAATCTTCTGGGAAATGCGTCTCACCGTGAGACGCATTTCCCCTTTGAAACGGGAGGAAATACCATGGATGACTTTAAGCCAGTACGGAGCAGCCTGGACATCAGCCGAAGTCTGAAATACTACCTCTCCATGTGCGACCACGAAAAATATGGGGATGGCGAAAAAATTGTCCCTGCCCTAAACGATACTCTGCAAGGGCGGGGCGGACGTACGGTTGTGGATCTGTTGGCCGAGGTAGACGCAGTATGCAGAGGTTGGAAAGATTATGACGAGGACAGAGCCATGCTCCGTCAGTATGTTCAGGA
>CAJTYO010000064.1 GCA_910584045.1 uncultured Oscillospiraceae bacterium | reverse complement strand
CTTTTACTCTGTCGCGGCATACTTTCATTCTGTCCTTGACTTGGGGTACACTTTACCGCCTCATGATACCATGTGCCTACACCCCCCAGGTCGGTGAACCCATAAGAGGGACAACCCGCGCCGCCGTCACAGGGCTTTTGCGTATCGTCCGGCAGGGGGACGAACGTGGCTTTCACGGTCACGGCCCTGCCGGGCATGGTGAAGGTATACTTCCCGCCGCTCTGGGAGGTCAGCTTGATCGTATTCCCCCGGCTGTCGGTGACGGTGAGGGTATCCAGCACATAGCCGCTGTCCGGCGTGACCGTCAACGTGACGGTGCTGCCATTGCTGGCATTGGTGCGGTTGGAGGTCACTTTGCCATGCTCCGACTTCTCCACCGTAATGGCGTAGGTGCTGGAACTCCAGCCCCCGCCGCCGGAGTTCCTGACATAATCCAGCGGCACATACTTCGCGCCGATCTGCTCCATACGCTCGGCAAATTCACAGATATGGTAGTGATAACCTCCAATATCTGTATGGTATTCGTCAATAAAGCGGCACACCCGTTCAGCCGGTTCCCGGTCGGGGTAGGTGATTCGGATGCGCCCTCCATCCGGGATATGGAACAGTGTTTGATAGTCGCTGTTGATAAAGCGGATATACTTTTTTTCAGGCATCGCAGTCTCCTTTCCAAAAGGGGGAAATGCGTCTCACGGTGAGACGCATTTCCCGGTGGATTTCTTAATAGCCGGTCTTGGGCAGGGGCGTGGGCTTGCCGTACACGGTCGTTACCCAGCGGGACACGGCCTGTACCCATACGCCGTCATGGGTTCCGCCCACGTCGGCCACATTCACAAAGCTGCTCCCTGCGGTCAGGCCGGACACGGCCTTGCAGTGGAGCATAGGGGCTTCCACCTGGCTAAAGCCTCCGGGGACCTGACCGAACACGAACATAATTTCCGTGACGCGCTCGTTGGCGGCAAGGCCCAGGGCGGTGGGACTGGCGGTAAGCGTGTAGTTTCGGCTGGTGCTGAGACTGTCAGCCAGAGTGCGGTAGTCCCCGGTGTTGTTCACCTTATAGACGATCTTATAGGTTCCGGGGAAATTGTAGGTGCCGGTGACAACCTTATCCAGCCGGACGGCGGCGGGCAGGGTGTCGCGCCAGTAGAACGACTGGAGCATGACGTTGCTGGTGTTGCCGATCCGGGAGAACACATAGCGGACAGGCTGGCCGCTGGTGGCCTCCTTGGGGCCGGTCTTTTCAATGGAAACGCCGGTGGACAGGCTCTTATTGGTGATTTCCAGCTTGACAATCTGGCCGCTGTACTCCAACACGGCGGTATAGGTTTCCGAGGACGCGCCGTAGTTGGCCGGGGCCTTTGTCTCCCGGATGGTGTAGCGGCCCAGGGGGAGGGCCTTGGAGGACGCGAGGCCGTTGGCCCCGGTTACAATGGTGTCCACCTTGTTCCCGTTGCGCTCGTTGTAAATCTCAAAGGTGGCTCCCTCCAGCAGAGTTCCGGCAGGCAGGCCGTTGGTGGGGTTGTAGTCTGCGGACTTCTTGATAATCTGGATTTGTCCACGGACGGCGGTATTAGGCCAGGTGATGGTGGTACAGCCGCCATACTGCACATAAATGGTCTTGGGCTGGGTGTCCAAAATGTAGCCGTCCGCGCACTCAATTTCCCGGATGGTGTACTTACCGTCCGCAAGGCCCTGGTCGATATACACATACCCCTCGTTGTCGCTCTGATAGGTGCCCACGGGGTTCCCCTTGGCGTCAGAGAGCAGGAATGTCACGCCGTAGATGCCTTCGCCGGTGAGACTGTCCACCTTATGAATGAGGGCGCTGCCGGTCTGCCGGTTGGTGATTTCCAATGTGGCGGTGCCGCCGTCCTTTATGAATATCTACACCCACATCACACAGGATATGAAAAAGAGCGAGTTTGATAAACTGGCGGAGAAGCTGCAAAAGAAAAGGGGACCAGCCAAGGCAGAAGACGATGAATAAGGCTCCAAATAGCAAAGCGGGAGGCAACGCCTCCCGCTTTGCTAAACCTCTATAGGTTTATAAAAAGTTCTCTCTGAAATGGGCAAATTCTGGGCAAATGGGCATTTCAAATCAACCCAACGCCACTAAAACCCTTGCGCCGCAACGGTTTCATTAATCTAACGGCTTCATCGTGGGGAACAAAATCACATCCCTGATAGAATCACTGCCGGTAAGCAGCATGACGCATCGGTCTATCCCGATACCCAGCCCACCTGTGGGCGGCATTCCGTATTCCAGCGCGGTGAGGAAATCCTCATCCATCATACCTGCCTCGTCGTCGCCTTTAGCCCGGGCCTCCACCTCTTTCTGGAAGCGCTGGCGCTGGTCAATGGGATCGTTGAGTTCAGAGAAAGCATTGCCCATCTCGCTGCGGCACACGAACAATTCAAACCGCTCCGTGACCCTGGGGTCCTTGGGGGACCGCTTGGCCAGCGGGGATACGTCCACCGGGTGCATAGTGATGAAGGTGGGCTGGACCAACTTGGCCTCCACCCTCTGGTCGAAGCACTCATACAGCGCATGACCCCAGGTGGGCTCCACGCCGTCCATATTCACCCCCGCGCCTTTGGCGGCTGCCACAGCCTCCTCGTCACTGGCAATAGCCATGAAATCCACTCCCAGGTGCTGTTTCACCGCCTCCGCCATGCTCAACCGGGGCCAGCCAGGTGTCAGGTCGACGTCCTCCCCCTGCCAATGGAGCTGATAGCTCCCGCAGATGTCCTTTGCCGCGCCGCTGAGCAGCGCCTCGAAGAGATCCATCATATCGTTGAAGTCGGCGTATGCCTCGTACAGCTCCACGGAGGTGAACTCCGGATTGTGTTTAGTATCCATTCCCTCGTTGCGGAAAATGCGGCCCACCTCATAGACCCGCTCCATGCCGCCCACAATCAGTCGTTTCAAAGGCAGCTCCGTGGCGATGCGCATGTACATATCGATGTCCAGGGTGTTGTGGTGGGTGATGAAGGGCCGGGCGGTGGCCCCGCCGCTGATGGTGTTCAGCACCGGCGTCTCCACCTCCATATACCCACGGCCGTCCAGGAAGTTCCGCAGATACTTGATAAAGGCGCTGCGAATCTCAAAATTCCGCCGAACCTCCGGATTGATGATCAGATCCACATACCTCTGACGATAACGGGTTTCCTTGTCGGTCAGCCCATGGAACTTCTCCGGCAGGGGCAGCAGGGACTTCGACAGCAAAGTGATCTCCCGTCCCCGCACACTCATCTCGCCACGCTGGGTGCGAAAGACCTCGCCCCTCACCCCTACGATGTCTCCAATGTCGTACTTTTTGAAGCGGTTGTACGCCTCCTCGTCCATTTCGTCCTTCCGGGCGTAGAGCTGGATACGGCCTGATTTGTCCTGCAAATCACAGAAACTGACCTTCCCCATCCCCCGCTTGCTCATCAGACGGCCGGCGATGGTGACCTCCTGGCCTTCCAGCTCGTCAAAGCGCTCTTTAATTTCCCGAGCGTGGATGCTCACCACGAACTTGGTCTCCTGGAAAGGATCGCGGCCCTCGCTCTGCAGCGCGGACAGCTTCTCCCGGCGTACACGCAGGATTTCGCTGAGGTCCTGCTGGACCTCGGGTGTGCTGTTGTTCTCAGCCATAGCTGTCTCTCCTCTTATGTGTCGTACTTCTCTCCCGCTGAGCGATACTCAGGACCGCTCGATCTTATCGATACGGTATTTGATCTCCCCCGCAGGGGCAGTAACGGTGACGGTATCCCCCTCCCTGTGTCCCATAAGGCTTTTGCCGAAAGGGGAGTCCTCGCTGATAATGCCATGCATGGCGTCGGCCTCCTGGCTGCCCACGATCTTAAAGCTACGGCTCGTGCCGTTCCCTACCGCGGTGACGGTGACGGTGGAGCCGATAGTCACCTGGTCGGTGGGCATATCGGCCTCCTCAATGATCACCGCGTGGGTCAGCACGTTCTCCAGCTCGCCGATGCGGGAATAGAGCTTGCCCTGTTCGTTCTTCGCCTCGTCATACTCGCTGTTCTCGCTCAGGTCGCCAAAGCCTCTGGCCACCTTGATCATCTCCGCCACCTCGTCGCTGCGGGTGGTTTTCAGGTAGTTCAGCTCCTTTTGAAGCTCGTCAAAGCGGGATTGGCTCATCTTAAACTCTTTTTTCATTACGGTCGATCCTTTCTATCCTTCGCGCAGGACATCCGGCGCGTCGTTTCAGCTTATCTTATGAATTATATAAAGAATTTCCTCTTCTGTCAACCAGGAATTTTGAGCGGCCCTCGAACTGTGCTTTTTATTATGTATGCAGGCCGCCCGTATTGTCATACCCGCAGCTCCGCCCGATATGTAGCCACAGCCCGATGCCCCGCCGCCGTCCGGTCGGCCCGCTCAAAGTTCAGCTTTCGTTTGGACATCATTTTCAAGAAGATGATCGAGTCCTACGAGAAGGGCCTGTAAGCTCTCTCCAGAAAGGGACCGGGCTTCTGCCCGGTCCCCTTTGCCTTATAAGCCGGAAGATCACCCCGTCCGCCGGGCCCTGCCGGCCGGATCGCCCAATCACCGTCAGGGATTGGGGTCCGCCTCTTCCTCGTTCTCCCACTGTGGGAACACGCCCATAGGGTACATCGGCCCCCAGGGGCCGCCCACCAGCATGAACCGCCGCTCTCTGTCCTCCGGGCGGTTGTCCCGGCCCACAAAGGGGCCGTCCAGATCAAACATGTCAGGAATTGTATCAGCCATCTTTTCTCACCCCGGACTTAGCTTGCCCAGCAGGCGCGAGGATTAAAGATGCAGATTTTCCCACTATTCGAACTGCGCGGCATATAGCCGGTAATATACGCCCCTCTTTTCCATCAGCTCCCGATGTGTCCCCTGCTCCATCACCCGGCCCTGATCCACCACCAGGATGTGGTCCGCGTTCTGAATCGTGCTGAGCCGGTGGGCGATGACCACGCAGGTTTTTCGGGCCATCAGCTCCCGCATGGCCGCCTGAATCTGCCGCTCCGTGGCGGTGTCCACATTGCTGGTGGCTTCGTCCAAAATCAGCATTTTTGCGTCGTACAGCATGGCCCGGGCGATGGTCAGCAGCTGCTTCTGCCCCTTGGAGATGTTGCCCCCGTCCTCCCGCAGGACCGTGTCGTAGCCCTGGGGCAGCTGCATAATGGCGGCGTGGATATGGGCGGCCTTGGCGGCGGCGGCCACCTCCTCCCGGGTGGCGTTTTCCCGGCCGTAGGCGATGTTCTCCCACACCGTGCCCTGGAACAACCAGGTATCCTGCAGCACCATGGCGTAGGACTGCCGCAGGCTCCGGCGCGTAACGGCATACATGTCCCTGCCGTCCACCTGTCCCGTCCCCGTCTGAAAGTCATAGAAGCGCATGAGCAGGTTGATGATGGTAGTCTTTCCCGCGCCGGTGGGGCCAACGATGGCCACCAGCCGCCCGGGAGCGGCGTGGAGGGAGACCTCCCGCAGGATGGACCGCTCCGGCGTATAGCCGAAGGACACGTCCTCCAGCAGGACGTCCCCCCGCACCTCCGCGAGGGCCTCCGCCGCCGGCGCGTCCGCCCTCTCTCCGGGCGTGTCCAGCAGGTGGAACACCCGCTCCGCCGCCGCCAGAGCGGAATAAATCTCCCCCGTGACGTTGGCGATCTCATTAATCGGCCCGGAGAACTTCCGGGAGTAGAGCACAAAGGAGGATATCTGCTCCAACCCGATCCGCCCGCCCATATACAGAACGCTCCCCAGCATCCCGATCAGGGCCAAGCCCAGCTCGTTGATAAAGCGCACGTTGGGCCCCATCCGTTTGGCGGCGCGGGCGGCCTGGTAGTAGGCGTCGGCGGCGCTTTGGTTGAAGCTCTCGAATTTTTCCGCTGTCTCCTCCTCTCGGGCGTAGCCCTGGATGGTGCGCAGGCCGGAAAATTTCTCCTCCGCAAAGCCGTTCATCCCGCCGTAGGCGGCGGAGCGGCGGGAAAACAGCGGCTTAGTCACCCGATTCATCCACCTGGTATACAGGATGGCCAGGGGGATGGTCACCAGGGTGACGCAGGTGAGAGCCGGGCTGATGACCGCCATCATGACAAAGGAGCCGGCGACGGTGACCACGCTGGTGACGATCTGGGTCAGGTCCGTGGAGATGCAGGTGCTGACCACGTCCACGTCGTAGGAGACGCGGCTGATAATATCGCCGGCCTGGTTCTGGTCGAAGAAGCCGACCGGCAGCTCCAGCAGCTTGCGGAATACGTCCTCCCGGAGCTTTTTGGCTACCAGCCGGCCGACCCGCATCATGCCGAAGTTCACCGCGAAGGTGAGGACGGAGGAGCCCAGATAGCAGACCAGCATTCCCCAGGCGCAGCGGTACACCTCCCGGAAGTCCACCAGCCCCCTCCCCGCGGCGGCCGCGCCCACGGCAGAGCCCGCCAGCCTTGGCCCCAGAAGGGAGAGAACGTTCCCCGCCAGGGACGCCAGCAAAACAGCCGCCAGCGCCCCCCGGCGCACCATGAGATAGCTTAGCAGGCGGCGCAGCGTTCCCCTCGCGTCCTTTGGCTTCTCGGTTTTCTCATTTACGCGGGCCATCCGCGGCATCCCCCCTCTCCTCCCTGCCCACCGGGAACGCCGGTCATCCCAGCTCCCCCATCTGCGACTGATAGATTTCCCGATAGACGGGGCACCGCTCCAGCAGCTCCCCGTGGACGCCCCGGCCGATGATCCGCCCCTCCTCCAAAACCAGAATCTGGTCGGCGTGGAGGATGGAGCTCACCCGCTGGGCCACGATCACGGTAGTCACGCCCGCATAGCCCGCCCGCAGAGCCTGCCGCAGCCGGGCGTCGGTCCGGTAGTCCAGGGCCGACGCCGCGTCGTCCAGGATCAATATCTCCGGCCGGGCCG
The DNA here is from genome assembly GCA_910584045.1 of uncultured Oscillospiraceae bacterium. Taxonomy (GTDB): domain Bacteria; phylum Bacillota; class Clostridia; order Oscillospirales; family Oscillospiraceae; genus Pelethomonas. The sequence continues at coordinate 7,607 of CAJTYO010000064.1, read as the reverse complement.
CCAGAGCCCGGGCCACGCACAGCCGCTGCTTCTGCCCCCCGGACAGGTTTGCCCCCTTGATGTCCGAGCGGTAGTCGAAGCCGCCCGGCTTCTCCTCGATGAAGTCCAGGGCCATAGCGTCCGCCGCCGCCCGGCGGAGATCCTCCTCCCCCAGGGGTCGGCCCATGGTGACGTTTTCCCGGATGGTCTCCGCGAAGATCATATCGTTTTGGAACGCCGCGCCGAATTTCTCCCGCAGCGCCTTCTTTTCGTAGGTGCGCACGTCCCGGCCGTCCACGTATACCGCCCCCTCGTCCGCGTCGTAGAAGCGGAGCAGCAGGCTGATAACCGTACTCTTCCCCGCGCCGGTGCCGCCGATGATTCCCAGGGTCTCCCCCCGGCTGACGCGGAAGCTGAGATCGTCCAGACACTTGCCCCGGCGGTCCCCGCTCCGGGCCGCCGCTCCCCCGGCGTGGGTGAAGGAGACGCGGTCGAACTCCAGGAAGGCGGCGTCCGCCTTTCCGCCCGCCCGGGCGGGCGGCAGCACCGGCTGGTCCTCCGGCGTGTCCAGCACCTCGGCGATCCGGTCCGCCGAGGCGGAGGCCTTGGACAGCATGATGAAAATCCGGTTGAAGGACATAGCGCTGTGGAGAATCAGGTTGAAGTAGATGAGAAAGGCCAGAATGACCCCCGGCTCCGCCGCGCCGCCGTCCACCCGCCGGGCCCCCACCAGCACCACCAGAATGAGCCCCAGGTTCATAAACAGCTGCACCGTGGGGGCGGGAATCGCCATCACGGTGCTGGCGGTCAGATCGCTGCGGGTCAGGCGGTCGTTGACCGCCTGGAACCGGCGGGCCTCATAGGGCTCCTTGCACAGGGCCTTCACCACCCGCACGCCCGTGACGTTCTCCCGCATGACCCGGGTCATCTCGTCCACCTCCCGCTGCACGCGGTCGTAGAGGGGCACGCCCCTGCGGGAGACAAATATCACCATGGCCGTCATCACCGGGGCCAGCACGCACAGGATGGAGGCCAGGGCCGCGTCCATGGTCAGCGCCACGCACACCCCGCCAACCAGCATGATGGGGGCCCGGACCCCCACCGTCTGGCTGGAGGTGATGAAGTTCTGCACGTTGTAGGAATCCGACGTCATACGGGAGATGAGGGAGGGCAGGCCGAAGCGGTCCGCCTGGCTGCCGGAGAGGGTGAGGGTACGGCGGAACAGGTCCTGGCGCAGCCGGCGGGTGCAGTCCCTGGACACCGCCACAGCCGACTGGTTGGCAAAGATGTTCCCCCACCTCACCGCCCAGGCCAGACCAGCCATCACCGCCCCCCAGCCCAGTACGGGGCCGATCCGGCCCGCGGGCGCCAGGCGGTCGATGACGTACTCCAGCACATAGGGGATCAGCAGCTCCAGAAAGGCGGCCAGAATTTTCACCGTCATGCCCAGGCTGATCCGGCCCAGATGACGGCGCATGTAACGGAGCATCAGCTTCAACTTCCGTACTCCCCCTCCCTATGGTATCGGCTCCAGTATACGCCATCCCGGCGGCGTTGTCCATACGGGCGGGATTTTTCTCAAGAAAATTTTTCCGGCGGTATATCCCTCCGGCTCCGGCAAATACTAAGAACAACTTTTAGAACCTGTATGCACAGCCGGCGGATGCCGGGCAAACGAAATTTTTTCCGGACAGACCTTGAATACAGGTTCTTATATAAGGAGACGGGCATATGGAGATTTCAAAACAGGAGTATCAGAAATTTGTTCAGGACCGGGCGAAGAGCTCCCCCATTGTCAAGAACTGCCTGCTGGCCTTCGCCTTCGGCGGCGGCGTATGCGTGCTGGGACAGGCGGTCATGGACGGCTGGACGGCCCTGGGGCTGGAGAAGACGGATGCCGGAACGGCCACGTCCATCTGTCTGGTTTTTCTGTCGGTGCTGCTGACGGGTCTGAACGTGTACAACAAGCTGGGCCGCTACGGCGGCGCGGGAACGCTGGTGCCCATCACCGGCTTTGCCAACGCGGTGGCCTCCCCGGCCATCGACTTCAAGAGCGAGGGCCTTATCACCGGCATGGCGGCCAAAATGTTCACCGTGGCCGGTCCGGTCATCGTCTTCGGCGTGACTGCCAGCGTGATCTACGGGGTGATTCTGATGCTTCTGTAGCTTGAAGCCTCCGGCGCAGCCGGAGGCTTTTCCCTTTGCGCCGCCGGAATATGGCAAAAAAGTGGAAATTCCTCCTCGACATCCGCCGCCGGTCTATGGTATACTGGGGCCAACCAACTATAGAGACAGGAGAATTGACCATGGAATATAACAAGTGGGTCGCCGATCTGGCGGTGGGGGACGAGATCGAGGGCTTCTACATTCTGAAAACCGCCCAGATCAAGACCTCCAACAACGGCAAGCCCTTTCTGGCCGGCGCGGCGGCGGACCGGAGCGGGACCATCGACGTGAAGATATGGGACTACAGCGGCCCCCTGGGCGCGGAGGACGAGGGCAGCGTCATCAAGCTGCGGGGAAACGTGACCGAGTACCGGGGCGCTTTGCAGCTGATCCTCTCCCGGGCCCGTCCGGTCCAGGAGGACGACCGCTACGACCTGGGCGACCTGGTGCCCGTGGCCCCCATCGACGCGGACGCCGGCTGGCGGGAGCTGCTGGATATGGCGGAGACCATCGGTGACGAGGACTACCGCGCCGTCTGCCGGAAGGTGCTGGAGCAGTATGGGAACCGCTTCCGCACCATCCCCGGCGGAAAGAGCATGCACCACAGCTTTGTCAACGGCCTGCTCATGCACACCCTGTACATGGCCCGCATCGCGGACTATCTGGCCGGGGTGTACCCGGAGACCGTCGACCGCGACCTGCTGCTGGCGGGGACCATCCTCCACGACGTGGCCAAGTGCGACGAGTTCGTCACCTCCCCGCTGGGGCTGGTGACGGAGTATTCGGTCCGGGGCGAGCTGCTGGGCCATCTGGTCATGGGGGCCCAGGCGGCGGCTGCGGCAGCCAAAGAGCTGGGCGTGCCGGAGGAAAAATCCATTCTGCTCCAGCACCTTCTGCTCTCCCACCACGGTGACCCGGCCTTCGGGGCCGCCGTGCGGCCCGTGTGCGCCGAGAGCGAGCTGCTGAGCATGATCGACCTCATCGACAGCCGCATGGAGATCTACAAGGAGACCATGGAGGAGACGGAGCCCGGCCGCTTCAGCAAGAAGGTATTCGCCCTGGACAAAAAGATTTTCCGGCACCGGTGAGGGGGGACGAGAGCGTATGCGGATGATCTCATGGAATGTGAACGGCCTGCGCGCCTGCGTCAAAAAGGGCTTTCTGGACGCCTGCGGCGCTCTGGACGCGGACGTCTACTGCCTGCAGGAGACGAAGCTCCAGGCCGGGCAGCTGGACCTGGAGCTCCCCGGCTACCATATGTACTGGAACTATGCCGATAAGAAGGGCTACTCCGGCACGGCCATCCTCACCCGGGCGGAGCCGCTGAACGTGACCTACGGCTTCGGGGACGACCTCCACCGCCACGAGGGCCGGGTGATCACGGCGGAATACGAGGACTTCTACCTGGTCTGCTGCTACACCCCCAACGCCCAGGACGAGCTGCGCCGTATCGACTACCGGATGATCTGGGAGGACGACATCCGGCAGTATCTGTGCGAATTGGACAAGGTCAAGCCGGTGGTGCTGTGCGGCGACCTGAACGTGGCCCACCAGGAGATCGACCTGACCCACCCCAAGGCCAACCGGGGCAACCCCGGCTTTTCCGACCAGGAGCGGGGGAAGATGACGGAGCTTTTGGCGGCGGGCTTCATCGACAGCTTCCGCGCCCTGTATCCGGACAAGGAGCGGGCCTACAGCTGGTGGAGCTACCGGGCCAACGCCCGGGCCAACAACGTGGGGTGGCGGATCGACTATTTCATTCTCTCCCAGCGGCTGCGGGAGCGCCTGACCGGCGCGGACATTTTCCCGGAAATATTTGGCAGCGATCACTGCCCGGTGGGGGTCTCGCTGGCCTAGCAGATATATGTAAAGGGCGCGGGACAATGTCCCGCGCCCTTTCTATTTGCTCTCGTGCCCCTTGGGATGGGACCGGCGGCGATACTCCATGGGGCTGCACCCCTCCAGCCGGCGGAAGCTCTGGGAGAAATAGCTCAGGGAGGAGAAGCCCAGAATCTGCGCGATCTGGGAGAGGCTGAAATCCGTCTCCCGGAGCAGAAACCGGCTCTCCTGAATCCGCCTTGAGATCAGATAGCTGATGGGCGAGGTGTGGAACTCCTTCCGGAAGGTGTGGGCGAGATAGTACTTGCTGATGTGCACCATTTCCGCCAGCTGGTCGAGGGTCATATCCTCCTTGAAGTGGTTGTCAATATACCGCCGCACCATGTCGCATTCCCGGCTGGTCCGGGAAGCCGACGGCGCGCTGCCCAGCGCGAAGTCGTCCCGCCGCAGCAGCCGCAGCAGGATAAGCTCCAGCAGCTTCTGGCAGATCTCGTCACAGTCCGCCTGCTCCTCCCGGATCTCCTGCACCATCATGCGCAGACAGGTACTCACCGCCTCCTGCTCTGCCGCCAGGTGCAGCAGAGCACAGCCGCTGGCGTCCGTCAGCGGCTCCAGCCCCTCCACCCCCAGCACCACATACTCCAGGGGGCTGACGTGGGAGCTGGTCTCCGTGTGGGGCACGCTGGTGCTGACCACCACCAGGTCGTTGATGGCCACGGGGAACCGGTCCCGGCGCACCTGGAACACGCCGTGGCCCCTGGTGATGAAAAACAGCTCCGTGCAGGTGTGGGTGTGGAGGGCGGAGTTCCACTCCTCGCTGTACTGGGTGCAGTCGATGTATAAAAGACGGGCCTGCTCCCGGGGCTCGGCCCCCTCCCGCCGGGTCAGGACGTGCCGCAGGCTGCTCATACCGGCCTCTCCTCCCTGTCCGCAAGATTGCAAAAATATTGCGCCGGACATCTCTGCTTTTATTATAAATCGTTTTCGAGCATTGTGCAACTTTTAAAAAAAATTTTTTGAATCCCGCCATTTATTGTCGCAAACCAAGAGGCCCTCTCAAAAAAAGAAGTGGAGTTTTGGGATTCTGTCCAAAACCAGCGGCAAGAGAACGCTTTTTTATTGCAAAACGCAAAAGAGCAATATTTATAAAAAGCACAGCAATAATTGAATTGCGCAAATATGAAAATACTGTATACTTATAGTTGTAACCGCAGAGGGAGAGGCCCTTTGCGGAAATGTACACACATCAAACGATGGAGGAATTGGACATGAAAAAGATTCTCAGCATGATTCTGGCGTCTGTCATGGTCCTGTCCCTGCTGGCCGGCTGCGGCAGCGGGAACAATGACAAGCCCGCCCAGAACGACCAGCCCCAGCAGAGCGATAGCCAGACCCCCAGCACCCCTGATCCCGAGCCCGCTCCCGAGCCCGCCCCCGCCGAGGACGTGACCATCCAGGTGGCCGCTCTGGCCTCCGGTTATGAGGAAGCCTATCCCGGCATGTGGCAGGAGGTCTGCGACGCCTTCACCGCCGCCACCGGCATCAAGGTTGACCTCATCGTCGACAAGAACCTGGAAGACGTCATCGGGCCCTCCATGCAGGGCGGCGAGTTCCCCGACGTGATCCATCTGGCCACCGGCCGTGAGAAGGGCCTCACCGAGCAGTTCATCAAGGACCGCAACATCGCCGATCTCACCGACGTGCTGAGCATGACCGTGCCCGGCGAGAGCGTGAAGGTCTCCGACAAGATCGTGGGCGGCTTCACCGACACCTCCGTCACCAACCCCTACGGCGACGGCAAGACCTACCTGGCCCCCATGTTCTACTCCCCCTGCGGCCTGTTCTACAACGCGGGCCTCTTCGAGCAGAATGGCTGGACCGTTCCCACCACTTGGGACGAGATGTGGGCCCTGGCCGACACCCTTCCCGAGGGCACCTCTCTGTTTACTTACCCCACCACCGGTTACTTTGACGCCTTCCTGTACGCTCTGATGTACTCCGTGGGCGGCCCCGACTTCTACAACAAGGCCCTGCGCTATGAGGAGGGCATCTGGGACACCCCCGAGGCACAGGAGTGCTTCGAGATCATCTCCAAGCTGGCCAGCTACACCAACCCCGTGACCCCCGCCCAGGCCAACGATCAGGACTTCACCCAGAACCAGCAGCTGGTCCTGGACAACAAGGCCCTGTTCATGCCCAACGGCACCTGGATCGTGGGCGAGATGGCCGAGGCTCCCCGTGCTGACGGCTTCAAGTGGGGCATGACCGCCCTGCCCGCCGCCAAGGCCGGCGGAAACGGCGCCAGCTACTGCTGGATGGAGCAGGCCTGGGTTCCCGCCGGCGCTCCCAACATGGACGCCGCCAAGCAGTTCGTGGCATTCCTGTACAGTGATGCCGCTTGCGACATCTTCGCCAAGGGCGGCGCCATTCAGCCCGTCATCGGCGTGGCCGACGGTATGGAAGGCGACAACAAGATGTTCTATTCCATCTATGACAACGGCGCTGACGCCGCCATGGGCAACTTCGCCGCCTACAACGCGGTGGCTGGCCTGGGCACCGTCCGCGAAGTGTTCCTCGATCCCGTCAACGGCCTCGTCGAGGGCAGCGTGACCAAGGATCAGTGGGTCAGCGATGTGAAGGCCGCCAGCGATCAGATGCGCGCGAACATCATGGAGTAATCCTGACAACCCCCATAAACCTGTAATCGCATAGTCCGTAAGGCAGGCGGCGGTGAGCGTTTGCTCACCGCCGCCTCTGTATTTTCACCTGTATCATTCAGAGAGAAGGGAGAGATTTCATGCGCCGCAGCAAAGACCGCAGCCTGTTCATTGCCTTATGCGTAGCTCCCGCGACCATCCTGTTTTTCATCTTCATGGTTCTGCCCACCCTGAACGTGTTCCGTATGTCCCTGTTCGAGCGGGGAGCTTATTCCACCACGGAAACCTTTGTGGGCCTGAGCAACTTTACCACCCTGTTTAAGGACGTCAAGTTCATTTCCGCTATGCAGAACACCATTCTGCTCATCGTGACGGTGACGCTGATTACCTTCTTTTTCGCCATTCTCTTCGCCGCCATCCTCACCCGCGAGAAGATCAAGGGGCAGAATTTCTTCCGCGTGATCTTCTACATACCCAACATCCTCTCGGTGGTCGTTATCGCCGGAATCTTCTCCGCCATCTACAAGCCGGAGAACGGGATGCTGAACTCCGTGCTCTCCTTCCTGTCCGGGCATGACGTCATGATCCTCTGGAAAGGGCAGCAGATGGTGGTCATCTCCATCATCATCGCCATGGTCTGGCAGGCCATCGGCTACTACATGGTGATGTATATGGCCTCTATGTCGGCTGTGCCCGTGGACCTGTATGAGTCCGCCAGTCTGGACGGCGCAGGCCGTATCGCCCAATTCTTCCAGATCACCCTGCCCCTCATCTGGACCAACATCCGCACCACCCTGACCTTCTTCATCATCTCCACCATCAATATGGCCTTCCTCTTCGTCAAGGCCATGGTGGCCAAGGGCATGGCCGATGTGGGTCTGAGCTTCATGTACACCCAGAAGGACGCGGGTCTGTACGGCTACTCCATGGCCGCAGGCGTGGTGATCTTCCTCTTCTCCTTCCTGC
>CAJTYO010000063.1 GCA_910584045.1 uncultured Oscillospiraceae bacterium | reverse complement strand
GGGGCGGACGCACGGTTGGGGAGCTGTTGGCCGAGGTAGACGCAGTATGCGGAGGCTGGAAAGATTATGACGAGGACAGAGCCATGCTCCGTCAGTATGTTCAGGACTTCCAGCATCAAAAATCACTTTTATCTCATGGATACACCAAAATCAGCGATGCTCAATACAGCTATAAAATGCACAACGGGAGAAAAGTGATCGACCAGCAGCTTTACGATCAAGCGGCAAAAGACGGCTTTCCGGCGGGATTTTTCCGCGATTCCTTTTTTCACCGGGTAACACTTTACTGCCTCCCGGATGGGCAGTATTGCAGTAACTCCGTATTCGATCTCTGCACCTTTGCAGTATGCCGTATCAATGGATATGTCGATTTTAGCCACTGTTCTTTTTGCGGCGGTGAGTTCCATAGCTTGAATGTGTTTGCCCATCCCACCAACGTTAATATGGACAACCGGCTGGTTGTCCTTGATCTCTACGAGATGGGGGAGCAGCTCCGGCCTACGGCTCTGGTGGTGACGCTGGAGGCCATCCAGAACCGGGTGATGAAGAACCGCAAGCGAGGCAAGTTTACATGGGTATTTATTGACGAGTGCTATTTGTACTTTAAGTACCACTGTTCCGGCGAATTTCTCTACCGGGCGTGGAAATGCTTCCGCAAGTACGCCGGGATTATGACGGCGGCGACGCAGAACGTGGAGGAATGTCTGAAATCAGAGACGGCGTGGCTCATGCTGGCCAACAGCTTGACAGGTGTCCGATTCTCTCACACGACTGGAACATAATTTTAGAGAGGACGGATACAAATGGCTGAACGAGTCGATTGTTTATATCGTGTTTCCACAACCAAGCAGGTTGATCACGATGAGCAGAATCAGGCGGATATCCCTGTCCAGCGCAAAGCCTGCCGAGAGTTTGCCGCAAAGATGGGCTGGACCATCGTACATGAGGAGCAGGAGAACGGCGTGTCCAGTTACAAGGTCAGCGCCAATGACCGGGACAAGCTACAGCTTCTCAAAGAGAGGGCCGAGCAGGGCAAGTTCGACATCCTGCTGGTGTTCATGTTTGACCGCCTGGGCCGCAAATCGGATGAGACGCCCTTTGTGGTGGAGTGGTTCGTAAAACACGGCATCCGGGTCTGGAGCGTCAACGAGGGAGAACAGCGGTTTGAGTCCCATACAGACCGGCTCACCAACTACATTCGGTACTGGCAGGCAGATGGAGAGAGCCAGAAAACCTCCATCCGCACCAAGACGGCCCTGAGCCAGATGGTGCAGGAGGGCCGTTTCCGGGGCGGAAGCGCCCCCTGTGGCTACCGGCTGGCCCCCAGCGGAATCTTCAACAAGAGGAAGCATGAGGCCTACAAGCTGGAGATCGATGAGGATGAGGCCCGTGTGGTACGCATGATGTTCTCCTGATATGGGAACCGTATAACTCCCTTTCGAAGAATCCAACTCCGGACCCCAAATACCGACGGCGGGACACGGACCAATCCATCCGCATCCCGCCGTGTTCTTCACTTTGCGCCTCAGGCCAGATCCTGGGCCAGGAAATATTTTTTCATAGGCATATACAGCAGTCCGGCGATAACCAGGGCCAGAATCGTGTTAGGCAGCATGTAGGAGCCGTTGTACACCAGCGAGTAAAAGCTGGGATTACTGAAGGTCATACCCAGCACCTCTGTAGGTACAAGAATTTTGTAGATTGTAACGCCGCTGACATAGTGGATGACGAACCGTCCTGCGCAGCCCAGCACGGTTCCTGCAAACACACCCCATTTTTTCCCTTTAAAGAGCCCCGCCAGTCCAAGGGGCGTAAAAGCCGCCAGATAATCCAGCAGCATGGATTGCCACCCCCAGGCGTAGGCTCCGTCAAAAATCAGCTGGAGCAGTCCGAAGACGAACCCGGCCAACAGGCCGTTCTTCCAACCCCAGCGAACGGCAAAGAGAATAATCGGGAACATGGCAGGGGTCAACGATCCTCCGTTAGGGAGTTCCATAAGCTTGATATAACTGAAGACCTGCGCGAGGGCGACGAGGATGGCCGCCTCACAGAGGCAGCGAAGGCTGAGGGATTTTCTGCTGAATGATTTTGCGTTTGACATAGATGACTTCCTCCTTTTTGCATTGGTCGGGAAGTACCATGCGGACAAAAAAATCGCATGTCCGCAGGACGCAGACATACGATAAGGGTAAAATATAGCAATCGCATTCCTACGCCGGCATTACCCGGATCAGGTTCGAGGGACCGGACGGCAATGCGTCTCATCTCAGCCGGCGTGCGCCAGCGCCCCTTGGATTATGAGGGCAGTATACCATTTGGGGATATAAATGTCAAGTAACTTCCCTGCAACATCACGGTATTACCGTGCATTTTCCCCACCCGGCGATTTACAACCGCCCCCGCCTATGCTATAATACATCATAAATAACCGCCCTGCGGGAACATACCAGGAGGCGTCCATGAGCAAGAATTTTCACAGGGACTACGCCGACAGCGTGGGCCACTTCTGCCAGAGCATCCCTTCGGACCTGAAAATATCCGCCCAGGAGATTGACACATATTTTCGCGCCTGCACCCTCTGCCTCTGGGCGGTCAGCGGCGGACAAGGTGGGGACGTCATCGGCATCAACCAGATCTACACCGACCGGCAGGTGAAATTCTCCCCCGCCCAGTTTGACAAGGCCATCGCCTATTACCAGGCCAACCCCCACTATACCGTTGGCGTGCCGGAGTTCTTCCAGAAGCTGGCCGCCGCCGACGCATCCGCCGGCACCACCTACAGCCGCACCTTTGCCGAGGTACAGAAGAACATCCTCATGCTCTGCGCCGCCTATGACGGCTCCTTCTCCTTCGCCGAGAGCCGGCGAATCACTCTGCTGTACGACCAGCTGACCGGCTGCTGCGACTCGTCCGGCGTCCCCGCCGCCCCCGCTACCCCGGGCCCCGACGACTATCTGGGCGGCGCGCCGTCCGCTCCGCCCCAGCGGGACGCGGGCCGAGCTCTCAATGACCTCATGGATGAGTTTGACAAGGTACTGCGCCGGGACAGTGCCCGAGGGCTGTACGACGACTTTTTCGGCACCCCCGCAGGAAAGCCCTCTACCCCCGGCGATCCCATGGCCCCCCTGCCTGTGACAGAGGGGCCGGAACCGCCGCCCAAGCCGGAGGCAGCGTCCGGCGGTCCGGCGGCGGAGACGGAGGAGCCGGAGACGCCCAAGCCCACTCTGGAGGAGGCCATGGGGGCGCTGGATGAGCTCATCGGCCTGGACGTGGTGAAGAGGGACGTGGACAGCCTGGTAAACCTGGTGAAAGTCCGTAAGCTGCGGCAGGAGCGGGGGATGAAGACCCCGGACATGAGCTTCCACCTGGTCTTTTCAGGCAACCCGGGAACCGGTAAGACCACTGTGGCCCGCATCGTGGGCAAGGTCTACAGTGCCCTGGGAATCCTCTCGAAGGGACATCTGGTGGAGGTAGACCGCTCCGGCCTGGTGGCCGGCTACGTGGGTCAGACGGCCATCAAAACCAAGGAGGTCATCGACAAGGCCCTGGGGGGCGTACTGTTCATCGACGAGGCCTACACACTCTCCCCGGAGAATGCCGACAAGGACTTTGGCCAGGAGGCCATCGACACCATCCTCAAGGCTATGGAGGACCACCGGGACGACTTTGTGGTCATTGTTGCGGGCTACGCCACCCTGATGCCACGGTTTATCGACTCCAACCCGGGACTGAAATCCCGGTTCAACAAATACCTGTACTTCGAGGATTACAACGGGGACCAGCTCTATGAGATCTTCCTGGGCCGGGTGAAGCGCAACGACTACACCTTGGACGAGGCTGCCCAGGCAGCAGTAAAAGAGCACCTCCAGGAGCTCTACGAGGACCGGGACGACAACTTTGGCAACGCCCGGGATGTGCGCAACCTGTTTGAGAAGATCGTCGCCGCCCAGGCGGACCGGGTTGCCGCCATGAAGGACCCCACCGACGAGGCCATCTCCACCATCACGCTGGAGGACTTGAAGGAGCTGATGGATGTGCCCCTGACCCCGGTGGAGCCGGCAGAGGCGGAGGAAGCTGCGCCGCCCTCCGATGATGGCGGGGGCCCCGCATGAACAAGCTGGTTGTCGGCATACTGGCCCATGTGGACGCGGGGAAGACCACGCTGTCGGAGGCAATTCTGTATAAAACCGGCGTAATCCGTTCCCCGGGCCGCGTGGACCACCGGGACGCCTTCCTGGACATCGACGCCCTGGAGCGGGAGCGGGGCATCACTATCTTCTCCAAGCAGGCGGTGTTCCCCCTGGGAGACCGGGAGGTCACTCTGCTGGACACGCCGGGACACGTGGACTTCTCCGCCGAAATGGAGCGAACCTTACAGGTGCTGGACTGCGCCGTGCTGGTGATCAGCGCCTCCGACGGAGTGCAGGCTCACACCCTGACCCTCTGGCGGCTGTTGGAGAAGCGGCGGATACCGGTATTCTTGTTCGTCAACAAGATGGACCTGGCGGGGATGGACCCCGACGCCCTCCTGGCCTCCCTGCGGGGGCGGCTCAGCGAGGGCTGTCTGCGTTTCGGCGAAGACCGGGCGACGCTCTGGGAGGAGGCGGCCACCGCCAGCGAGGAAGCCCTGACCGAGTATCTGGACACGCAGGCCCTATCGGACAATACGCTGCGCAGCCTCGTTGCAGAGCGGACTGTGTTCCCCTGCTGGTTCGGCTCGGCGCTGAAGCTGACGGGGGTGGAGGAATTTCTGGAGGGCCTTGCGGCCTACGCCCCTCGGCCGGACTATGGTGCGGACTTCGGGGCCAAGGTCTACAAGATCGGTCGGGATAGCCAGGGGGTCCGGCTGACCTATCTGAAGATCACCGGCGGCAGCCTGCGGGTGAAGGCCCTCCTCTCCGGTGCGGATGGGCGCGGAGAAACCTGGGCGGAGAAGGCGGAGCAGCTGCGGGTTTACTCCGGTTCGCGTTTTACCGCCCTGGAGGAGGCCGCGGCGGGGATTGTCTGCGCCGTTACGGGTCTGACAAAGACCTTCCCCGGTCAGGGGCTGGGGTCGGAGGCCGCCTCCGCACCGCCGGAGCTGGAGCCGGTGGTGAACTACCAGCTGCTGCTGCCGGAGGGCTGCGACCCCCATCTGGCGCTGGACAAGCTGCGCCTGCTGGCGGAGGAGGACCCCCAGCTTCACATCCTGTGGAGTGAGCGGCTCCAGCAGATTCACGTCCGCCTCATGGGACAGGTACAGCTGGAGGTGCTGCGGCGGGTAATCCTGGAGCGCTTCGGTCTGGCCGTGGACTTTGGGCCGGGCGGCATCCTGTATCGGGAGACCATCGCCGCCCCCACAGAGGGGATAGGCCACTACGAGCCACTGCGCCACTACGCGGAGGTTCATCTGCTCCTGGAGCCGCTGCCCCGGGGCAGCGGTCTGTGCTTCGCGTCCCTGTGCAGCGAGGACACATTGGACGGCCACTGGCAGAGGCTGGTGCTGACCCACCTGGCGGAGAGGGACCATCTGGGCGTACTGACCGGCTCGCCCATCACGGATATGAAGCTTTCCCTGACGGCGGGCCGGGCCCACCTCAAGCACACCGAGGGCGGCGACTTCCGCCAGGCCACCTACCGGGCGGTGCGCCAGGGCCTCATGGGAGCCCAAAGCGTGCTGCTGGAGCCCTGGTACGACTTCCGCCTGGAGCTGCCCGGCGAAAACCTGGGCCGGGCCATGACGGACGTGCAGCAGATGGGAGGCCGCTTCGATCCTCCGGAAATTCTGGGGGATACGGCCCTGCTCACCGGCAGCGCCCCTGTTTCGGAGTTGGGGACCTACTGGCAGGATGTGGCCGCTTATACCCGGGGCCGGGGGCGGCTCAGCTGCGCCCTGGGCGGCTATGAGGCCTGCCATAACGCTCAGGAGGTCATCGCCTCCCTGGCCTACGACCCGGAGGGGGACCTGGACAACTCCCCGGATTCTATCTTCTGCGCCCACGGGGCGGGCTTTCCTGTGAAGTGGGATCAGGTCCCGGCCTGCGCCCACCTGGAGACCGGTGCGGGCCGGGGAGGCAGCCAGGAGCCCACGCCGCCCGGCCGCTCCTCTAACCCTCGCCCGGCGGTCCCTTATCCCTCCTCCCAGGCGGAGGAGAAGTCACTCCAGGCCATTTTCGAGCGCACCTATGGCCAGGTGCGCCGGCGGGGCCCGGACCCCGGCGAGGCCTTCCGCTCCGCGCCCAAGCCTCCGCCGAAGCAGGAGAAGCGCACCGTCCCCTTTCGTCCAATGGGCCCGGAGTATCTGCTGGTGGACGGGTACAACATCATTTTCGCCTGGGACGAGCTCAAGGACGCGGCCCGTGACAGCCTGGAGAGGGCCCGGTATCTGCTGATGGACCTGCTGTGCAACTTCCAGGGCTATCAGAAGTGTGTGGTAATTCTGGTCTTTGACGCATACAAGGTCAAGGGAAACCCGGGCTCCACGGAACATTACCGCAATATCCATGTGGTTTATACCAAGGAGGCGGAGACGGCGGACGCCTACATCGAGCGGGCCACCTACGATCTGGCCCGGGAGCACCCGGGCCGCCGGGTCCGGGTAGCCACATCGGACAATCTGGAGCAGCTTATCATCCTGGGTCACGGGGCTATCCGGGTCTCCGCCCGGGAGTTTCACGAGGAAGTGGAGGCCGCCGAGGGCAGCATCAGCCGCATTGTCGAACGCAATAATCTCCATGGCCGCTCCTTCCGTCAGCTCCGCCACCAGCTGAAAAATCCGAGGGAAAACTGACCGAGCTGCCCGCCATAGACTGCAGATGCAAATAGAATAGAGCCGTTTTTTGACGCGCTGCGCAGAGAGGACCAGGGAGTTAAAGCACCCCCTGGTCCTCTCTATCTATGTCTCACGCCAGTCGCCGCCTCCGCTCCCCCAGCATTTGCACGAAGCGAACGGTCAGCTTCCACAGCCCACGTCCCGCCAACAGCAGCAGCAGTCCCACCACCGCCGACACCGGAAAGGCCAGTGCGGGCGGTGCTGTCCAGCTGCCTAACTGCATCATAATCCACGGTGTCTTGATCCCAGCCAGAGATGCCAGGAATGACAGCAAGCCCAACGCCGGCAGCAGCGCTCCGCACAGCAGGAAGACCACCGCCGTAAGGCTGGTGGCCGGCAGGACCACCATGCTCCCCAGTCCCGCCAAGCCGTAAAAGGCGGCCACGCTGCCCAACCTCCGCCAGCTGAACTGCGGGTCTCTGGCGATTATCTCCCCCAGGTAGGCCGCCGCCAACGCCTTCGGCGGCCCCAGCCGCTCCAGAATCTCCCTCGGCAGCAGGCCTTGCCCCTCCAGCTCCAGCATCTCGCTCTTTATCTCCCGCACGATGTCCACCCGCTCCGAGGCAGGCATGGGCCGCAGATGCCGGTCGATCCGCTCCAAATAGCTCTCCAGATCTCTATCCATGTCATGTTTCCTCCTCGATCCCGCCGATGGCCTCCAGCAGGCCGCTCCACTCCCGGCGCATGGCGTTCAGGCTTGTCCGGCCCTCCTCAGTCAGGGCGTAGTATTTTCTGGGCGGCAGGCCCTCGGCAGATTCCTGCCAGAAAGAGCGCAGCAGTCCCTCCCGCAGCAGCCGGCGCAGCAGGGGGTAGATGGTGCTCTCCTTCGCGGCCAGAATGGGGCGTCTTTCCAGTCGGCTGATGATGTCGTAGCCGTAGCAGTCCCTCTTTTCGATCATCAGCAGGATGCAGAACTCCAGTGTCCCCCGCCTGAGCTGGGAGCGCCAATCGTCGATGTTCATTATACCTCGCCTCCCTATAGTACATTGTACCACACAGTACCGTGTGCTGTCAAGAGGGGGCGGGGAAAATCCCCGCCCCCTCAGTAAATCCGGTTTTCAGGCATGTCAGTCGTAGTCCGCCTCGTAGTCTAGGATTGTCCCTGTGACGGCATCAATCTCCATCTCGTATTCCACCCGCTGATAGACGATTTCCACATCATAGACCTGCCGGCCGTCGTCCATGTCCAGCTTCAGCTCTTTGATGTGGGATGCCGATGCGCCGGGGACCTTGGCCAAGGCGATCTCCTGCGCTCTCTCCCGGGTGATAACGTTGCTACCGGCGGCGGGAGGCGTAAAGGATTCCGCGTCGTAATCGACCTCCAGCACCGTGCCGGTAACAGCGTCGATCTCGTAGTCGTATTCCTTGTAGTCGGCCGTATAGAACTCAATGTCATAAATCTGCCGGCCGTCGTCCCACTCCAGCTTCTGCTCGGTGATGGTGACCTGCTCTGCGGTCAGTCCCGCGTGGGCCAGCGCTTTGGCGGTAGCCTCCTCCGCGGTGAGAATCTTCCCCGTGCCGGTTGCGGAGCCGGGATTTTTGCCGCCGGAGAAGGTATCCGCGTCGGTCACGTCCAGGTCCGTGCCGCCGGTGAGGGTAACGGTATTTGTCTTGCCGTCCCAGGCCACGTTCTTGCCCATCAGCTCGCCCACTGCCCGAATGGGCAAATAGTTGGAGCCATCATAGAACAGGGGGTAGACGGTCTTGCCCGCCGCGTCGGTGAAGGTCCGCTTGGCGCCATCCACCACCACGGTGATGTCGTCCCGCAGCACGGCGGAGATGTCCTGGGCCTTGGCGGTTGTGTCGGGCGTTCCAGACGCAGCCGTGCCGGTGCGGGAGCCGCTGAGGGTGACGGTCTTGGTGTCCGCGTTCCAGTCCACGTTCCGGCCCATCAGTTCTCCGATAGCACGCAGGGGCAGGTATGTAGTGCTGTTGTAGGAAATAGGGTGTACCTGCTGGCCCTGGGCGTTGTAGAAAATGCGCTTAACGCCGTCGATAATGATGGTGTAATCAGGCCGCAGCCGGGCCGTTACCGTGTCGGCTGCCCGGGCCGGCTCCATCAGGGGACCCAGCAGCAGCGCCGCGCACAATACGGGCAGAATGATCTGTACAGCAAACTTTTTGGGGGATAAAATGCGCATATAGAATCCTCCTTTTATCAACTGAATTGTTCCTATATTATATCAATTTAACCGATGGATTGCAAGAGGAAACTTTGCCGCCGGCCCTTATTTCCTATTGCGCATTCCTCCGCAGGAGGCTTATACTGCTTCTGTCACAATATCGGCTCCCCGCCGTCTAATCCTATAAGGAGGTGTTTCTAAATGAACACAAATGATACCCAAGAGCTGTCCCGTCTGATCGAGCAAGCCGTCGCCGGAGACCGGCCCTCCCTGGAGATGGTTCTGGCCGAGATCCAGGACATGGTCTTCAACCTCTCTCTGCGGATGCTGGGCTCCTTCCATGACGCGGAGGACGCGTCTCAGGATATCCTGCTGAAGGTCATGACCCATCTCTCCTCCTTCCGCGGGGAGAGCGCCTTCTCCACCTGGGTGTTCCGGATCGCAGTCAATCACCTGAAAGACTACAAAAAGCATCTGTTTGCCCAGCACCCCCTCAGCTTCGAGTTCTATGGGGAGGACATCCGCAGCGGGCGGGCCCGGGACCTGCCCGACATGGCCCAGGACGTGGACCGGACCGTTCTGACGGAGGAGCTGAAGCTGTCCTGTACTAACGTCATGCTCCAGTGCCTGGACCCGGAGAGCCGGTGCATCTTCATTCTGGGCGTCATGTTCCGGGCAGACAGCCGTGCTGCCGGGGATATTCTGGGCATCACACCGGAAGCCTACCGCCAGCGGCTGTCCCGGGCGCGGCGGAGGATGGCGGACTTCCTGTCGGAGTACTGCGGAGAGTACGGAGGAGGGTCCTGCCGCTGCGCAGACCGGATCGACTACGCCATACAAAACCGACGCATTTCCCCCCGGCGGCTGGAGTACACCGCCGCCAGGCCCAGCGCCGCCACCCTGGCGGTGAAGGAGGCCATGGAGGAGCTGGACGGGCTGTCCTCCTCCTTCTGTCGCACCTATCAGTCCCCCGAGACGCTGCGGCAGTCACTCCGGGATTTCCTGGACGGCCCGGCCTTTTCCGCCGTGGTGAAGGCGTGAGGAGGCGGACATGGCAGATATACGGATGATCCTGGGCTACCTGTCTGACCTGCGGGACCACAATGACCGGACATGGTATCACGCGCATAAGGCCGAATACAAGGAGGCAAACGCGCAGTTTGAGTCCTTGGTCGGCTCGCTGATCCTCCGGATCGGCGACTTTGACAGCTCCGTCCTGGGGCATGAGCCCAGGGAACTGACCTTCAAGCTGGTGCGGGACACCCGGTTCAGCCGGGATAAATCCCCCTATAACCCCGCCTTCCGGGCCCACATCGCCGCCATGGGTAAGCTGCCCGTCCCCGTGGGCTGCTACATCCAGATCAAGCCTGGCGATCAATCCTTCCTGGGCGGCGGTCTGTTTGCTGATATGTTCAAGGACGCCACCGGGATGGTGCGGGACTACATCGCCTCCCACGGCGAGGAGTGGGAGGCGATCCTCCGCGCGCCGGACTTCCAGTCCCATTTTGCGCTGGGCGGCACAGCGCTGAAAAACGTGCCCGCCGGGTACGACCGGGACCACCCCCAGGCCGCCTATCTGAAGCACAAGAGCTGGTATCTGGAGTACCCCATACGAGACGGGGAGCTGGCCGACGGGGAGGCGTTCCTCCACCGCGCGTCGGAGACGTTTCGGCTGATGAAGCCCTTCAACGACTATCTCAACAGGGCTCTGGCGGACTTCCGGATGCCGGACAGGCGGTGAGTCCCGCCGGAAAAACCAGACCCCGCCGTCTTGCGGCCGGCGGGAATCTGGGGTATACTGGATGACGGACGCGGAAAACATACCGCGAAAGAAAGGGGTCTGTTATGAAACAAATTTCACTGGGCGGCAGCGGCTGGGCCGTACCTGCCGTCGTCGTAGGCTGTATGCGTCTGGGGGAGCTGGACGGTCCGGCCCTGGGGCGGTTCATCCACTCTGCGCTGGAGAGCGGCGCGAACTATTTTGACCACGCCGATATTTACGGCGACGGCGAATGCGAGGCCCACTTCGGCGCTGCGCTGCGGGCCGACCCCTCCATCCGCCGAGAGGACCTGATTCTGCAATCCAAGTGCGGCATCCGCCGGGGCTTCTACGACTCCTCCAGGGAGCACCTGCTCCGCTCGGTAGACGGGATTCTGAGCCGATTACAGACCGACTACCTGGACGTGCTGCTCATCCACCGCCCCGACGCGCTGACAGAGCCGGAGGAGGTGGCCGAGGCCTTCGATGAGCTGGAGCGGACGGGCAAAGTACGCCGCTTCGGCGTATCCAACCACAAACCCATGCAGATCGAACTTCTCAAGCGCACAGTCCGGCAGCCCCTGTTAATCAACCAGCTGCAATTCAGCCTGCCGGTATCCAACATGGTGGCCAACGGTATGGAGGTCAACATGGACTCCCCCGGCTCCGCCGACCGGGACGGCAGCGCGCTGGACTACGCCCGCCTGCATGACATGACCATCCAGGCGTGGTCCCCCTTCCAGACCCCCAATTGGGGCGGGTGCTTCCTGGGGGACAGCAGGTATCCGGAGCTGAACCGGGAGCTGGACGCCCTGGCGGAGCAGTACGGCGTCAGCGCCGCCACCATCGCCGCAGCCTGGATTCTCCGCCATCCGGCGGGGATGCAGCTGATCGCCGGGACGGCGAGGGAGGAGCGGCTGCGGGAGATCGTCCGCGCCTGCGAGATCCGGCTGTCCCGAGAGGAGTGGTACAGACTGTACCTGGCCGCCGGGCACCCCCTTCCCTAAAAAGCAGACAAATCGAGGCGCGGCAACAGCCGCGCCTCAGCGTATCAATATGGACGTTGTAAATGTGGTGGATATGCGCGTATTTAAAACTTCTCCCGGTTGATCCAGAGCCCCAGGGCGGGATTGGGGATGAAATAGATTTCCTCGCCGTCGGGCAGGATGTTGTATCCATATTGCAGCTTGACCGGGTCGTAGCGATGAGCCATTTCGTCATAGTCCGCTGCCTGGAAGCCCACGCTTTCAATCTCCTCTCGGGAGATATTTCTGACCGCATAGGTGACAGTAAACCTCCCGTCGGAGGAGCCGTGAATCAGGTGCGCTGCGGCCCCCATGTTGTCCCGGAGGTCCTGATTCTCCGGCCTGCTGAACTGTTCCAGCGTGTTCAGCCTCCCACGGTAGCCATATTTGCGGATGAGATCGTCCACCGCCAGATCCTCCCCAAACCGCGTCACGCCGGGAGCCAGGACGATCAGCTCCCCGCCGTCGGCGATAGCCATGCGGGTACGGTACACCGCCTTGTTCCCCAGCCAGGTGGTCTTGAACTCGCCGGGGTCCAGATAGACCACGCATTTTTTTATGCCGCGGTCCACGAAGTCGATGTTCTTCTCCTGAGCCAGCGCCACCGCTTCCTCGAAGGTTTTCCGTGTGTCCCCAATAAACAGGCCGTGAGTGCGAATATCCCCGCCTGGGGCGGTGGTGACGGTGAGGGCGAACAGGATGGGCCGGTCCTTCAGAAAATGCTCCAGAGCGTAGTCAAACAGCTTTCGGACTGGGGTATGATCCTTCCCCATCATCCGCTCCATGCCGTAGACCGCGCCCACCATGTGGCTGGCGTTGATCATCGCGCTACCGCCCACGCCCACAAACAGGTTTTTCGCGTGGTTCGCCATGCCCACCACCTCGTGGGGAACCACTTGGCCGATAGAGAGGATCAGGTCATATTTTTCCTCCATCACCCGTCGGTTGATCTCCGCGCTGACGGGGTCATGCCATAATTCCTCGGTGATCTCCTCCAGGTATTCTGCCGGAATCTCGCCCAGCTTCACTACATCAGTGCGCCAATTGTGGGGGATGAACAGCTCAAAGGGAATGTCTCCGAACATGGCGGCGGCCTGCCCTTCTGTCACCGGCTCATGGGTTCCGAGGGCGGGGAGGATATCCACGTGGCAGCCCATATCGTGCAGGGCATGGTAATACACATTGGTGATGTACCCCGCGTTGGAGTGAAAGCGGGTGAAGTCCGGCGGGATGATGAGGACGTTTTGCAGACTTTGACCTTCCAGAGAGCGCAGCAGTTGGATCTTGATCTCCTCCCGGCTCAGACCTGCATCTGTTGCCGCCTTGGCAAATAACTCCATAATTTATACCCCCGAGTAGGCGCTGAAGCCTCCGTCTACCGGGATGACTACGCCGGTGATAAACCCCGCCGCATCGTTATCCAGCAGAAACAGCAGCGTCCCCAGCAGCTCCTCCGGCAATCCGAAACGGCCCATGGGGGTTGCCGCCAGGATCTTCTCCGTGCGGGGCGTAGGGGAGCCGTCCGGGTTCCACAGAAGAGCGGCGTTCTGCTTGCAGGAGAAGAAGCCGGGGGCGATGGCGTTGACCCGGATGCCTGCCTTGGAGAAGTGGACGGCCAGCCACTGGGTGAAGTTGCTGACAGCCGCCTTGGCTCCGGAGTAGGCGGGGATCTTGGTCAGGGGCGTGTAGGCGTTCATGGAGCTGATGTTCAGAATATTGCATCCCGCCCGGCCCACCATGTCCCGGGCAAAGGTCTGGGTGGTCAGCAGCACGCCGGTGAAATTGAGGTTGAACACCGCCTCCACGCCCTCCCGGTCCAGGTCGAAGAAGGATTTCGTCTCCGCGTCCAAGTCACCGGGCTCGTAATATTCCTTGTCGGTGGTAGCTCTGGCGTTGTTGCCGCCTGCGCCGTTGATGAGGATGTCACAGGGGCCGAAGTCCCGGCTGACCTCCTCCCGGCAGCGCTCCAGGTCTTCCTTGGACAGAACGTTGCACTGATATGCCTTCGCCGTACCGCCATTGGCTCGGATTTCCTCCGCCACCACCTCGGCATTGGCTAGAGTACGGTTGAGCAGCGCCACTTTCGCTCCGGCGGCGGCCAGGGCTTTGGAGAACACACTGCACAGCACGCCGCCCGCGCCGGTGACTACAGCAGTTTTGCCTGATAGGTCTGTTTTCAGAGGTAAATTCATGGTTTTTTCCTCCTTTATGCCTGATAGGTGTTTGCCGTCGTATCTCCGCCTCTGCCCGTCCAGTTGGTGTGGAAAAACTGACCCCGGGGCGCATCAGTGCGTTCATAGGTATGGGCTCCGAAGTAATCCCGCTGGGCCTGCAACAGATTGGCGGGGAGGTTTTCGCTGGTGTAGCCGTCGAAGTAGCTCAGAGCCGAGGTGAAGGCCGGCATGGGGATCCCGGCGCTGACGGCGTAGGCCGCCACCTCCCGCCACGCGGGAATCAGGCTCTTGATGGTCCCGGCAAAGTAATCGTCCAGCAGCAGGTTCTCCAGCTCCGGATTTTTGTCGTAAGCCTCCTTGATCTTCCCCAGAAACACGCTGCGGATGATGCACCCGCCGCGCCACATGAGCGCAATTCCTCCATAGTTAAGGTTCCATCCGTAGGTCTTGGCGGCGGTGCGCATAAGGGTGTAGCCCTGGGCATAGGAGATGATCTTGGAGGCGTACAGCGCCCTGCGGATACTCTCGATAAACGCCTTTTTGTCTCCGGTGAACGCCGGAACGCTGCGGGGGAAGGCCTTGGCGGCGGTGACGCGCTCAGACTTCATGGCGGAGAGGCACCGGGCGAAGACGGCTTCCCCGATGAGCGTCAGGGGTACGCCCTCGTCCAGGGCGGCGATGCCGGTCCACTTGCCGGTGCCCTTCTGCCCGGCGGTGTCTAGAATGTACTCTACCACCGTCTCGCCCTTCTCGTTCCGGTAACCCAGGATGTCGCGGGTGATCTCGATGAGGTAGCTGTCCAGCTCAGTCCGGTTCCAGCCCGCAAAGATGTCGTGCATTTCCGCGCTGGTCAGGCCCAGGCCGTCCCGCATGAGCTGGTAGGCCTCGCAGATGAGCTGCATGTCGCCGTACTCGATGCCGTTGTGGACCATTTTCACAAAGTGGCCCGCGCCGTTCTCACCCACCCAGTCGCAGCAGGGGGAGTCATCCTCCACCTTGGCGCAGATGGCCTGGAAAATGGGCTTGACGGCGGGCCACGCCG
>CAJTYO010000062.1 GCA_910584045.1 uncultured Oscillospiraceae bacterium | reverse complement strand
TCCTGCCGGCGGGAAGCGGCCGGGTTGGCTTTTTTTGAGGCGCGGAAAAACCCGCAGGGTTTTTGCAGAACCCGCCGGGTTTTCGGGGACCGTGAATTTCCTCCTTGACAAACGCGCCGTTTCCGGCTATACTACTCCCAACGCGACGACGGGGACCAGTATCGCCGCTTTGTCCCGCGCAGAGAGCCTCCGGGCGGTGGAAGGAGGCGGGGACGGCGGCGTGAATACACCCCTGAGCAGCGGACCGAGGCGGTCGGAGACCGCAGGCAGGCTCCGCCGGGCGCGCCCGATACAGCGCGGGGGTTCTGTTGGGAACTCCGGGAGGCCGCTTTTCGCGAGGAGGCGGCGAACCAGAGGTGGTACAGCGATAGATTCGCCCTCTGTCCCTGCGGGGATGGAGGGCTTTGCTCTGTCCGCCTGCCGCCGGGCAGAAATATTATTTATCGAGGCAGCGGTTCTTTTTGATCCGTTTTTCTTTCCAGAAAAAGGAAGGCGCGCCGGACAGGGAGGGGTAATATGCTGGTAGACAAGATACGGACGGAAGAGGAGATCAAAAGCTATCTGGCGGAGCTGATGCGCTGGATGGAGGAGGAGGAGGACAGGCCGGCGGAGGAGATGGCCGCCTTCTTCGCCCGCCGCCTGGACGGCTACGAGGACGTGCACCGGGGGAACTGGGGCGAGCTGTACGAGCACGCCGCCGGCTTTTTCGACGAGGGTCTGGAGACGCTGCTGGACGTCGGCTGCGGCACGGGGCTGGAGCTGGAGGCGGTGTACCGCCGGTTCTCGGAGGCGGAGGTTCTGGGCGTCGACCTGTCCGGCGATATGCTGGCAAAGGCCCGGGAGAAGTTCGCCGGGAGGCGCTTTCAGGGGATCGAGGCGGACTATTTTGTCCATCCGTTTCCGGCGGAGGCCTTTGACGCGGCGCTGTCCTTCGAGACGCTGCACCACTTCCCCTATGAGAAAAAGGGAAAAATCTATGAGAAGCTCTTTGGGGCGCTGAAGCCCGGCGGATATTATATTGAGTGCGACTACGTGGCCTGCTGTCAGGAGGAGGAGGACCTGTGCCGGGAGCGGCTGGCCCGGGCGCGGGCGAAGAGCGCCCTGCCGCCGGACTGCTTCCTCCACATCGACACGCCCCTCACCCTGACCCACCAGACGGAGCTGATGGAGGCGGCGGGCTTCCGGGTGCGGGTCCTGCACCGGAACGGCTCCACCGCGGTTTTCCGGGCGGAGAAACAGTAGGGCGGGGTGGAAAAATGGAGCGGGAGCGCTGCATCCGCTGCGGCGGACGCATGGGGCATATCAGGCAGGAGAAGCTGCAATTGGGGCAGTACGGGTGGTTTACCGGACATCTGGACCAGCTTTATGCCGGGGTGCTGGCCGTGGATATTTACTGCTGCCGGGACTGTAAGAAGCTGGAGTTTTACGCCGCGGGGGCTTCGGCGGAGGATGCGGGCGAGGCGGGCAGCATCCCGCAGGTCCACTGTCCCCACTGCGGACAGCTCCACGAGATGGACGACCCGAAGTGTCCCTATTGCGGGCAGCGGCTGATGGACTGACCCTGCTTTTTGAAGGGACCAGAGAAAGCAAAACGAAGTTTTGCGCAAAAAGTTTTTCTTTTGATTCTTTGTTCACAAAGAAAAGAATGAACACCGAAAAAAGGAGTAATAAAAGATGCAAGTATACGAAGAATTAGTAGCCCGGGGGCTTATCGCACAGGTCACCAGCGAGGACGAAATCCGCGAGATCATCAACGCGGGCAAGGCCACCTTCTATATCGGCTTTGACTGCACCGCCGACAGCCTGACGGCGGGCCACTTTGTGGCCCTGACCTTCATGAAGCGGCTGCAGCAGGCGGGCAACCGGCCCATCGCCCTCATCGGCGGGGGCACCACCATGATCGGCGACCCCTCGGGCCGCACGGACATGCGCAAGATGCTCACCCGGGAGGACATCGACCACAACGCCGCCTGCTTCAAGCGGCAGATGGAGAGCTTCATCGAGTTCGGCGAGGGCAAGGCCCAGATGGTCAATAACGCCGACTGGCTGCTGGAGCTCAACTACGTGGACCTCCTGCGGGAGGTGGGGGCCTGCTTCTCGGTGAACAACATGCTCCGGGCGGAGTGCTACAAGCAGCGCATGGAGAAGGGGCTGAGCTTTTTGGAGTTCAACTACATGATTATGCAGTCCTACGACTTCTACCACCTCTACCAGTCCCACGGCTGCAACATGCAGTTCGGCGGCAACGACCAGTGGAGCAACATGCTGGGCGGCACGGAGCTGATCCGGAAGAAGCTGGGCAAGGACGCGCACTGCATGACCATCAACCTGCTGACCGACTCCAACGGCAACAAGATGGGCAAGACCGCCGGCAACGCCGTGTGGCTGGACCCCAACCGGACCAGCCCCTATGAGTTCTATCAGTACTGGCGCAACGTGGGGGACGCGGACGTGCTCAAGTGCATCCGCTGGCTGACCTTCCTGCCCCTGGAGCAGATCGACGAGATGGACGGCTGGTCCGGCAGCCAGCTCAACCGGGCCAAGGAGATTCTGGCCTGGGAGCTGACCAGCATGGTCCACGGCAGGGAGGAGGCCGACAAGGCCCAGACGGCGGCCCGGGCCCTCTTCGGCGGCGGCGGGGACAGGTCCGATATGCCCGCCACCGAGCTGACCGCCGACCAGTTCGACGGCGGGGAGATCGGGATCATGAGCCTGCTGGTGGCCTGCGGCCTGGCTCCCTCCAGGGGGGAGGCCCGCCGGCTGGTGCAGCAGGGCGGCGTGTCGGTGAACGACGAGAAGATCAGCGACATCGACCGGAAATTCGGCTGCGAGCTGTTCCTGGGCGAGGGCGTGGTCATCAAGAAGGGCAAGAAGGTTTTCCACAGGGCTGTGATGAGCTGATAAGCACACAGAGAGGGACAGGCGCGAGGTTTTCCCGCGCCTGTCCCTCGTATTATCCGTCCAGCCGCCGCCGGGTCAGCGTCCAGGCCGCCGCCAGGCACAGCGCGTCCAGAAACAGCGTGCCGCCGGTTGCGACGACGGCCTTTGCCAGGTGGGCGTCCACCAGATAGTTGATACTGACGTGCAGCATCACCCCCAGGGGCAGAATCAGCGCCGCGGCATAGCCTATCTGCCGCCGGAAGCGGAGAAAGATCCAGTATACCGCCCAGGCGTAGGCCAGGGACACAAGCATGATACCGAGCTGCCACCCCCGCTGGACCCCCATGCTCCACAGCAGGGGGAGGAGGAACACGGACACGATGACCAGGGCTCCCCGGACCGGCCTGTGGTTCAGACGCAGCAGCGGATAGCACACCGCCCAGCCAAAGGCGATGCACCGCAGCGCCAGCAGCGCCCAGTGCCGGTGCTGCCACATGCAGCAGAAGATGAGGCACACAAGGGCCCCCGCCCCGCACAGCGCCGTCAGGGCGATAAACGCCCGCCAGCGCCAGCCGCCGTTTTTCCGCCGGGCGGTCTCGGCGTAGCTGACCGTGTCCACCACCACGTCCTCCACCTCCGGGGGCACCGGGGAGGGGGCCGCCTCCCGCTCTCCCGCCAGCAGCTCGGTGACGCTGACCTCCAGGGCCTCCGCCAGCTGGCGGAGGAGAGTGATGTCCGGATAGCTGACGGAGCGCTCCCACTTGCTGACGGCCTTGTCCGTCACCTCCAGCCTGTCCGCCAGCTGCTGCTGGGTCAGGCCCAGCTGCAAGCGCCGGTCCCGGATGAACTGGCCCATCTTCATTTCTTCCATGCGTGTGCCCTCCTTTGGTGATTTCAGGGCTATTGTAGGCCGCCTTCCGGCGGAAAATCAACCGCTAATCGGTCGAACCGCCGGGTAAACCGTTGGTTGAGAGGTCCCCCTTGAGCTCCTCGTACACCTCCGAGAGCAGCCGCCGGTCGGCCCTGCTGCCCTGGAAGTCGGCCTCCCGGAACATATCCGGCCGCCGCCGCAGGGTGCGCAGCATGGACTGCCGCTTACGCCAGAGGGCCACCTTGGCGTGGTCGCCGCTTAAAAGCACCTCCGGCACCCTGCGCCCGTGCCACTCGTCCGGGCGGCTGTACTGGGGGTGCTCCAGCAGGCCGTTCCAGTGGCTCTCCTCCTCGTAGCAGGCGGCCTCCGGCAGAACCCCGGGGACCATGCGGCACACCGCGTCCGCCACGGCCATGGCGGGTATCTCCCCGCCGGTTAGGACGAAGTCCCCCATGGAGATCTCCTCGTCAACGCACTCCTCGAGAAAGCGCTCGTCCACGCCCTCGTAGTGGCCGCAGACCAGAATCAGGTGGTCGTAATCCGCCAGCAGCCGCCGGGCCTCGCGCTGGCAGAAGGTGGTCCCGCAGGGGGACATATAGATGGTGCGGGTCCGTCCCGTGCCGAAGTTGGCCCGGATATAGGCCCAGCAGCGGTACAGGGGGTCCGCCTGCATCACCGCCCCCCGGCCGCCGCCGTAGGGGTAGTCGTCCACCTGCTTCTGCTTATTGACGGTGAAGTCCCGGATCTGGTGGGCCCGGATGCGGATGAAGCCCCGCTCCTGGGCCCGGCCCAGAATGGATTCGTTCATCATATCCCCCACCGTATCGGGGAACAGGGTCATAATGTCAATTCTCATGGGTGCCCAGGCCCTCCATCATGCGGACGTCCACGGCGCCGCCGGGTACGTCGATGGCGGCGATGAAGGCCGGCACCGCGGGCACCAGGTACTCGTCCCGGCCCCCCCGCACCGCGTAGATGTCGTGGGCGGGGTAGTGGAGGACCTCCTCCAGCGTCCCCAGGACCTCGCCGGTGTCCGCGTCCCGGGCGGCCAGACCCACCAGCTCCTGGTCGAAGTATTCCCCCTCGGGCAGCGCCGCGTCCGCGCGGCGGATGGATACGCTCCGCCCCTTCAGGGCCAGGGCCGCATCCATATCGTCCACGCCCTCCAGCTTCGCCAGCAGACAGCCCTTGTGGACCCGCGCGGCGGAGAGGGTCCGGGGCGCGCCGCCGATATACAGCGTGCCGCAGGCGGCCAGCTGCTCCGCCTGCGCCCCCTGGGGCAGAATCTTGACCTCGCCCCGGATGCCGTGGGTGTTGACGATCTTTCCGGCGGCGATAAATTCCAGTTCCATGCAAGCTCTCCTTCCCCGCCGCCCCGGTCAGGTCAGGACGGCGTCTATGGCCCGGATGCCGCTGCGCAGCAGCAGGGGGCACCGGGGGTATTTGTCGGTAAAGCGGCTGATGATGCGGTCCAGGGCCACCTGCCCCTTCTCCGCCGAGGGCGCGGGCAGCAGCAGCACGTACTGGGACACGCTGTACCGGGCCGCTGCGTCCCCCCGGCGCAGGGTGCTCTGGATGCAGGCGGCCAGCTTCTCCATGTAGTCGTTGAGCATCCGCATGGGCGGCGTGGAGCCGTCCCGCATGGAGGCGGACAGCATGGCCAGATATACGCTGCGGCCCGAGCGGGCCACGCTGCGGGCCTCCAGGTTGTAGATGTCGGTGAAGACCTCCAGCTCGCAGAAGAAGGCCCCGGCCAGCCGGTCCTCCCGCAGCAGGAAGCGGCTGACGGCGGCCAGATCGTCGGTCTCCCGCCCCGTCTCCCGGTCCCGCTCCCGGGCGATCTCCTGATAGAGCTCCACCACCTCCGCCGAGGGGGTGATCCCCAGCTCGATATAGAAGCTGTTGTAGAGCTGGCGGTAGCGGTCCATGGCCTGCCGGGTCTGGCCGGTGCGGACGAGGCCCCGGATGAGGTAGAAGTAGAACTGCTCCTCATAGCCGTCGATCTGGATGGCCCGGCCGCACACATGGATCACGTCCTCCCAGCGCTCCTGGACGGACAGCATCCCCGCGGTGGTCTGGACCAGCCGGACGTACATGGAGTGGTAGTAGGGGGCCAGGCGGCTGACCCAGCTCTCCCCCATGGCCTTGGACAAAAAGTCGCCCCGGTAGAGGGCCAGGGCGCTCATGCACAGCTCCAGCCGCTCCTCCGGCGTCAGCCAGGCCGCGCCGGAGCGCTGGCAGGCCAGCTCGAACACGTCGGTATCGATCTGGATGGGGACGCCCGCGTTCCACGCGTAGGTCCCCCGGGTCATCAGAATCATATCCCGGCTGTCGGGCAGGCCCAGCTCGTCCAGCAGCTCCCGCACCCGATAGACCAGGGTTTTCAGCGCGCCGGTGGGCCGCGCCCCCTGCTCGCCGGGGTAGAGCAGGTTGATAAGCTCCTCCACCGGGACCTCCCGGCTGCGGAAGGCGATCAGATAGGCCAGCAGCATCCACGGCTTTTTCTGGTGATAGCTGGCGTCTCCGATGGTTTTTTCTCCATAGGTCAGGGTGCAGCCCCCCAGCATACGGATTTGCAGGACAGGCTTGTTCCCCATACGCGTCACGTCCTCTCTCTCTGTTTCCGGAGGGGCGGCCCCCGGTGTTGGCGGCGCCTTTTTCATGCGCTCCGCCTCTATTATGACATATTGGGAGGGAAAATGCAATTCCAATCTGCGCCGGGCCCGCCCAACGCCTGCGGAGGACTTTTTTGACAGTCTGCAAAAGAGGAAGGACCGAAGTCCTTCCTCTTCTTGTCTCTTTTTGCCGCCGGTCAATGGGAGGTGTCCACAATGACGATGCTGGAATCCCCCTGGCGGGCCTGTTCCAGAACCGCCCGGGCCAGCATCTGAAACGACCCGTGGGAGGAGGACGCCCCCGAGATGGCGTCAATGCCCTCCGCGCTCTGCCCCTCCAGGAGCTGGGCGGCGTAAAAGCGGGTGTACTCGTTGGGATAGGTGCCGTTGGAGTGGAGCATGTTCTGCATGTACGCGTTGTCCCAGCTTTTGATGAAGCCGCTGGCGTTTTCGGCGTTGTACTCCACGGAAATGATGCTTCCGCCCTTTACCAGGATGGTGACGTATTCCTTCCAGCCGTGGCTGAACGCGGACGCCTGGGCGGTATAGTACCCGTCCTGAAGCTCCGACCGGCTGCCGCAGGCCGCCAGCAGCGACGCCGCCAGCAGCAGGCTTAAAAGCGTGGTGAAAATCCGTCTCATATGCCGCGCTCCTCCTTCAAAACAAATTTCCGCACATGGTTCTGAAGCGCCTCGGCCTCTCGCGCCAGCGAGCCGCTGGACATCTCCGTCTCTCCCGCGTTTTGCAGATTGCGGTCCGCGATGTCGGAGATCGCGGCGATCCGCTCCTCCATGCTGGACAGGGCGGTCTCCTGGCCCTGCACCGCCGCGGTCAGCTGGTCCGAGATGACGTTGATGTGGGCGGAGACCTCGGAGATGGCCCGGAGGGAGCCGGCGGTGTCCGCCGTCAGCACCACGCCGGTCTGGATGATCGCCTTGGTGTTGCCGAGCATATCCGTGGCGCTCTGCGCCGCCTGGGCGCTCTTGGCGGCCAGCTGCTTCACCTCGTCCGCCACGACCGCGAAGCCCTTTCCGGCGGCGCCGGCCCGGGCCGCCTCCACCGAGGCGTTCAGGGCGAGGATGTTGGTCTGGAAGGCGATGTCCTCGATGTCCTTGGCAATCTTGGTGATCTGCTGGGCGTTGGCGCTGATGTCGTCCATCGCAGAGGACAGCGCGGCCATCTGCTCGTTGGCGCCGCGGATGCGCCGGGTGATCTCCTCCGTCTGGGCGCGGGTCTGGCCGCTGCTCTGTGTGACGTCGGCCAGCCGCTCCTTCACATGGCCCACCTCGTGGACCAGCGCCTCGGTGGACTGGTTCTGCTCCAGGGAGGCCTGGTGCAGCTGCGCGGACTGCCCGCTCAGCTGTTCCGCCATGGCGGTCAGCCGGTCCGCGGCCGCGCGGAAGCCCAGGAGGGTTTCGTTCATCGACTCGGTGATTGTACACAGGCTGCCGCGGATCAGCGTAAAGTCGCCCTGATAGTCCACCTGGGGGCCGGTGCGCAGGTCGCCGGACGCAACATGGGTCAGGACCTGCTGAATATCGGATATGTAGCGGTTGAGGCTGACCAGCGTGGCGTCCAGCGTCTGGGTCATGACCTCCAGCTCGTCCCCGCTGCTGACGGACAGCACCTCGGTGTGCAGATCGCCGCCGGAGAGGGCCACCATCCGCTCCGTCACGCGCTTGACCGGGCGGGAGATGGAGCGGGCCAGGCGCAGGACCACCAGGATGGAGACAACCAGCACCGCCATGGTCGCCAGGATGGAGACCAGCATCGCCCCGTTGATGAAATGTCCGTAATCCGACTTGGGGATTTGGATGACCAGCGACCACTGGGTCCCCCGGATAGGGGAGAAGGCCACCAGCATCGTCTCCCCGTCCACGGGGAATTCCGCCGCGCCGGTCTCGCCGGTGGTCACCCGCTCGCCGGCCGCGCTGCTGCCGCCGCTGAGCTGAGACAGCGAGCTCTGTCTGAGGACGACGGACTGGTCCGGGTGGCCGGTGACGGCGCCCTCCCTGTTGACCATGTAGGCCATGCCGCTCCGTCCCAGGTTGATGCTGCTGATGACGTCGTTGAGCGTGTCGTATTTATACACGCCCATCAGATAGAGCGCGGTCTCGCCGTTCTCCTTCACCGGCATACCCATCATAATGCCCAGCCGGCCCTGGTAAATGGTGGAGGAGCTGGTCGTCAGATTGTCCGTCTCCCGCAGAAGCGCGAGAAAATGGCTCTCCAGACTGTCCGGCGCGCCGTCGATCCCCTGCATCAGCCGTCCGTCCAGGCCGTACAGGGCGATGGTGTGCAACTCATAAATCTCCGCCGCCTCCTCCAGCAGCGCCCTGCGGCTTCCGGCGGCGTCCGGATAGGCTGTTTCATCCGCGCCGGCGGAGGACGCCGCGCCCATACGGGGATCGTTGGCGAGGGACATCATGCGGTCGGCCAGCATATGGATGTTGGCCTCCACGGTTTTGGCCGACTGCCGGGCCATGGGCTGCAGGCTGTCCAGCAGGATGTTGTTGGCGAGGGACTGCAGAGAAAGCGCCATAATGGCGCAGCATATGAACACCAAAATCAGGATATTAAGGGTGGTGTTTCCCAATATCCGTCTGTTCAGACTCCGTTTGATCCCCCGGCCGGCGAGGAAGTCCGATTGCTTTCCCGTCACGTTCCGATCTCTCCTTTTCCTGATGTTTGTTTCGATAGATAAGCCGCTCGCTCCTCCCCTCGCGGACGCTGTGCCGGACGGATGCGGGTGGACGGCGGACTTTCGGGGCCAGTATATCATAGATTGTCAATAAAGGGAAGTGTCTTTTTTAACTGTTCCGGAAGTGTCTTCCCGCAAAAATTTATGTATACTTTTGGAAAAACCTGTGGTATACTATAAGCACATGGGCAAACGGCGCGCCGCGCCGCGTAAGCTCTTATGACGTTTTTCCCAGGCCGCAGCAGGCGGGCCTGTGATAAAATATTTGTATCGTGCG
This sequence comes from uncultured Oscillospiraceae bacterium, assembly GCA_910584045.1. Taxonomy (GTDB): domain Bacteria; phylum Bacillota; class Clostridia; order Oscillospirales; family Oscillospiraceae; genus Pelethomonas. The sequence goes on along the minus strand of CAJTYO010000062.1, from coordinate 7,272 downwards.
CCACAGGCGGCACGGTATGAGGGACGGGCGCCTGCCTGCCCCCCGAAGCCATCCATACATAGCGGGCGGAGGCTCCCTGATGACCCACGATGCGAGGTGCGGTCAGAAACGGGCGTCCCTCCCGTCTGTTTGCGTTGCGCTTTTCCTGCAAGCTGCAGAACGTTAATAAAAGGAGAACAGAGTTTTGGCAGAAAAAATGAAAATCATCCCCCTTGGAGGCCTCAACGAGGTCGGCAAAAATATGACCGTCTATGAGCACGGCGGCGAGATCATCGTGGTGGACTGCGGCATGGGCTTCCCCGACGGGGACATGTACGGCATCGACCTGGTGATCCCCGACGTGACGTATCTGGTGAAAAACCGCAACCGCATCCGGGGCCTCTTCATCACCCACGGACACGAGGACCACATCGGGGCCATCCCCTACATCCTCAAGCAGGTGAACATGCCGGTGTACTGCACGCGGCTGACGGCGGGCCTGATCCAGCTGAAGCTGGAGGAGCACGGCCTGACCAAGCAGACCAAGCTCTACACCGTGGAGGCCGGCGAGATGATCAAGGTGGGGAAGTTCTATGTGGAGTTTATCCACGTCAACCACTCCATCGCCGACTCGGTGGCCTTCGCCATTCACACCAGCATGGGCGTGATCATCCACACCGGCGACTTCAAGATCGACTCCACCCCCATCGACGGGGACGTGATCGACCTGGGCCGGTTCGGCGAGCTGGGGAAGGAGGGGGTGCTGGCGCTGCTGGCGGACTCCACCAACGTGGAGCGGCCGGGCTACACCATGAGCGAGTCCATCGTGGGCAAGACCTTCGACCGGCTTTTCACGGGCTGCAAGCAGCGCATCATCGTCACCACCTTCGCCTCCAACGTCCACCGCATCCAGCAGGTGATCGACGCGGCGGCGGCCTGCGGGCGGAAGGTGGCGGTGTCCGGGCGCAGCATGGAGAACATCATGCGCGTGTCCACGGAGCTGGGCTATATGCAGCTGCCCAAGAACACCCTGGTGGATGTGAACAAGATCAAGTCCCTGCCCCTGGAGCAGCAGGTCATCGTGACCACCGGCAGCCAGGGGGAGGAGATGAGCGCGCTGTACCGCATGGCCTTCTCCCAGCACCGGCAGATCGACGTGGGCCCCGGCGACCGCGTCATCATCTCGGCCAGCGCCATTCCCGGCAACGAGAAGACCATCGGCCGGGTGATCAACGAGCTGTTCAGGAAGGGCGTGGACGTGATCTACGACCGCTCCGACCCCCTCCACGTCTCCGGCCACGCCTGTCAGGAGGAGCTGAAGATCATCCACGCGCTGGTGCGTCCCAAGTTCTTTGTGCCTCTCCACGGGGAGCAGAAGATGCTCCGCCGCCATATCAATCTGGCCATGGAGATGGGGCTGAACCGCAAGAACATCGTTCTGGCGGACATCGGCAGCGTCATCGAGCTGACCACCAAGACGATCAAGATCGCGGATACGCCGGCCCCCTCCGGCTCGGTGCTGGTGGACGGCAGCGGCGTGGGCGACGTGGGCGCGGTGGTCCTGCGGGACCGGAAGATTCTGGCCGAGGACGGGATGGTCGTCGTTATTTTGAATTTGCAGCATGGGCAGCTGATGAACGAGCCGGAGATCATCACCCGGGGGTTCATCTATGTAAAGGAGTCGGAGGAGCTCATGCGGGAGCTGACGGAGGTGGCCTCCGGGGCGGCCCTCGCCGCCCTGGGCAAGGGCGGACGGGACGCGGGCGAGCTCCGCGGCGCGGTTAAATCGGCGGTCAGCGGGTATCTCTTTAAGCACACAAAGAGGAGCCCGATGGTCATCCCGGTTGTCAACCGGCTGTAAGCGGCTCGTTCAGACAAAAGCGGAGGGCGGGAAAAGGCCGGTAAAGACAGAGCGCGGCGCAGACGGGAAGGGAGGAGCAGCCATGTTGGACCTGGAAAACAGCCGGATCATGGAGGAAATCGAGACCCTCTCCTCCCGAAAGCGATGGCAGGAAATCCGTGATATGCTCCTCCTCTTCGAGCCCGCCGATACAGCCGCCATCCTGGCCGAGCTCCCGGAGGACCGCCTGCCCCTGGTCTACCGCCTCCTGCCCAAGGAGCTGGCCGCCGAGGTCTTTGTCGAGATGGACCCCGAGGAGCAGGAGCAGCTCATCCAGACCTTCTCCGACACGGAGCTGAAGGAGGTGCTGGACGAGCTCTATGTGGACGACACCGTGGACCTTATTGAGGAGATGCCCGCCTCCGTGGTCAAGCGCATCCTCCGCCACACCGACCCCGAGACCCGGCGCTCCGTCAACGAGATTCTCAAGTACCCCGAGGACTCCGCCGGGTCCATTATGACCACCGAGTTTGTGGATCTGAAGCGGGATATGACCGTGGCCGACGCCCTCAAGCGCATCCGGCGCACCGGCGTGGACAAGGAGACCATCAATATCTGCTATGTCACCGATCCCAGCCGCCACCTGCTGGGCCTGGTGTCCATCCGGACGCTGCTGCTGGCCGACCAGGAGGACGCCATTGAGGAGATCATGGAGACCAACGTGGTCTCCGCCGCCACTATGGACGACAAGGAGGACGTGGCCCAGAGCCTGAGCAAATACGACTTCCTGGCCATGCCTGTGGTGGACAAGGAGCGCCGCCTGGTGGGCATTGTCACCATCGACGACGCCATCGACGTCATGGAGGAGGAGGCCACCGAGGACTTCGAGCTCATGGCCGCCATTACGCCGACGGACAAGCCCTACCTCCGCGCCGGCGTGTGGGAGACCGTGAGGAGCCGGCTGCCCTGGCTGATGCTGCTGATGCTCTCCGCCACCTTCACCGGCGTGGTCATCTCCAGCTTCGAGGACTCCCTGGCGGCCTGCTCCGTGCTCATCGGCTTCATCCCCATGCTCATGGGCACCGGCGGCAACTGCGGCAACCAGTCCAGCGTGGCCGTCATCCGCGGGCTGAGCCTCAATGAGATCAATTTCAGCGACCTGGTCAGCGTGGTGTGGAAGGAGAGCCGGGTGGCGCTGCTGTGCGGCGTGCTGCTGGCGGCGGGGAACTTCGTCAAGCTGCTGGCGGTGGACCGGCTGCTGCTGCAAAACAGCGAGGTGACGGTCCTGGTGGCCCTGGTGATCTGCCTGACGCTGGTGTGTACGGTCTTCTGCGCCAAAGTGGTGGGCTGCCTGCTGCCTCTGCTGGCGGAGAAAATCGGGCTGGACCCGGCGGTGATGGCCGCCCCCTTCATCAGTACCATCGTGGACGTGCTCAGCCTGCTGATCTATTTCCAGTTCGCCACCCATCTGCTGGGGCTGTAAGCGTGTGCGGCCCGTGAGACAAAGAACTTTTTGACAATAGGAGCCGGGCCGCGCGTGCGGTCCGGCTCCCCCTATTAATAGTCAAATCCCGATCGAAGCCCCGTCGCCGTATGGAGAGGAAATCCCTCTCGACTTGCGGCGGCGGTTGTGGTATACTGATAAAAAAGGCCGGTGTGTATTCGAGCGGCCGGGATTACGGGCAGAAGAGGACGCAGGATATGAACGAACAAGCGCGGCAGTCCCGGACGGGCACGACCGTTCAGACGGAGGGCAGTCCCTGGCGGCTGCTGCTCCTGTTTTCCCTCCCGCTGATGGCGGGAAATATCTTCCAGCAGATGTATACCGTGGTGGACACCGCCGTGGTGGGCAAGGTGCTGGGCGTAAAGGCCCTGGCGGCCCTGGGGGCGGTGGACTGGCTGAACTGGCTGACCCTGGGGACCATCCAGGGCTTTACCCAGGGCTTCTCCATCCTGCTGGCCCAGCGCTTCGGCGCGGGGGACTACGTCAGGCTGCGCCAGACGATGACCAACGCCGTTTTCCTCTCGGTCCTCTGCGCCGCGGCCGTCACGGCGGGGGGAGAGGCCGCCGCGGAGCCGGTGGTGGTCCTGCTGCGCACCCCGCCGGAGATCCGGCATATTGCCATGTCCTACCTGCGGCTGCTGTTCGCGGGGCTGCCGGTGGTGACGGCCTACAACTTCGCCGCCGCCGCCCTCCGGGCCCTGGGGGACGGCAGGACGCCCCTGCTGGCCATGGCGGCCGCCGCCCTGGCCAACATTGCTCTGGACCTGCTGTTTGTCCTCGATTTCCGCTGGGGGGTCCGGGGCGCGGCGGCGGCCACCGTCATCGCCCAGTGCCTGGCGGCGCTGTGCTGTATTTGGCGGCTGTGCCGGATCGAGGCGCTGCGCCTGGGCCGGGAGGACTGGACGCTCAGCGGCCCGCTCTGCGGCCGGCTGATGACCCTGGGCCTGCCTATGGCCCTGCAGAACACCATCATCGCCGTGGGCGGAATGATTATCCAGACCATCGTAAACGGCTTCGGCGTGGCCTTCATCGCCGGCTACACCGCCACCAACAAGCTCTACGGCGTGCTGGAGATGGCCGCCACCTCCTACGGCTACGCCATGACCACCTACGCCGGGCAGAACCTGGGGGCGGGAAAGCTGGAGCGGGTGTCCCGGGGGATGCGGGCCGGTGTGGTGATCGCCCTGATCACCTCGGCGGCCATCGCGGCGGCGATGCTGCTGAGCGGGCGGTGGATTCTCTCCTGCTTCATCTCCGGCGAGGCCGGGGAGAGGGCGCTGGAGGCGGCGGTGCGGTATCTGCGGCTGATGTCGCTGTGCCTGCCCGTGCTGTATATCCTGCATGTGACCCGCAGCTGCATCCAGGGACTGGGCAACACCCTGCTGCCCATGGCGTCGGGCGTATCGGAGTTTATCATGCGCACCGGCGGGGCCCTGCTGCTGCCGGCGGTGATGGGGGAGACCGGGATCATGCTGGCGGAGGTGCTGGCCTGGTTCGGGGCGGACCTGATCCTGGCGCCCAGCTATTTCTATGTAATGAACAAATTGCGCCGCCGGACGGACGCTCCGGCGGGGGAGGGAGAGACGGTATGACGGAAAAGGTATGTCTGGAGCGGCGGGAGCATCTGCCCGTGCCGCTGATCTATCTGGCCTCGGCGGAGGACCTGGCGGCGTGGTATGTCAGCGGGCTGCTCTGGTCTCTGGAGCACGGGGAGAGGGCGCTGGCCATCTCCTGCTTCGACACCCAGCGGGCCTTCGGCTTCTCCATGGACCAGGCGGCCCAGACGGTGCTGCGGGCGGTGACGGACGTGCTGTACGGCCACCCGGAGGCGGAGAGCCTGACCATCCTCTGCGGCGACGGGGAGAGCTGGCGGGCGTATAACTTCTGGTGGAACATGCTGTACGCGGAGCACAGGCCGGCCCATGAGCAGCAGGGGATTTTCCCGCCGAAAATCTTGACAGAGCGGACCGGGGAGGGTATAGTCTAGTTGGGTGCCGCGCACCCGGCTGAAAGAGCCTTACGACTATAAAATGAGGAGGATATACATAATGGACAAACAGGTAAAACGGATCGGCGTTCTCACCAGCGGCGGCGACGCGCCGGGCATGAACGCGGCGGTGCGCGCCGTGGTCCGCTCCGCCATGAGCCGGGGCATCGACTGCGTGGGCATCCGCCGGGGGTGGAACGGCCTTATCTCCAGCGACTTTATCCGCATGGACACCTCCAGCGTCAGCCATATCATCAACAAGGGCGGCACCCTTCTCTACACCGCCCGCAGCGACGAGTTCCGGGAGGTGGCGGGCCAGGACAAGGCCCTGGCCACCTGCCGCCTGCTGGGGCTGGACGCCATTGTGGCCGTCGGAGGCGACGGCACCTTCCGGGGCGCGCTGGCCCTGTCCCGCCGGGCGGCGGAGCGGGGCTATCAGCTCCAGGTGGCGGGCATACCGGCCACCATTGACAACGACATCGGCTGCTCCCACTACACCATCGGCTTTGACACCGCCTGCAACACGGCCATCGAGTGCATCGACAAGCTGCGGGACACCATGCAGTCCCACGAGCGCTGCTCCGTGGTGGAGGTCATGGGCCGCCACGCGGGGTATCTGGCCCTGTACGTCGGCATCTCCGTGGGCGCCACCGCCGTGCTGATCCCCGAGCGGGAGCCCGACTTTGAAAAGGACATTGTGGAGAAGATCCGCCGGGCCCGCCTGGCGGGCACCACCCACTACATGGTGGTGGTGGCCGAGGGCGCGGGCAACACCATGGAGATCAGCAAGCAGATCCACGACGAGATCGGCCTGGACCCCCGTGTGACGGTGCTGGGCCACATCCAGCGCGGCGGCGCGCCCTCCGCCCGGGATCGGGAGACCGCCAGCCGCATGGGCTACATGGCGGTGAAGGCCATATCCGAGAACGCGGGCAACTGCGTGATCGCCACCCAGGAGGGGCGCATGGTGGTCATGGAGATGGAGGCGGCCCTGGCCATGAAGAAGGACTTCGATATGGACCGCTACAACATTCTGGAGGCCCTGACCAACAACTACGGGAGCAGATAACGCGGGATGATGACCTGTCAAATCATGGAGACGGCCCGGCTGCTGGCGCTGCCGGAGCCGGTGCTGGGCCCCCTGGAGCGGGCTGCCGGGGCGCTGCCGGAGGACCTCCCGCTGGCGGCGCTGGCCGCGCCGGACACGGCGGAGAGCGCATGGGAGGCGGTTTCCGCCCGTCTGCCCGGCGAGGAGGAGGACGACGGCATGGCCCATCTGGCGGCCTCCCTGGCGGCGGCCGGCCACACCCGGCGGCTGTACCGGGAGAACGGCGTGGGGGAGGATGTGTACCGGGCCACCATGGGCTGCTTCGCCCGGTTTCTGCGGGAGACCCGGGAGATCGCCGGCCGGTGGCGGTATGACCGGGCCTTCTGGACCTGGCGGCAGACCGGGGGCCTGCTCTTCCGCCTGGGGGCGCTGGAGTTTGAGTACTGCGTCTGGGAGGGGGAGGCCCTCCCGCCGGGCCTGGAGAGGGGGGCGCCCGTCCTCAGCGTCCACATCCCCTCCGACGCGCCCCTGACCCGGGAGGCGCTGGATCAGTCCTACGCCCAGGCGGAGCGCTTCTTCGCCGGCGAGGGCCGGCGCTTCTGCCGCGGCGGCGCGCCCGGGGCGGTGCTGTGCGGCAGCTGGCTGCTGGCCCCGGCCCTGGAGGAGCTGCTGCCGGAGAACTCCGGCATCCGGCGCTTTGCCGGGGATTACCGGCGCTTCGCCGTCCGGGAGGACAACCAGGAGTTTTACCGCTGGCTGTTCGGCGCGGTGCATCCCGTGCCCGTCAGCGATCTGCCGGAGCGCACCAGCCTTCAGCGGGCGGCCAGGGCCCGTCTGGCCGCCGGCGGAAAGATCGGTATGGCCTGCGGCATATTGAAACGCGTGTAAATAACCGGGAGGGGGAGCGGCAAAAG
>CAJTYO010000061.1 GCA_910584045.1 uncultured Oscillospiraceae bacterium | reverse complement strand
GTTCACAGGCTTCCATTGCGCGAGACCGGAACCTCAACACGAATGCCTGCGGAGGGAGTTCCATCGAACTGACCCTTATTATACACGATTTCTCTGTAGAATGCAAGAGGAAATTTTGTTGATTTGCCATTAGACAGCTGTTATCATGGAGCTAGACAATTTTTTGAACCTGTCCCCCGTTTCTTATGTCACCAGGCGGCGCCGTAGAGATTGCGCATAGTTTGGGCCGGTTATCCGGTGTCTTTTATATAGAATGGACACAAAATCTGATAAAAACCAGCAGATTATGCAATGATGAACTATAGTATGAACTCTGCTGTTTTCCTGGACTTTTGGCGTGGATGCTTGCCAGTCGGAGATGTTGCTGTTATAATGAGAAGCCGTATACTACTACATATGAGAGAGGAGCGGCGTTATGCCCAAGGAAATCGATTGGAGCGCCTATCTCAGCCCCGATGCGTCCCCAAATACGGTGCAGCAATTGCATCTGGTGCTGCGTTTGAGTATTCCTGCCATTCTGGCGGAGATCAGCGCCATCGCTATGCAGTACATTGATGCGGCCATGGTTGGCTCACTGGGAGCCGCTGCCACCGCCGCCATAGGCCTTGTGTCCTCCACCACCTGGCTCTTCGGCGGCATCTGCATCTCCGCAGCCGCCGGCTTTTCCGTACAGATCGCCCAGCTCACCGGGGCGGGGCGGCGGGGAGAGGTACAGTCCGTGGTGCGGCAGGGGCTGATGGTGGCGCTGGCCTTCGGGGTGCTGATGGGGGCTCTGGGGGCCGGCGTCAGCGCCGGACTGCCCCGGTGGCTCCATGGCGCAGACGATGTGTGCCCGGATGCCAGCCGGTATTTCCTGCTCTATGCCTGTGCGCTGCCCTTTGGTCTGCTGCGCCAGACGGCGGGCAGTATGCTTCAGTGCAGCGGCGATATGCGCACCCCCAGCGTGTTGAACATCTTTATGTGCGTGCTGGATGTACTGTTTAACGGGCTGCTTATTTTCCCGGCTCGTACTGTGCATATCATGGGGGTCGCCCTTGCTCTGCCGGGAGCGGGGCTGGGGGTTACCGGCGCGGCCCTGGGCACGGCCCTGGCAGAGACGGTGACAGCGCTGCTGATGGTCTTCTGCCTGTGCTTCCGCTCCCCGGCCCTGCGGCTGGTGAAGGGGGTGCCCTGGCGGCTGGAGGGGACATGCCTGCGTGCCGCCGCGCGGCTGGCGCTGCCGCTGGCCCTGGAGCGGATCGTTCTGGGCGGAGCCCATATCGCTGGCACCCGCATTGTGGCCCCGCTGGGGACGGTGGCTGTGGCGGCGGATTCTCTGGCGGTGACGGCGGAGAGCTTCTGCTATATGCCGGGCTACGGCATTGGCTCGGCGGCCACGACGCTGGTGGGGCAGAGTATTGGCGCGGGACGGCGGGATCTGGCGAAGCGTTTTGCCTATCTCTCCGTGGCGCTGGGGGTACTTATTATGGCAGTCACCGGTGCGCTGATGTTTATGATGGCACCCTGGATGTTCTCCCTTCTGACGCCGGACCCCGCTATTCGGGCGCTCGGCGCGCAGGTGCTGCGGATCGAGGCATTTGCCGAGCCGCTGTTTGCCGCCTCCATCGTGGTGGCCGGCGCACTGCGGGGGGCGGGGGATACGCTGGCCCCCAGTGTGCTGAACCTAGTGAGCATGTGGGGAGTGCGTCTGACGGCGGCGGTTATGCTGGCGCCGCGATTTGGGCTGCCGGGAGTGTGGGCGGCCATGTGCGGCGAGCTGTGTGTGCGGGGAATTCTGTTCCTGGTCCGGCTGGTCCGGGGAAGATGGCTGGAGGAAAAATATGCGGTGGTTTCTGATGGACAGCTATAGGTGGATTGGACGTACTTACAGCGCGCTTTTCTCCACCTGGACCTGCTCCATCAGCTCCATTGTCTGCTCCCTGGTGCCCAGCCAGTCGCTGAAAGCGGTAGCGCAGCCGGCGGCCACACCAAGTTGAAGCGCTTTGCCAAAGTCGCCAGTCTGCTTCAGCCCTGTAAGGAATCCGGCCACCAGGGAATCTCCGGCGCCTACCGTGTTTGCAGTGTGACCGGAGCAGGCGTTGGCAAAATACAGCTCCCTGCTTTCTGTCAGGAGAAATGCACCGGCGCCGCCCATGCTCACCAGAACGTTCCGCGCCCCCTCCAGCTGGAGCTGATGGGCCAGCTCCACGCCCTCGGCATACTCCAGGTCGTCCACACCAAAAAGAGCGCCCAGCTCAGTCAGATTGGGCTTGATGAGGAAGGGATGACACTCCAGACACTGCCATAGCGCCTCGCCGCTGCAGTCCAATACCGTCATGCACCCCGTTTCCGCCACCTGGCGGAGGATGGAGACATAAAAGGCGACGTTCTGTACCCATCCGGAGATGACTACCGTGTCCCCGCGCTCCACATTTTGCAGCAGCTCCAGCAAGCGCACCAGGTCTCCCGCCGTCAGATCCGGCCCCCGGCCATTGACGGCCGTCTCCACAGGTCCGCGTATTTTTACATTGATGCGGCTCTGTCCTCCTCCGCTGAGATCCAACAGCGTGTGAGGGCAGCCCAGATCATCCAGCAGATCCCGGATCGTCTGGCCGATGCGGCCCGCAACGAAGCCGAGGGCTCGGGTCTCTTCTCCCAGACGCTGGAGGGAGAGGGAGACGTTTAGCCCCTTGCCGCCAGGGTAAATGACCTCGCTGCCGGCTCGGTTAATCTGCCCCAGAATCAGCTCCGCCTCTACCGTATAGTCCAAGGAGGGGTTGGTGGTGATGGTATAAATCATAAATTACGCACCTGCTCTCTTTAAAACAGTTAGCGCCAGAATATCATGGAATGGACTTTTTTTCAAGCTGTTTTGGAAAAAATTGTTGGAAAGAAGCTGCTTCCTTCCAGAAAATTACCAGGATTTACACCTTGCCTCCGGCTGCTTGCATCCTTTATACTGTCGAAAGGAGGGAAAACCGGCTCAAAAGACGGCGGCGGCCGCCTTTGGGACCACCGAAAGGAGTACGCGACGATATGATAGGAAAGACCCTGACAGGACTGCTGCTGGCAGGATTGATGCTGGCCTCTCCGGCCCGGGCGGCGGAGGATGTGACGGTAACAGTGGGAGGTGAAACGGTGCCAGCCTTTGTGGAGGCAGGCGTGACCTATGTGCAGCTTGCCCCGCTGCTGGAAGCGCTGGGAGGCTGGGAGACTGTATGGGACCACCACGGCCGCGTTGCAACCGCAGAGACAGATCACTTCACGCTGGACGTTCCCATTCAGCGGGGCTATGTGCTGGCCGACGGATATTCCTACGGAACCGGCCAGACGGCGAAGCTGCGGGAGGACCGTACATATGTGCCGCTGCGCAGCGTGGCAAATCTGCTGGGCGCACAGGTGGATTTTGTGGACTGGGATACGCCGGTGGCGGTGCGGGAAACCGACCCTATCCCCTGTACGGAGGAGGATTTCTATTGGCTCTGCCGCATTATCAGCGCGGAGAGCAAGGGGGAGAGTCTGGCAGGCCAGATTGCCGTTGGCAACGTCATTATGAACCGGGTGGCTGCCGGGCAGTTTCCTGATACGGTGAAGGGCGTGGTATTCGATAAGAAGGACGGCGTTCAGTTTGAGCCTGTGTCCAACAAGACGATTTATGATGAGCCCACGGAGCAGAGCGTACTGGCCGCACGTCTGACCCTGGCTGGTGTGGACGCGGCGGGGGACAGCCTGTACTTTTTCAATCCCGCCTTTTCACAGGGGCGATGGGTCCGCGCCAACCGTACCTACTACGCTGCGATTGGCTGCCATCTGTTTTATTTGTAAAATGAATCCGTATACAGTTTTGCGAGAGCGCTCCGAGGATGGTTCGGAGCGCTCTCGGGTGCTTTGCGGGTGTCTGTCGGAAAAGAATTGTCCATAGTTCTGTTTGACTTTTCTCTCCATACGGGATACAATAAGAGAAAATGCCCATCAGGAGGGATCAAGCTATGCTATATTCTGATAATCCGCGCACCCATTACGACAGACCACAGCTGGCGGAGGTGATCTGTCAGCTCCGCTTCCCCGCAATTTTGTCCATCGGGGCCAGGGAGCCTGTGGATTTCCAGGACGCGGTCCGGGGTATGTTTCCCCGCTATGCCGCCAAGGAGGAGCAGTCCGCCCCCAGAATCCCCGTCCCCGGCGCGGCGGCGGAGCCCCCGAAGACAGTGATCAACCACAACTTCATCTCCGCCGACGGCCACTGGAAACTGAATTTGACCAGCGGCTTTATATCCCTGTCCACTGTGGCTTACCCGGGATGGGAGGGCTTCGGCCAGCAATTCGACCTGCCGCTGGCCCAGTTTATCCGAATTTATCAACCCGCATTTTTTGAGCGAATCGGCCTGCGATATGTGAATATTTTTTCCCGCAGGGCACTGGAGCTGGAGAGGGAGCCCTGGCGGGAGCTGATTGCCGCGCCCTACCTGGGCGTACTGGCGGAGGAGGACGTGGACGAATCCGCCGCCCGGAAGTGCTCCGTGGATGTGGAGCTGAACCTGGACAGCTCCTGCCATGTCAAGATCCACGCCGGACCTGGCATGGTCAAGCAGAACATCCCCAACGCCCCCCAGGATCCGGAGGTGAAGTTCATTCTGGATATGGACCTGTTCATGAGCGGGCAGATTGATCCCCGCATGGCTGCCGGCGGTCTGGAGACGCTGCACGGACATTCTGCGCCCCTGTTCCAGGGGGCGATTACCGACCGGCTCCACAGCGCGATGGAGCCACAGTAAGGGGGATGAAATATGGCTGTCACCGTGCATATCTACTACTCCGGCCAGGCGGGGAGCGCCAGGAAATTCGCGGAGGAGATGACCGTAAGCGGCATTGTCCGGCTTATCCGCGCCGAGGAGGGAAATGAGCGCTATGCATATTTCTTCCCCATGGAGGACCCGGAGACCGTGCTGTTGATTGACAGATGGCGGGACCAGAAAGCCATCGACCTTCACCATGCCTCGCCGATGATGGCGGAGATTATCCGGCTGCGCGAAAAGTACGGCCTCCACATGCGGGTGGAGCGGTATGTCTCGGATGAGAGCGGCATACCGGCGGGGGACGAGAAGTTCATCCGGCGGTAGGACGGCGGCGCTGCGGAAAAAAGAAGCTTGACAGACCGCCCGGCCTATGGTATAGAATGAAATCGGATTGATAAGAACGCCGCCAGGCGGCATGGAGGAGTTATTTTTATATGGCAAACGTAGCAATCGCAACCGACAGCAACAGCGGCATCACGCAGGCCGCCGCCAAGGAACTGGGCATCCGGGTGCTGCCCATGCCCTTTTATATCAATGAGGAGCTGTTCTTTGAGGACGTCACTCTCACTCAGGAGCAGTTTTACCGTCGTCTGGCGGAGGATGCGGATATCTCCACCTCCCAGCCGGCGCCGGGGGATGTGACCGATTTGTGGGACCAACTGCTAGAGACCCATGATCAGGTGGTCTATATCCCTATGTCCAGCGGTCTGTCTGCATCCTGCGAGACGGCGCTGATGCTGTCCGCCGAGTACAAGGACAGGGTCTTTGTTGTGGACAACCAGCGCATCTCTATCACCCAGCGGCAGTCCACGCTGGACGCGCTGGCAATGGCTGAGGCCGGCATGGACGGGAAGGCCATCCACGACATGCTGATGCGGGAGCGGCTGGAGGCCAGTATCTACATCACGGTGGACACGCTGAAATATCTGAAGAAGGGCGGCCGGGTCACCGCCGCCGGCGCCGCTATCGGCACGGTGCTGAACATCAAGCCTGTGCTGCAGATTCAGGGGGAGAAGCTGGACGCCTTCGCCAAGGCACGGGGCTGGAAGTCCGCCAAAAAGATTATGTTGGATGCCATGGAAAAGGATATTGCCGTGCGCTTTGCCGGGAAAGCGGTCCACCTCTGCGCCGCCTATACCTGCTCCGACGAGGAGGCGCAGGAGTGGAAGCGCGAACTTGAGGCGCGGTTCCCCGGCTACGAAATCCATATGGACCGGTTGTCCCTCAGCGTGGCCTGCCACATTGGCGCGGGGTCTATGGCGGTGGCGTGCAGCAAAAAAATAGATATTTAACCGGCGCAGTACAGAAACAGGAAAAATGGAACGTTCGGGGAGGGAACGGTCATGATCGATGTATTCGACATCATGGGTCCCATCATGGTGGGACCGTCCAGCTCGCACACGGCGGGGGCTGTCCGCATTGGTCGTATGGCACGCACTTTGCTGGGGGAGAGGCCGGTAAAAGCGGAACTGTACCTGCACGGTTCTTTCGCAGAGACGGGAGTGGGGCACGGCACGGATAAGGCGCTGATAGCGGGCCTGCTGGGTATGGCAACGGACGATCTGGACATCCCCAACAGCTTTGAGATTGCCGCCCAGCGCGGGCTGAAGTTTTCCTTTGAGGAGATTGATCTCCGGGACGCCCACCCCAACAGCGTGAAGATGGTGATTACCGCCGAATCGGGCCGGAAGATGAAGATGCAGGCCAGCTCCATCGGCGGCGCGCGCATCATGGTGGATAAGCTGGACGGCGTGTCAGTCAGCTTTTCCGGGGACTATCATACGCTTATTATCCAAAATATGGACAACCAGAGCAACCTGTCCGATGTGTCCACAGCCCTGTCCTTGGCACGGGTCAACGTGGCCAACATGAGTATGCACCGTAGTGCCAAGGGCGGTAATGTAATGATGATTATTGAGACAGATGACCCTGTGCCGAGCTACATTGTGGAGCTGATCGAGAAGCAGCCGGGTATCCTTCAGGTGATCCACTATAAAAAGGAGGACTGACCATGAACCTGGATTCTATGCAGGAGATTGTCACCGCCGCCCGCCGGGAGGGCAAGCGGTTCTGGGAGGTCATCCTGGAGACGGATATGGAGAACCGGGGGGTGTCCCGGGCGGAGTCCCTGGAGAAAATGGCCCAGAACTGGCACGCCATGAAGGAGGCCTCTGAGGTCTATACTGGTGACCGCCGCAGCCTCAGCGGCATGGCGGGGGGACAGGGAAAGCTGATGCACGAATACTCTGAGCAGGATCCCATTGGCGGAGAGTTTATGGCCCAGGTTGTTGCCGAGGCGCTCTCTATGGGGGAGAGCAACGCATGTATGCGCCGGGTGGTGGCCGCGCCCACGGCGGGGGCCTGCGGCGTGCTGCCGGCGGTGCTGATCCCGCTGTACTGGCGGGAAAATTTGCCGGAGGAGAAGATGCTGGAGGCTATGTATACCGCCAGCGGCGTGGGGGCGGTGATCGCCTATCGGGCCTGTATCTCCGGAGCGGCGGGTGGATGCCAGGCGGAGATCGGCAGCGCGTCGGCCATGGCGGCGGGGGCTCTGGTATGTCTGCGGGGCGGCACGTCGGAGCAGCTGTGCCATGCTGTGGCAATGGCCTTGAAAAATCTGCTGGGCCTGGCCTGTGATCCGGTGGCGGGGCTGGTGGAGGTGCCGTGCATCAAGCGTAACGTGGTGGGCGCGGTAAACGCTGTGGCTGCCGCAGATATGGCCTTGGCGGGCATTGAGAGCCGCATTCCTGTGGACGAGGTTATCGACGCCATGGGGGAGGTGGGCCGCCGTCTGCCCATGGAGCTGCGGGAGACGGCTCTGGGCGGTTTGGCTGCCACGCCCACAGGCCGAGCCGTAAAGGAGCGGATGGCCTGCGGCAAAAAGAAGCAGCGGATACTCACCATCAAGGATGCCCGCTGGAAACTGGAAAAGCTTGAACCGCAGAACGGAGAGCTTACATAAGCGAAGGGGCCGCACCGGCTGATACCCGGTGCGGCCCCTTCGCCTTCCATTCAGGAACGATTCTCCCGCTTTCAAGAAATATGGCCCATAGTCCTTGGGGGCTTTGCTATACTTATAGGCGGATCAGGACGAGAGCCAGGCGAGTCCCCGTTATGCCACCGTCAGTGTGTATGTATCCATCCCTGGCATCAGACTGAGGAAGGACTCCACGGCCTGCCGTGCCTTTTCATCGGCGCTGGTAAGAAGACCGTTGTCGATGGCCCGCTGCTCCATCTTACCCTTTTCGTCCCCTGTGAAGCCGGCATAGTCCTCCAGCGTGATCCGGTTGAAGGGGGTGTCGTTCTCGTCAAAGACCTCCAGGCTGTCCTCCGGAATCTCATGGGAGAGAATCTGGCTGTCAGGCAGCGTCACTGTGACAGAGGCCCCCGGCTCATCCACCTCCACCGTCACATCCTCCAGATTGACGCCGGCCTTAATAACGCCGTCGTAGGAGACAATGAAGCTCTTGGAAGTGAAGGGGACTTTCCAGCCGTAAAAATCCACTTGGTTCTCAAACCGGCCCATATTGGTGTAGTAGTAGACCACCGTTGTCAGCTCCTGCACGGCCCGCAGCTGTTCCCCCAGCAGGTCGCTGGTGATAACCACCGGATCCTCCGCCGAGCCCATGGACACCCCGTACAGGAAAGAGGCTAGCGCCGCAGCGCACAGGATCATCACAATGGCCGCTCCGATCAGTAATTTGGTTTTCAGCCGCATTTTCTGGGGCTCGATCTCCAGACCAGCCTCCAGCTCCTCCTTTTGCATGGCGAGTACCTCCTTTTCTATGGGCGGTCAGCCGCTCCACTTGACTGACAGTATCATACTGGAAAACGGGGGAAAATGCAAGCAGAAGACGTGAAAAAGAAAAAAATGGCGGTGTGTCTATCGGATTTCCTGCTCCAGGTCGTCAAAGACCGGCACGTCAAAAAACTCGCGAAGGGAGATGTCAAGTCCGTCGCACAGCTTTTTAATGGTGGATACTGTGGCGCTGTGGTTCCGGCCGCTGACGATGTTGTTGAGGGTGGACTGTGTGACGCCGCTGAGGGTAGCCAGGCGGTTGACGGTAATGCCACGCTGAGTGCACAGCTCTAGAATCCTGGTCCGTACCGCTGTCTGC
The DNA here is from genome assembly GCA_910584045.1 of uncultured Oscillospiraceae bacterium. GTDB lineage: Bacteria > Bacillota > Clostridia > Oscillospirales > Oscillospiraceae > Pelethomonas. The sequence goes on along the minus strand of CAJTYO010000061.1, from coordinate 8,016 downwards.
GTGTCTTCCATAGCAACACATCCTAACTCAAATGAGATAATTTAGTGTACATGTTTTCTTAAGAAAATATTAACTCTTTTGAGTTGACTTCCGGAAGGAAATTTGATAAACTACGGAGGATCTGCAGAAACGTACAGCCGAGGCGTATAAAAAAGAAAGGAGGAGGGCTGTATTGGATGGGTGTATGTCCATGTTTGTGAAACCTTATCCTTGACAAACATATCGGTCGGTGATATATTGTACATATCGTAAGACGATATATAAAGAGATAGATCATATAAAATGGGCCCCTGGACAAGGTGGCCATATAAGGAGGAACTATGGGAGACATACTGCAAGTACAGGGATTGACGAAGACCTTCCGACTCTCCGCCAAGCAGCAGAAGCTGGAGAAGTCAAAGGAGAAGGTGCGTACGGCGGTGAACGGCCTCAGCTTCACTGCTCGCGAGGGGGAGATATTTGGCCTGCTGGGTCCCAACGGGGCGGGGAAGACCACCACGCTGCGGATGCTGGCGACCCTCATCCGTCCAGACAGCGGCGACGCCGTGGTAGACGGGGCCAGCGTAGTGCGCGAGCCCGATCAGGTGCGCAGCCGCATCGGCTTTCTTACCAGCGAGCTGAAGCTGGAGGACTGTTTCACCCCCAACTATCTGTTCGACTTTTTTGCGGACCTGCACAAGGTGGACCCGGCGGTGCGGGATCAGAGGAAGCGGAGCCTGTTCGATCGCTTCGGTATTGATAAATTTGCCGAGGTGAAGGTTGCCAACCTATCCACCGGCATGAAGCAGAAGGTGTCTCTGGTGGTGTCCATCGTCCATAATCCGGACATCATCATCTTTGACGAGCCCACCAACGGCCTGGACGTGCTGACCGCAAAGGTGGTGACGGATTTTCTCCAGCAGCTGCGGAACGAGGGGAAGACCATCATTGTTTCTACCCATATTTTCAGCCTGATTGAGAAGCTGTGTGACCGGGTGGGGATCATTATTAATGGAAAAATGATCGTCTGCGGCGAGTTGGACCGGGTCTGCGGCGGAATGAATCTGGAGGACAGATTCTTTGAAATTTACAGAGAAACGGTAGGTGAGGCAGAATGAAAAACAGCATTTTTACCATCATGAAAAAGGAGCTGGCCCGCTTTTTCGGCGACAAGAGGATGGTGGTCAGTATCCTGATTCCCGGCATTCTGATTTATGTTCTTTACAGCTTCATGGGCGGCGCTATGGGAGACGCTTTTGGCGTGGACGAGGAATACACCCCTACCGTCCAGGCGATCCATCTGCCGGCATCCATGGAAATACTGCTGCCGCAGACGGGATTTGCCATTATTGCTGGGGAGGATGAGGCGGCTGCCAGGGAGGCAGTGACCGACCAGGGGTTGGACCTGCTGCTGGTGTTCCCAGAGGATTTTGACCGGATAGCGGCGGAATATGAGGTCAGCTCTGGGCAGCCCGCTCCCAACGTAGAGATCTACTACAACTCTGCGTCTACCAATTCAAGCTTTGCCTACCGGACGGTGGTGGGCCTGTTGGATGCCTATGAGGCCCAGATGGTGAACAAATTTGACGTCAATGCCGGTGGCGAGGGCTATGATCTGGCCACGGCAGAGGATACGGCGGGGAGCTTCTTCTCCATGATGATGCCGTTGCTGCTGATGATGTTCCTGTACTCCGGCTGTGCCGCTGTGGCGCCGGAGTCCATCGCCGGCGAGAAGGAGCGTGGCACCATTGCCACCATGCTGATTACCCCCATCCGCCGCAGCGATGTGGCCCTGGGAAAGATTCTGGCGCTGTCCCTGATCTCTATGCTCTCCGCCGCGTCCAGCACGGTTGGCACGGTGCTGGCTCTGCCCAAGATGATGGGCGGGGTAACGGACGAGGTGAGCGCCGCTATTTACAGCATTCAGGACTATCTGCTGCTGGCTGCGGTGATCCTGTCCGCCGTGCTGGTGATAGTGACGCTGATCTCCATTCTTTCAGCCTTTGCAAAGACTATCAAAGAGGCTCAGACCTATGCCATGCCGGTGATGTTGCTGGCGATGGGGCTGGGAGTTAGCGGTATGTTTGGCGGCGGCGCATCCCAGGAGCTGGTGAACTACTGTATCCCGCTGTATAACAGCGTCCAGTGCATGGTGGGCGTATTCTCCTTCTCGGTGCTGCCTCTGGGCGTAGCGGTCACGGTGGGGATCAACGCCGTTGTGACGCTGCTGGGTGTGTTTATTCTGGCAAAGATGTTCAACAGTGAGACGATCATCTTCTCCCGGTAAAGGGGGATACGGCAATAAATATACTGATTCTGGGTGCGGGCGGACTGGCCGGGGCGGCCATCCGGCGGAAGCTGAACACATCGGATAACCGGGTGTACGGCACCTGCCGCACATTGCGGGGGGATGCCGGACTGCGGCGGTACGTGCTGGAGGAGGGCGGCCTGATGGCGCTCCTACAGGAGACCGCGCCGGAGACGGTGATCTCCTGCCTGCGGGGGAACTTCGGCCGGCAGCTGGAGGCCCACCGGATCGCCGCTGCCTATCTGGCAGAGCGGGGCGGGAGGATGCTCTATCTCTCCACCGCCAATGTCTTCGATGGGGAGGTGGACCGGCCCCACGATGAATCGGACCCGCCCTGCGCGGGGAGCGATTATGGGCGGTTTAAAATTGCCTGTGAACGTCTGCTGACGGAGATACTGGGGGCGCGAGCGGTGATCCTTCGCCCACCGGAGATCTGGGGCCGGAACGCGCCGCGGCTGCAGGCGCTGAAAGAGGCGGACCTGACCGGCGGGGCTGTGCAGGTCTACGACAATGTCCGGATCAATTACACCACAGACCATCAGGTGGCGGAGTGGGCGGACTATATCCTCCGCCGGAACCTGGAGGGCATCTTTCACGTGGGGACCCGGGATGAGTGTACTCACGGCGCATTTCGCCGGCGGCTGGCGGAGGCGATGGGACTGGAGAGAATCCGCTGGGAGGCGGAAAGGTCGGTTGGCTGCCAGACCGTCCGGACCAACCGGAAGGAGATTCCGGAGGAACTGCATACGACGGTGGATGATGTGCTGACGTGGCTGACCGCCGGAGTGTGACGGCGGAAAACTCTGGCCTTTTTCCGGCGGGTGTGGTAAAATGGAAAAAACCAATCGCAGAGGGGTGTTTTCCATGTATGACGAGCTGACCGAGGTGGACGTCAAAAAAATGAAAGAGGAGATCGATTACCGCATACGAGTGCTGCGTCCAAAGCTGATTGAGGATGTGCAGACCGCCCGGGCGTTTGGCGATCTCAGCGAGAATTTTGAGTATAAGTGCGCCAAACAGGAGAAGAACCGCAACGATAGCCGTATCCGCTATCTGGAGCGGATGGTTCGAACCGCCAAGGTGATTTCCGCGAAATCCGAGGAGGATGCTGTGGGGCTGTTTGACAAGGTGGAGGTCTTTCACGAGAAGTTGGGCCGGGAGATGACCATGCGAGTCGTCACCACGCTTCGCTCCGATGCGGGAAAGGGGCTGATCAGCAAGGAGTCCCCGGTTGGGAAAGCTTTACTGGGCCGGAAGGTGGGGGAGAGGGTGCATGTAAAGGTCAGTGATGACGTTCAGTACGATATGGTGATTCGTTCCATTGAGAAGGGCGAGGACGACGAGTCTCTGGAAATCCGGAAGTATTGAACTGGCTCTGCCGGCGGACACCAGGTGATGAATGATGCACAGAGCAAAGCGAACGCCTTCTCAAAAAGGCTGCAAACCATCTTTTTAGACATGCAGAGCCGGCGCGGAGTAGTCTCCGCGCCGGTTTTTGACACCGCAGCTGGGGGAATAAGCGGATACTTTTTTCCTGAAAGAAAAGGCACCAAAAAACTTTAACCTCAAGACAAAAACCATTGTTATTCTTGGATTTCTGCCCTACAAAGCCCTGAGCCGCCATAGGTGGCCAACGGGTGACGCGGTTGCTCTCCAAATTTGAGAATGGTATCAATAGTAGACGGCGACGGGAGAGATATCGCCGAAAAATATGTGGGAACGACGGCAGATGGATCATACTGCGCGGGGGACGCGGACTGATCGGAGTTCAGACCGCAGAGAAGGTGAGGGCCGTCCCGTCGCTGTCGATGGTTACCCGCTGACCGTCGGAGAGAGTCCCGCGGATGAGCATGGAGGCCAGAGCCGTCTCCACATGCTTTTGCAGATACCGCTTCACCGGTCGCGCACCGTAGGCGGGGGAGTAGCTGGCCCGGGCAATGAAGGAGCGGGCTGCTTCCGTCAGGGTCAGGGTGATGTCCCGGTCCGCCAGACGGCGGGACACGGCGGCCATGGCGATGTCGATGATGCCGCCGATCTGGATCTCCGTCAGGGGGGAGAAGATAACGATGTCATCCACCCGGTTGAGGAACTCCGGGCGGAAGTGCTCCCGAAGTGCGGCGCGGACCTGCTCCTGAACCTCAGGGGCGATGGAGCCGTCCTGGCGGAGGTTCTCCGTGAGAAGGGCGGAGCCGATGTTGCTGGTCATGATGACGATGGTGTTCTTAAAGTCCACCGTCCGGCCCTGGTTGTCCGTCAGGCGGCCGTCGTCCAGGAGCTGGAGCAGGATGTTGAAAACGTCCGGGTGGGCCTTCTCGATCTCGTCGAAGAGCACCACGCTGTAAGGTCTGCGCCGTACGGCCTCGGTGAGCTGACCGCCTTCGTCGTAGCCCACGTAGCCCGGAGGCGCGCCTACCAGACGGCTGACCGCGTGCTTCTCCATATATTCGGACATATCAATGCGGATCATGTTCCGCTCGTCGTCGAACAGGCTCTGGGCCAGGGTCTTGGCCAGCTCCGTCTTGCCCACGCCGGTGGGGCCCAGGAAGATGAAGGACCCGATGGGGCGGTTCTCGTCCTTCAGCCCCGCCCGGCCGCGGAGAATGGCTTCGCTGACAACGGAGACGGCCTCGTCCTGGCCGATAACCCGGCGATGGAGAATCTCCGGCAGATGCAGCAGTTTTTCCTTCTCGCTCTCCACCAGCTTGCGCACCGGAATGCCGGTCCACTTGCTGACAACTTCGGCGATTTCCTCCTCGGTGACCTCCTCCTTTAGAAGGTGCTCGTCCTTTCCTGCGTCTACCCGCTGCCGCTCCTCCTCCAGCTGGCGCTCCAGGCGGGGGAGGGCGTCGTATTTCAGACGAGCCATTTTCTCCAGGTCGTAGTCCCGCTCCGCCTCTTCCATCTGGCGGCGGGTGTCCTCGATCTCCTGCTTAATGCGCTTGATACCGGCGATGGACTGCTTCTCTGTTGCCCACTGGGCCCGCATGGCGTCGTTTTTGGCCTTCAGTTCTGCCAGCTCGCTGTCGATATGGGTCAGCCGGTTTTGACTGCCAGCGTCCTCCTCCTTGGTGAGGGCCTGCTTTTCGATCTCCAGCTGCATGATCTTGCGGCTGGCCTCGTCCAGCTCGGCGGGGAGACTGTCGATCTCCATGCGTATCTTGCTGGCGGCCTCGTCCATCAGATCAATGGCCTTGTCCGGCAGGAACCGGTCGGTGATATACCGGTCCGACAGGGAGGCGCAGGCGATCAGCGCCCCGTCGGTGATTCGCACACCGTGGTGAATCTCAAAGCGCTCCTTGAGACCCCGAAGGATAGAGATGGTGTCCTCCACTGTGGGCTGGTCGATAAGCACTTTCTGAAACCGGCGCTCTAAGGCAGCGTCCTTCTCGATATACTTTCGGTACTCGTCCAGGGTTGTGGCCCCGATGCAGTGGAGCTCGCCGCGGGCCAGCTTGGGCTTTAGGAGGTTCCCTGCGTCCATGCTGCCCTCGGTGCGGCCCGCGCCCACGATGCTGTGGAGCTCATCGATGAACAGCAGGATGCGTCCCTCGCTCTTTTCCACCTCGCCCAGCACGGCTTTCAGCCGCTCCTCGAATTCACCGCGGTACTTGGCCCCGGCGATGAGAGCGCCCATATCCAGGGCGAAGATGGTCTTGTCCTTCAGCCCCTCCGGCACATCGCCGTTGAGAATACGCTGGGCCAGTCCCTCAGCCACGGCGGTTTTGCCCACGCCCGGCTCGCCGATAAGGACAGGGTTATTTTTGGTCTTGCGGCTGAGAATCTGAATGGTGTGACGTATCTCCGCGTCCCGGCCGATGACCGGATCCAGCTTGCCCTGCCGGGCCATCTCCACCAGGTCCCGACCATACTTGGCCAGGGCCTCGTAGTTTTCCTCCGGGGTCTGACTGGTAACCCGCTGGCTGCCCCGGATCTTGGTGAGAGCCTGGAGAATCTTCTCCTTGTCGATGCCATATTGGCGGAAGATGCGGGCGCTGGGCGTTCCAGTCTCCTCCACCAGGGCCAGGTACAGGTGCTCTACGGACACATATTCGTCCTTGAATTGATGGGCGATCTGCTCAGCGGTGGTCAGGAGCTGGGTGAAGCGGCGACTGGCATACAGCTGGTCGGCGCCATTGCCGGATACCTTGGGCAGACGATCGATCTCCCGCTGGACCTCCACGGCCAGACGCGCCACATCCAGTCCCATGTAGGTCAGCAGACGGGGGGCCAGGCCCTCCTGCTGGTGCAGCAGCGCCAGATGCAGATGCTCGCCCTCCAGTTGCTGCTGGCCGTTCTCAATGGCGATGGATTGGGAGTTCGCCACCGCCTGCTGGGCGTTCTGGGTGTATTGATCGAAGTTCATGATTATACCTCCTTCGGACCGGCAGAGAGCCGGTCCCCCTTTCTTTTTTGTTTACATCATACACCCGTTCCTTTGAAATGTAAAGAGGAAAGTTAGCACTCTCGTGACAAGAGTGCTAACTTTCTGTGAATAAATTGTTAAATTACGGGAGGAGCATCTTTTTTACAGGAACTCACGGAAAAAGGCGCACTCTTCGTCGTTGCACAGCTTTCCTTCCTCGGAGCGGACATCGCAGTGGAACACATGGGGAAGGAGATGATCTTGGTCGCCATAGTAGCGGTAGACGAAGGGAACATTCGCTTCGACCAGCGCTGCTGCCAGGGGCCCGGCTTGCTTCCGCAGGAAGTCGCCGGTACTGGTCATGAAGAAGGTGGGGGGATAGTTGCCGGAGATATGGGCCGTCACGTCAAGAAGCCAAAGTTCTCTGTCCGTACCTTTCTCCGGCAGGAGTTCCTCCATCAGCGCAACGGTTTGGTCCGACTTGTCCTCCACCAGACGGCTTGCACCGCAGTTAAGTGCTATAGCTGTGGGGCGGAAGCCGATGGGGGGCTGGAAGTCATAGAAGGAGGCGTAGGCGGGATTGGTACAGATCGAGGCATACAGGCCCAGAAGCTGTGCACCGGCGGAGTCGCCCACGGCAAAGATATGACGGGTGTCAAAGCCATAGTTCTCGCCGTTGGCCAGTACCCAGCCAAAGACGCTGTTGGTATCCTCCAGAGAGGCAGGAAATTTGTTTTCCGGTGCAAGGCGGTATGTGAAATTTACCACCGCAAAGCCTCGCTGGGCCAGGCTCATACAGTAAAATTGATAGCGCTCCTTGTCGCCGTAAACCCAGCCGCCGCCGTGGACGCTGACAATGACGGGCAGAATCTGTCCCTGAGAGGCTCGGGGACGATAGACATCCAGGGACTGTTGGCGGGGGTCCGGACCGTAGGCAATGTTGTCAAAACGGACTACATCCTCCGGTGTGGTTAGGCCGGCATCCCGGATGTTGTCCCCCCGAGCAAAGGATTCGCGGATATAGGTGCTGACTTTTGACATAAAATAAGGCTCCTTTCTGTCCGGCGGCAGCTGCCGCCCAGTTTTCACCAGTATACACCCAAAACCTTGGACAGGGAATAGGGAAGTTCATATTTTTACGCAGTATGCGGACAAGGCACGGGAGATAAAAAATTTCATGGACAATTTATGACATGGTTATTGACAAATGCGGCTGGTCGTGCTATTATTTACAAGCTGACGGTTTGCTGCGGCGAGACGGTCGGACTGCTGGAGGGCAACCGCCCTTTATGCGGGTGTAGCACAATGGCCAGGGCACCAGCCTTCCAAGCTGGGGATGCGAGTTCGATTCTCGTCACCCGCTCCA
>CAJTYO010000060.1 GCA_910584045.1 uncultured Oscillospiraceae bacterium | reverse complement strand
TACTGACCGCCTGGGCCGCCGGCAAGTTCTCCAGCTCCTCCATCAAGAAGTTCTTCGACGAGTTCGACGTGGGCAATAAGATCAAGAACCGCGCCCTGATCATCCCCGGTAAGGTGGCCGTCATGAAGGGCGAGATTCAGGATAAGCTGCCCGAGTGGAGCGTCATCGTTGGCACCACCGAGGCCGTCCAGCTGGTGAAGTACCTGCGGGACGAGGAGTGGAAGAAGAGCTACGTCGATAAGTCCGCTGCGGCTCCCGCCGCCGGTGAGACCGCCGCCGAGCCCGCTCCCGCACCCAAAAAGGTTATCCCCGCGCCTCCCATCGTGGTCAGCGGTCCCTACATGATCGATGACAAGCCCGTGACCTACAAGGGTCACGATCCCAACGCCCAGACCTTCGTCACTATCGGCGAGCGTATCCACTGCATCTCCCCCGCCATCCGAAAGGCCATGGACAGCTATGACGAGGCTCCCATCCTCAAGCGCGCCGCCGAGCAGATCGCCGCCGGCGCCACCTATCTGGACGTCAATATCGGGCCTGCCGAGAGCAACGGTCCCGAACTGATGACCTGGGCGGTCCAGCTGCTGCAGCAGAACTTCAACAATGTTCCTCTGGCCTTGGACACCGCCAACATGGCCGCCATTGAGGCAGGCATCAAAGTGTACAACCGCGCCAACGGCAAGCCCATCGTCAACTCCGCCGACGCCGGCAGCCGCATCGGCTATATTGATCTGGCCGCCGCCAACGACGCCATCGTCATCGCCCTGTGCTCCGCCGACGGCATCGCCAAGGACAACGAGGAGCGGATGATGCACTGCCACAACATGCTCGAGCGCGGCCTGCACCTGGGCATGGAGAGCGACGACCTGTGGTTTGACCCCCTGTTCCTGGTCATCAAGGGTATGCAGGACAAGCAGATGGACGTGCTCAACGCCATCCGCGCCTTCTCCGAGGAGGGGCTGAAGTCCACCGGCGGTCTCAGCAACAACTCCAACGGTATGCCCAAGCACATCCGTCCCATCATGGACGCAGCAATGGTAGGCATGGCCATGACCATGGGCCTGACCTCCGCCATTGTCAACCCCTGCGACCAGCGGCTGATGGAGACCATCAAGAGCTGCGACATCATCAAGAATCACAACCTGTACGCCGACTCGTACCTGGAAATCTGATTGCAAAAACAGGGAGGGCCCTCCGGGCCCTCCTATTTTTTGCGGAAATTTGGGCTTCGGGCTTTTCTCTCGTGGGGAAATATGGTATACTAAGGGGAACCGCTCCGCAGGAACGGTGGTAATCTGAAATTTTGTCCCAATTATATTTAGTTGTCAAGGTCCTTTTCCTATTCACCCACCGTACAGGGCCTGAAGGAACTTGTTTGTTGGTTTTATCCCACATACCTGAGAATCGGTAAAACGAGGAAACTGGGGCGCAGCAAGGCGGAGGACGCAGACGGGCTGCCACCCGTCAAGGAAGGCAGCCCGCGCCACGGTTTACCCACCGAGCTTTACCAATTTCCGTGTGCTCCGATTATGATTTCCACTATGGTTTGTACTCCCTCCATATAGGGGTGGAAATGGGCCAAAGTTGCACGCGAACGTGCAACTTTTGGGGAAAAATTTTTTAATTTTTAAAGATTGGCCGAAGTGGCGCGCCCTGCGGGACGCTGATTAACCTCGAAATGTCGACGGTGTTAGAAAATTTATTTTAGATGTGTATGGGGACGTCTATGCTAATTTACACTTCCCACAGCGAACAGGAAACAGAAAAAATCGCCGAATGTCTGGCCGCCCGACTGCGGGCGGGAGACGTGATTGCCTATCTGGGCGGCCTTGGCGCGGGCAAGACCGCGTTTACACGCGGCCTTGCGAGAGGGCTGGGCTGCCGGGGGCGGGTCACCAGCCCCACCTTCACCATAGTTAACGAGTACGAGGGGGCGCTCCCCCTCTTCCACTTCGATATGTACCGCCTGGTAGATGAAGACGAACTCTTCGACATCGGGTGGGAGGACTACCTGAATCGGGGCGGCGTGTGCGCCGTGGAGTGGAGCGAACGGGTGGCGGAAGCCCTGCCCCCGGAGACAATTACCATCACCATTTCCCGCTGCGCGGAGGATGACGCGCAGCGTTGTATCACTATCGAGGGGGTGCGGGAAGAATGAAGCTTCTAGCTCTGGAGAGCTCGGCAAAAGCCGCCTCGTGCGCGGTGCTGGAGGACGGGGCGCTCCTGGCCGCAGCCTGGCAGGCAACCGGCCTGACCCACAGCAGGACCCTCCTGCCCATGGTGGAGGATATGCTGCACAACAGCGAGCTGACGATCCAGGAGATGGACGCGGTGGCCGTTGCAGCGGGGCCGGGATCCTTCACCGGGCTGCGCATCGGTGTGTCTGCCGTGAAGGGGCTGGCCTGGGCTGCGGAGAAGCCCTGCCTCGCCGTGTCCACCCTAGAGGCTATGGCGCGGCCTCTGGCCCACATGAATGGAATTATCGTCTGCGCCATGGACGCCCGGCGGCGGCAGATTTACAACGCCGTCTTCCGGGCGGAGGGCGGGGAGCTGATCCGCCTGCGGGAGGACCGGGCCGTCTCCTTGGAGGAGGCCGCCGCCGACCTGGCGGAGCTGGAGGGCCCCATGACCATTGTGGGCGACGGCGCCGGGCTGTGCTTCGAATTCCTCTCTGAGCGAAGCATCCTATGCGCCCTGGCCCCTCAGCATCTGCGGCTTCAGAGCGCCGTGGGCGTGGGACTGGCCGCTTGGCGGCAGTGGCCCGCCGGGGCCGTGAGCGCCCAGGAGCTGGCCCCAGTCTACCTCCGCCTGAGCCAGGCGGAGCGGGAGAGGCTCGCCAGAGAGGCCGGCGAATAGCAATTTCATATAGTAAATATTTTAATTTATATTACAAAGGAGAATCGCTATGTTCGGTGAGAAAGTCCATGTTGTTGACCATCCCCTGCTGTCCCACAAGCTGACCATTCTGCGGGACAAGGACACCGCCACCAAGGATTTCCGAGAGCTGGTCAGTGAGATCGGAATGCTGCTGACCTACGAGGCCACCCGGGATCTGCCTCTGGAGCTGAAGGAGGTGGAGACGCCTATCTGCAAGACTCTGGCGCCCACCCTGCGGGGGAAGAAGTTCGCCGTGGTGCCCATTCTCAGGGCGGGCCTGGGGCTGGTAGAGGGCGTGCTGCGTATGGTGCCCTCCGCCCGGGTGGGACACATCGGCATGTACCGCAACGAGGAGACCCTGGAGCCCGTGAAGTACTTCTGTAAGATGCCAAAGGACATCGCTGAGCGGGACGTGCTGATTGTGGATCCCATGCTGGCCACCGGGGGCTCTGCCGCCGCCGCCATCGGATTCATGAAGGAGTACGGCTGCACAAACATCAAGCTGATGGTCCTGCTGGCTGCGCCGGAGGGGATTGAGCGGCTCCAGCGGGAGTGCCCGGAGGTAGACATCTACTGCGGCGCGGTGGATGAGAAGCTCAACGAAAAGGGCTATATTGTCCCCGGACTGGGGGATGCGGGGGATAGGATTTTCGGAACCAAGTAACAAAAGGTTCTGCCGCGGTACTATAGGGAAATAACGGTTTTCGTGTCTGTTAGCCCGCATACTTCAAAAGCGCCCTTGACATCTCTATAGGTATGTGGTATATTTTTAATATAACAAGTGAAATATACCACATATCAAGGAGGACGCTATGAAACGAAAAATAAACTGCCTGGGCTTTTTGTCCCTGTTGTCCCTAATTGCGGTGCTGGGCTGGCGGACGGGGAACACTGGGCTCTACGGCTTTTTCGGTTTTGCCTACTATCTGCGCTACTTCTGGGTCATACCGGATGAATTTTTCCAGCAGAATTTGCACAGGGCCGCCACCTTTGCCTTTATGACAGAAATGATCTCCCTGGTTCCCTTTATGTTTCTCTGCGCCCGTCTCTACGACGGCATAAGAGCCGTTCCCACCGCCTTCGGGCTGAGCTTTGCCGCCGCAATTTTTGCCTTCACCATTGCCCTGATGGTGTTGGAGTGGCGGGAGCGGAAGGGCGCGGCTTATGATTAAAAATCGAATAAAGGAACTCCGGGCCCGGCACGATATGAAGCAGGAGGAGCTGGCTCGGCGCGTGGGCGTTCGCCGGGAGACGATCGGAAATTTGGAAAAAGGCCGGTACAATCCCTCGCTGGTGTTGGCTTGGCGTATTGCGGCGGTCTTCGGCGTTTCTATTGAGGAGGTTTTCACGGTGGAAGAGTGAAGTGGATTTTTATATCCATTTTCTATACATTTCTATCCGTCAAACCGTGCAAAGCAGGTCCCAAAAACCGGGACTCATTTGTATAGTTAGTAAATTTCTCCAAGTTTTGGTTGATAATTATTCATTTCGCGTGAAAATCTATTGACATTCCATTGGATTCGTAGTATGCTCCCTATCAACCGGCGGGCACGCCGGAATGGAAGAGTTCGGATGAAATAAGCACGATAAAGGAAAGGGAGTTATTGTTATGAAAAAGATTTTCGCGCTGGCTCTGGCCTGTGTAATGGTTCTGAGCCTGGCCGCCTGCGGCGGGAAGTCCGGAGGCGACCTGAACACCGTGGAGGCAGGCAAACTCCATATGTCCACCAACGCCGCTTTTCCCCCCTATGAGATGACCACCGACAACGGCGGCTTCGAGGGCATCGATGTGGAGGTAGCGGCAGCCATTGCGGAGAAGCTGGGTCTGGAGCTGGTTGTGGACGATATGGGCTTTGACGCGGCCCTCACCGCCGTGCAGACCGGTCAGAGTGACATCGCCATGGCCGGCATTACCGTCACCGACGACCGGCTGGAGGTCATGGACTTCTCCGACAGCTACGCCACCGGCGTGCAGGTGGTCATCGTCAAGGAGGACTCCCCAGCCGTCCAGTCCATCGACGATCTGGCCAGCGCCGCTATGATCGGCACCCAGAAGGCCACCACCGGCTACATCTACTGCTCCGACACGCCCGAGAACGGCGGCTATGGCGAGGACCACGTCATCGCCTTTGACACCGGCGCCCTGGCTGTCATGGCTCTGGTCAACGGCCAGGTGGACGCGGTGGTCATCGATAACGAGCCCGCCAAGTCCTATGTGGCGGAGAATCCTGGTCTGATGATTTTGGACACCGAGTTTGCCGTGGAGGACTACGCCATCGGCTTTGCCAAGGGCAACACCGCCCTCAAGGACGCCGTGAACGCCGCCATGAAGGATCTGAAGGACGACGGCACCTTCCAGCGCATTGTAGACAAGTACATCACCGCCGGATAAGCGGAACCTGAGAGGGGCGGCCCTTTGGCCGCCCCTCCCCTACAGGAAGAAAGGAGTCTCCCCATGGCATTGATCGACTGGCTGGACAGCCTGGGCTCCCGGCTGTACCGGGCCTTTATCGAGGGCGACCGTTGGAAGCTCTACCTCCAGGGGCTGGGCACCACTCTGGAGATGACCGTTGTTGCCCTGATCTTCGGTGTTCTGCTGGGCCTGGTGGTGGCGGTGGTTCGCACCGCTCACGACCAGCAGCGGCAGGGACGCAGCAACCCCCTGCTGGGCTTTTTCAACGTTTTGTGCAACCTCTATACCACCGTTATCCGGGGCACTCCCATGATGGTGCAGCTGCTTATCTGGAGCTTTGTCATCTTCAAGACAAGCCGGAACAAGGTCCTGGTGGGCATTATTGGCCTGGGTATTAACTCGGGGGCCTATGTGGCGGAGATTATCCGGGGCGGCCTCATGAGTGTGGACGCCGGTCAGAGCGAGGCAGGGCGCTCCCTGGGGTTGGGCTATTTCGACACCATGCGCTTTATCGTCATTCCCCAGGCATTCAAGAACATCCTGCCCTCTCTGGGCAACGAGTTTATCACCCTCTTTAAGGACACCTCCCTGGTCCAGGCCATCGGCGCCGCCGAGCTGACCTATTACGCCTTCACCATCGGCGGCCGGACCTTCGACTACATGCCGCCCCTCATCGGCATCGCACTGATGTACCTGGTGGTGGTGATTGTTTTCACCTGGCTCCAGGGCAAGCTGGAAAGGAGGCTGCGGCAAAGTGATCGACGTTAAAAATCTCACCAAGTCCTTCGGGGACCACCGCGTGCTCAGCGGCATCAATCAGCACATCTCTCCCGGCGAGAAGGTGGTCATCATCGGGCCCTCCGGGTCCGGCAAATCCACGTTTCTCCGCTGCCTCAACCTGCTGGAGACGCCTACCGGCGGGACCATCACCTTCCAGGGCCAGGAGATCACCGGTTCCAAGGTAGAGATCGACAAGGTCCGCCAGCAGATGGGCATGGTGTTTCAGCACTTCAACCTCTTCCCCAACATGACCATCCGCCGCAACATCACCCTGGCCCCGGTGCGCACGGGGCTGATGCAGCAGGCCGAGGCGAACGAGGCCGCCGTCACCCTGCTCAAGCGCGTGGGGCTGGAGGAGAAGGCGGACGCCTATCCAAACCAGCTCTCCGGCGGGCAGAAGCAGCGGGTAGCCATCGTCCGGGCCTTGGCTATGCGTCCGAAGGTGATGCTCTTTGACGAACCCACCTCCGCCCTGGACCCGGAGATGGTGGGCGAGGTACTGGAGGTCATGAAGGATCTGGCCCACGAGGGTATGACCATGGTGGTGGTGACCCATGAGATGGGCTTCGCCCGGGAGGTGGGCAGCAGGGTGATCTTCATGGATGAAGGCATCATCGTAGAGGAAAATACGCCCGAGGCGCTGTTTTCCCAGCCCAAGAGCGAGCGGCTGCAGTCCTTTCTGGCAAAGGTTTTGTAGTGGAGTTCCCGGCGCGGAATGGCCGGAGAATGGAGCGCATCCATTCTCCGGCCATTCATATTTCTTTCCTCCGCTGCTATCGCCCCATTACTTGCCGTGATTGGGTCAGCTGCCGTTTCTATCAGGGATTCGTATTAAACACTTTTTTTCGGGGGCATATGCCTCTGCGAAGCGCAGCCCAGGGAAAAACGCTTTGCGGGCCGAACTCAGCGCGGCCCTCCTTCTCAAAAAAGCAAAATACCTTTTTTGACGCACAGCCGGCGTTCAGATGTCTTGATAAAAAGCGCCGTGCTGGGTGCAGTACCACAGCAGCCGGCCATGGACTGCCGGCAGGCGCAGCTGCAAATCCCACTCCGGATACAGCCGCCGCAGCAGTAGCCCGTCTCCAGTCAGCAGCGCCGCAAAAGCGATATAGTGTCCTTTTTCCATGGGGTGGGGGGAGGTCACATACAGCTCGTTCTCCACGGGCTCGATGTTCAGCCGCTCCTCCGCCTTCCGAGGCTCCAGTGCCGTCAGCGGCCTGCCGCAGCAAGATACGGCGGCCCCTGCCGAGGCAGCGGCCAGATTTCCGCACACCGGGCAGTAATAAAATTTTGTACGCTTCATACAACCTCCTGTCTTGTCGTTGGCATCCAGCTCTCCGGCCAGCAGGCTGTCCAAACCAACGCCCAGACACTCCGCCAGCGCCGGAAGAAGGGACAGGTCGGGACATCCCGCGCCCCGCTCCCATTTGGACACGGCCTTGTCGCCCACATGCAGGTACTGGGCCAGCTGCCGCTGGGTCAGCCCTTGTTCCATCCGCAACGCACGGATCAGACGGCCTGTTTTGATTGGTTCCATTCCCCTCCACCTCCAGATGCCGGGTATTTTCTGAAAAATTACAACGCGCTCCGCACAAGACAATATTATATCCCGCCGCCGTTAAAATGCAACCGACGATCCGTAGAGTTACAGTTTTTTCTCCACCAGTACATAGGTTTCATTCCGTGAGATTTCCCGGAAGCCCGCCCTTAAAAATAACTGGACCGAGGGGTTGTCCACCGCGATGTCGTCACAGAGACGGTCCACACCGTTGGCCTTCGCAGCCTGGCAGAGAAGGGCCAGACCCTGCGCGCCTATGCCCCTGCCCCGGCAGGAGGCGGCGACGATGATGTCGCAGATATAGGCCCCAAAGCCGTCGTCCCAGTGATAGGAGACCTCCCCCACGAAGCAGCCGGCGCCCTCGTCCCACAGATAGCGGTAAAATCGCTCGGCGCTTCCGTACGCCACCCAGCGTTCATACCACTCCGCCCACCGCTCCGGCGGAAAGCTGATCGTCCCACCCCAAGCGTGGTTGTACGACATAGTGGCCGGATCGCTCAGAAGCGACTGACGGAAGGAGAGCTCTTTCAGCAGAGGGCGATACAGAACAATATGTGCCATTTTTCATTCCTCCTATTACAATTATCTCCATTATAGCATGGCCGGTTGGGGAAGACAATCACTCGCCGGAGAAAAACGTGCGAATCGGGCAGCGCTGCTCCTGGAAAACCACCCTCCGTGATTGACATTTTTCGGCGTTTATGATATTCTGTACAATAGATTAATTGATAGAAAATTATCTGTACTGCAAGGAGGTACGCCATGCGCGGTATTCCGTCTTTGATTACCGACATTCGAAAAAAGGTATTCACCGAGGTGGCCCGAATGGCCTATGAGGGCGGCGATTACACCCGGGCCGAAGATCTGCCCTACGTCATTGTCCCAGGGGACAAGGCGCTGCACCGGGAGTCCATCTTTCTGGAACGGGCCATCGCCGGCGAGCGGGTGCGTCTGGCCATGGGCCTGTCCATCCGGTCCATACAATCGCGGACCCTCATGACCGAGGGCATGGACCAGGCGGCCATCGCTGAGTCCTATTATGAACCGCCCCTCATCAACATCATCCCCTATGCCTGCCACGCCTGTCCCACAAAGGAGTACAAGGTCACCCAGTTCTGTCAGAACTGTCTGGCCGCCTCCTGCCAGAAGGTGTGCCCCAAGGGGGCCGTCTCCTTTGTCAACGGCAAAAGCCAGATTGACCCGGACAAGTGCATCAAGTGCGGCAAATGCGCCAAGGCCTGTCCCTACAATGCCATCATCTACATCGAGCGCCCCTGTATGGCGGCCTGCGGCATGGACGCCATCGAGAGCGACGACAGCGGCAAGGCTGTCATCAACCAGTCGAAGTGCGTAGCCTGCGGTCAGTGCCTGGTCAGCTGTCCCTTCGGCGCTATCGTGGACAAGGGCCAGATTTTCCAGGTGGTCCGCTCCATCATGGAGAAGAATAAGGTAGTGGCCATCGTGGCTCCCGCCTTCATCGGCCAGTTCGGCAAGGATTCCACACCGGAGAAGTTCACCACCGCCATGAAGATGCTGGGCTTTGACCGGGTGGTGGAGGTGGCTGTGGGCGCGGATATGTGCACCGTGGAGGAGGCGGAGGACTTCCTTATGAGAGTTCCCGCCGAGCAGGACTTCATGGCCACCTCCTGCTGTCCCGCGTGGCACGCCATGGTGGAGAAGCTGTTCCCCGCCCAGTTTGAGAACATCTCTATGACCCTGACCCCCATGGTCTTCACCGCCCGGCTGGTGAAGAAGCAGGACCCGGACTGCAAGGTTGTCTTTGTGGGCCCCTGCGCCGCCAAGAAGCTGGAGGCCATTCGCTCCGACATTCGCTCCGATGTGGATTTCGTGCTGACCTTCGAGGAGCTCCAGGGCATGTTTGAGGCCAAGGGCGTGGACTTCGCCGCTATCCCGGAGGGGGAATCCATGCGTGAGGGCACCGCAGCCGGCCGGGGCTTCGCCGTATCCGGCGGCGTGGCCCAGGCGGTGGCGGATGTGATCCACCAGACCGACCCCAATCTGGAGGTCAAGACCGCCCGGGCCGAGGGACTGCGAGAGTGTCGGAAGCTGATGACCCTGGCCAGAGCAGGCAAATACAACGGCTATCTGCTGGAAGGCATGGCGTGTCCCGGTGGCTGCGTGGCCGGCGCGGGGACTCTGTTGCCGGTGGAGCTTGCCGCCACGGTGGTGGGCCGGTATCAGAATGAGGCCGACCAGGCCAGTCCTCTCGACAGCCCCTACCGCAGCACGGGCCGGGATTTGGACTGATTAGTTTATTGCTCCATCACACGCTTGTACAGGAACTCATTTCGCCAGTAGTGCTGCAGATATTGAAACTCCCTGTACAGCGCCTGCCGCTCCTCCGGCACCCGCTCATCCAGCACGCCGTCGGTCATGGTCCGCCCGGTGGTGGAGACGATAGGGAAGACCTCCATCATTTCGTCCATAGCCTGCATGAACCCCGGCCCCTCCCAGCCCAGCTGGTCGAAGAGGAGATTCATCAGGTAACACGGTGAAATGGCCGGCCCCTCGCCCCGCACGTCACGGCCGATAACCGCCTTTGCCGCATCGTTGGCCCAGATCAGATAACGGGTGGTGTAGTGACGGTAGTAGCCCTCGTCCGTACCCGCGTCCACGTCGACGCCCATCTCGTCATAGAATACGTTCCCATCCCCCATCCAGGGCAAATGGTCGCCGAAGGTTACCAGCACAATGGGGTTCGGGTCCTCCCGCAGCCGGTCCAGCAGGGCAGCCAGCTGCCGGTCCGTCTCCATGATGGTGGTCATGTAGGCATTTACGGCGTTTTTGCACGCGGCGGAGTAGTTCTCTCCGGTGAGGTACTCCGCCGCACCTGTGTCCCAGGTGGCGTAAGGGCCATGGCTCTGGACGTTGACGGAGAAGGAGAAGCAGGGCTGTCCTTCCGCCAGGCGGGCCTGGAGGTCGTCGTAGATCTCCGGCAGGAGGACGGCGTCCTCCGGATAGACGGCCTGGGTCATCGTCTCGTAGTCGCCCTCCAGGTAGCGGTATTTCTCAAAGCCCAGATACCCGTTGATGTTCAGCCGGTTGTAGAACCACTGATAGTAGGGGTGGCTGCCCTCCACGGCATAGCCCTGCTGACGGAAATACCAGACGTAGGAGTTGGCGTTGCCCCGGAAATTGCGCAGCTGGTAATTGCCGGTGAGGAAGCACCGCTCCGTGTCCACAGTGCCCCCGGCGAAAATATTGGTCACCAGATCGCCGGTATAGCTCTCCTCCTCCAGCCGGTGATAGAGGTCGTAGCCGCTTACGTCCAGTCCCGGCACATCGTACAGGGAGAAATCCACATAGGCCTCACGCATTAAGCCGATGACGCTGATTTTCCGGTCTGCCGGGATGTCCGCGTCCGGATATGAGGCCAGGCGTTCCGCCGCTGCTTTCTTGTCGTATCCGCCCGGCGGCGTCTCCACAAAATCGCTGATGCTGTGGAGGAAGGGATACCAGAAGCCGTGGGAGATGTAGTTCTGTGTAGCGCTCCACTGGTTGAGGTGGGCGAAATTTTGAGTGGCCTGATAGATATCTCCGCTCAGGTACACCGGGGCCAGCATCCCGCCCAGAGCCAGCGCCGCCAGAGACGCCCCCAGCCTGCGCCCCCAGCCCCGCAGCTTCCCCGGGGCCAGCAGCAGCAGCAGTACCGCCCCCAGGACCAGACAGAGGAGGACCGTGACGATCCGCCAGTCTACAAACAGGGCGTAGTGGTCCCCGGAGGCCATGGCCTTGGCCTCCCGCAGGATGAGCATATCCTCGAAGTACAGCGGATCATCCCGGAACTGCAGCTTGTAATAGTTGCCCAAGCTAAACCCGAGGGATATTCCCCCGCCCAGTAAAAAGGCGGACCAGGCCCGCCCCGTGATCCCGTAGAACAGCAGCGCCAGCAGCGCCGGGGGAATCGTGTTCAGCAGCAGCGTCTGCCAGTGGAGCAGGTAGTCGACCAGCGCACGTTTGGAGTAGGGCCCGATGGCCAGCAGCAGCAGCGCCAGCCCCATGCACAGTCCCGCGCACACCAGCAGAGCAATGCGGCAGATATGATACGCCGTCCTCTTCCCCGCCGGCCAGGCTGTGTCCGGCGCGGTGCGGCGAAAGAACAGGTTATCCCAAAAATTTTTCAATCCAATTTCCTCCTGTCATGGGGCGCGTTTTTTGCATTATATCCCTTTTTTCGGAGAATGACAAGGTGAAAACGGATAAGGAATTATTTATTTTTTTCTTAACGCATCCTTCCTTACGCCAGCAGCGCCTCCAGGTCCTCCAGCTCCAGCCCTGGCTGAAGGGCCAGATCCAGGGCGTAGCCCACCACCTTGGCCAGCTCCCGCACACGCACGTCGATGTTGTCCGGCGTGACGAATAGTCCCCGGCCCCGGATGCCGGGGATTTTCTCCTCGTCGCCCCCGGCCTGGGCAAGCAAATCCTTGGCCGCCGTCTCCACGCTGACCACCGTGGGGACGCCCACGGAGATCACCGGCACCCCCAGCCCGTCCCGGTTGAGGGCCATGCGGTGGTTGCCCACGCCGCTGCCGGGGATGAGGCCGGTGTCGGATATCTGAATGGTGCTGCACAGCCGGTCCAGACTTCGGGCCGCCAGAGCGTCCACCACCACCACCGCCGAGGGCTTTACGTGGTCCGCCGCGCCCCGGACCCACTCCGCTGCCTCCATGCCCGTGCTGCCCAGCACGCCGGCCCCCAGGCCCGACACGCTGCGAAAACCCGGCAGCACCTCCCCCAGGTGCCGCGTGACCAGCAGATGGTCCAGCATCCGCGGCCCCAGGGCATCCGCCGTCATGGCCGGGTTCCCCAGACCCGCCGCCAGCACCGGTCCCTCCTCCGGCAGCAGGGGAGCCAGCAGCTCTGCCGCAGCCCGGACGGTCCGGCCGAACACATCCTCCTCCCGCCGCCACAGGGCGGACACGTCTAGGGTGAGATACACGCCCCGGGGCTTTCCCAGAGCAGCCTCCCCGGCTCCGTCCAGGACCTCCACCCGGGTGAGGGGAAGCCCCTCCCGCTCCTCGTCCCGGGCCGCCACGCCCGGCAGGCTGGTGACGTTCCCCGCGCTCTCCCGCCGGAGCTGATGGGCCTCGGCGGCCAGATCGGTGCGGATAGACAACATACGCGCGCCTCCTCAATTTCCAAATGGGCAATCTGCCGGTTCCGCCGTATTTTTCCACGGAGGGAGAGAAATATGTAAAAAAGAAAGAAAAAATTGAAAATTTCCCTTGCAATTCCCGAGGAAATATGATAGTATAATATACCGCATGGGGATGGTATTTTCCAATCCCATAGCCCCCATTGGAGGAGGTGTTTGGTTTGCCGAATATCAAGTCCGCTAAGAAGCGCGTTCTGGTGGCTGAGGCCCGCAACGCCCGCAACAAGGCTGAGAGATCCGCGATGAAGACCGCTGTGAAGAAGTTTGAGGCCGCTGCCGCAAATGGCAATCGCACCGAGGCTGAGGGCGCTTACAAGGTCGCGGTCAAGGCCGTGGACAAGGCCGCTGCTAAGGGCATTCTGCACAAGAACAATGCCGCTCATAAGAAGAGCGCCATGACGCTGAAGCTCAACCGCGTAGGCTGATTTCCAACCAGACGACAAAGTGAACCACCCGGTCACCGGGTGGTTCTTTTGTCGTCTTTACGGTACAAATTTCTCAAAGATTACCGGCACGTCCTCCGTTTCCAGCTCCGTCATGACCTCCCGCTCCCGGACGGTCCAGGCAACCTCGTGGACGCCGTACAGCTTCTTCATCAGCCGCAGGCTGACGTTCCGCCGGTCCAGACAGTTGTAAGCCACAAAGTCCGGCCTGGTGAACGCGCTGGTCAGCAGGTGGGTCATCGCAAACCGGGTGGGCAGGGACAGGCCGTTGACCTCGCTGCCCTTCATAAAGTTCTGGCTCAGCTGCCCCCGGATCACCTGGGGGTATTTCTCCTTCATCCGCAGCAGCACCCCCGGGTGGAAGGACTCCACGCAGTACGTCCCGTTCCACCCCTCCAGCAGCGCCATTGCCGCGTCGGTGAGGGCGGCGGCGTTGCCCCGCTCCACCTTAAGTTCCACCACCAGAGGCGTCCCGCCCTCGAAGAGGGCCAGAACCTCTTCGAACAGGGGGATGGTTTCCTCCGTCCCCTGTAGGCGATAGTCCGGCAGGTCTTCGACGGTCAGGTCCTCAATGAAGACCTGCTTCCCACAGACCCGGCTCAGGTCGCTGTCGTGAACCACCGCCAGATGGCCGTCGGCCATCAGATGCAGGTCCAGTTCCGCCCCGAAGCCCTCCTTTACCGCCGCCCGGAAGGCGGCCATGGAGTTCTCCGGGCGGCCCCGGTCCAGATCGTGGAGCCCTCTGTGGGCATAGCGGACCGCCCTCAACTTCTCCCAGCCCGGCTGATTCCGCCGGGGCCGGAGCAGCAGGCTCCAGACCCCCGCCCCGACCAGCACAGCAGCTGCCGCCTTTGTGAGTATCCTCATTCCGCGCCTCCTTTAATCGTCCATATCCTCAAACGCCGAGAGCCCCTTCTTCGCCTCCGCCTTGCTGTCTCCATGGCGGACAAAGAGCATGGTTACAAAGCTCATGGCCACAAAAAAGGCGGCGTAGGGGAACAGCACTTGATAGCTGATGTGCTTCATCAGCGTGCCCGCCAGCACGGGAGTGATGACCTGGGCGGCCATGGAGGCGGTGTAGTAGTAGCCGGTGAATTTGCCCACATCACTGCCTTTACACATCTCCACCACCATGGGCAGGGAGTTGACGTTGATAGCCGCCCAAGCTAACCCCACCAGGGCAAAGGCAGCGTACATGACGGGGGTGATGGTGCGGGCACCTCTGGTCAGGAAGAATCCGGCCAGGAAGCAGGCTGCCAGCAGGGCCACGCCCCACAGAATGGTCCGCCGCCGCCCCACCTTGGAGGCGACAACACCGATAGGGATGTAGGAGACGATGGCCCCCACCGTGGCCACCATCAGGCAGGTGGCCGTCCCGCCCACCCCCTCACCCATCACCTGGGAGACGTAGGTGGAGAACCAGGTGGTCACGCCGTTATAGCCCACGAACCACAGCGCGATGGAGGCCAGCAGGAAGCCCAGGCTCCGCTTCACTGGCAGGGGCAACTTCTCGTTGCCCCTGCCGTCGTCCTCGGCCAGGTTCCACTCCGGGTGTTTCTTCTCCAGGGCGCGGTTCTCCGCCGCCAGCTTTGGCTCCCGGATAGTCAGCAGCAGCACTGCCACAGCCGCCACCATAATGAGGGACACCACGATGAACAACGGCTGATAGTTCACATGGTCCAGACCCTTGGTCTTGGCGGAGGGGTACAGCACCGCCGTCACTCCCAGGTACAGCACGCCGCCTACCGCGCCCATGAGGTTGATGATGGCGTTGGCCTTCGAGCGCAGAGGCTTGGGGGTTACGTCGGGCATCAGGGCCACCGCCGGGGAGCGGTAGGTGCCCATGGCGATGAGCAGCAGCCCCAGAACGATAATAAAGCTGACCAGCTTGAAGGGAGCGGCCTGGGCGGCGTAGCTGTTGTCCAGGGCGGGCAGCAGGTTCATCAGCACCACTGCCGCCGCAGTGCCGCCCAGAATGAAGGGGGTGCGCCGGCCCAGCCGGGTCTCTCTGCACTTGTCGGACAGACCGCCGAACAAGGGCAGCAGGAACAGGGCCAGGATGTTGTCCGCCGCCATAATGACGCCGGTGAGGGACTCGTCCATGTGGAAGGTCTCCCGAAGAATCAGGGGCACCAGGTTGTCATACATCTGCCAGAAGGAGCAGATGGACAAAAAAGCCAGGCCCACCAGGATCGTTCGCTTGTTGTTCAGCTTCATTTCGTTCATCGCTTTTTCCTCTCTTCCGCTTAAATCAAGGCGCCAGCTGATGCACCTCCGGGGCGTCTGTCCGTCCCGGGAAGGCAGCAGGTTACGGACCTCTGGGTAGTGCTTCCCCGCTTCATATACAGATGCAGCATCCTGCCTGACACCAATCACCTTTCCAAGCGCTTCCTGCGTCATACAGTTTTTGCGACGCAGCTCTCTAACTCTTTCAGAAAGCTTGCCATGACGTCTCCAGCCCTCTTTACCATGGGGTTCCGGCTGGGGGCCAGCTGGAACCGGAGGGCCTGCGCCCCATCAGCAGGTAGGGGCTCCAGCAGTCAGACGCGGCATGCGGCCCAGGCCCTTGCAAGACGGAAAAGCCTTCACGGCTTCCCGCCGATGTACATAGCGTGCTCGGAGTAGGCCAGCAGCTCCGGAATCTCCAGATATTTCTTCGCCAGCTCCACCCACTGACCGATCTCCTCCTGATCCCGCTCCAGAATTTGGGGCTCACAGGGGGACATAATGCCCTCCTGACCGAAGAGATGCAGCTTTTCCAGGCCAAACCGCTCCATAAAGGGCAGAATTCTCCTCCAGTGCCACAGATAGGAGCGCGTAAAGCCCGCCGTATTGCGGAAGTTATCGCCGGCCAGGATCGCGTCAAAAGCCTGCATAAAGTCGGGATTATGGCAGTCAGGGACGATGTTGCCGCCGGTTTGCATATCGTAGATCACTCCGCCAAACACCAGGATGAAAGAGGCGTACAGCTTTCCCCCCGGCTTGAGGCAATCCAGGGCCAGCTCTACCGCCCGCACCCGCTCCTCTTCCTCCAGCAGGTGGTACAGAGGGCCCATGAGAAACACATGGTCATACTGCCCCAAGTCCAGCTCGTCCAATTCCAGACAGTTTTTGACCCGGGCGGTCAGGGTGACGTTCTCCTCCTTCGCTTTCTGGCGGGCCAAGGCCACGTTGCCCTCCGACAGGTCCACCAACGTGACCTCGCAGCCCTTCTTCGCATAGTGGATGCTGTACCGTCCCGGTCCGCCGCCGATGTCCAGAATGGCGTCGCCAGGCCGGATGTACTTGTCCATCATCCAGGTGGTCAGGATAAACTCAAAGGGGTGCCGCTCGCTCAGCCGGTCCCATTCATGCTCCGGCGCACGGTTGTAGAACTGACGGACGCTCTCAATGCTCTCCCTCATACTGCACACGCCTCCTCCCACGCCCTTTGCAGGGCGGAAATATCGTCAAAGATCCAGGTGGGCTTCGCCTCGCTCTTCTCCGCGTCCGCCCGGGTTCCCTCGCCGGAGAGGACGAAAACCGTGTCAATCCCCGCGTTGACCCCCGAGGCGATGTCGGTATACAGCCGGTCTCCCACCATCACCGCCTGCTCCGCCGGATATCCCGTCCGCTCCAGGGCCAGACGCAGCATAGCCGGTTCCGGCTTGCCGATGGACCGGGGCCGCCGCCCTGTGGCCCGGAAGAGCATCTCGCACACGCTGCCCACATCCGGCACAGACCCGTACCAGGTGGGGCACACCCAGTCCAGATTGGCGGCGATATACGCCGCCCCCCGGTTGAGCAGGATACAGGCGTCCTCCAGCTTCTGAAAGGTCAGCTCTGTGTCGAAGCCCATCAACAGACAGTCGATGTCCTCCTCCAGCCGGTCCGTCACCGGCACCCCCGCCTCCGCCAGCTGCTGCCGGAAGGTGCGGGTGCCGAAGGCGTAGCACTTATGGAAGGGCGGACGGCCCGCCAGGTCCTCGATTAGCGCGTCTACGGAGGTGAGGAAATCCTCCCGGACGGAGGGGATACCCATGCGCGCGAGCTTGGCGATATAGGCGTCCACCGAGCGGGAGGAGTTGTTTGTCAAAAACAAATACCGTCCACCCGCGGCGCGGACGGCGTCCAGGAAAGGTATCGTCCCCGGAAACAAGTCCTCGTCCAGATAGATCGTGCCGTCCATATCCAACAGGAACAGCTTTTTTTCTCCCAAAACCGCCATACCGTACACCCCTTCATGATAAAGTATTGTAAAGCATTTTAACACAGATCCCCTTCTCTGTCTACATGCTCTTTCCCCCGCCGCAGTCTGTGGGATTGCCGATGGCGTGAATCTGTGTATTTCCGTAAAGCGCCGCCTTTTTGAGAGTCTGAGGAGGCATCCGGGGACGGATG
>CAJTYO010000059.1 GCA_910584045.1 uncultured Oscillospiraceae bacterium | reverse complement strand
ATTTCTGCAACATATAGTTCCTCAACCGTAATCTCCCCGTCTGCTTCCAAAGAGAGCCCCTGAGAGTCAAAATCGCTGTAGGAGCGCATACTGATAGACTTGCTGTCGTTAAAGAAACCTTCCACCAGCGAACGGTCAATATATACTTCCATTATCAGTTTTCCATCTCTGACCTCCAGTGGACCTGAGACGAAAGGCTTTTTCGCCTCCTTGGTTTTGTTGGGATTTTTTCCGCTGATCGTCCCTTCCTGCGCGTTGTAGATAAATGCGGTCAGGTCCCTGTCACCGTTGCTTTTTACATTCAGCGTGATCTCGTTGGAATCTCCCATATCCACAGTAGCCCGAAGATACAACAGGTCTCCAGAGACCTCTGAGAGCATTTGGTTGGCCTGCTCCAACGTCAGGCCGGTACCCTCAGTCAACACCGCGCCCTCCAGTTCATGCAGCGCATCGGCGGGACTCATCATCACATCCGTTCCCTCGTCGTTTAGCCATATCTTCCGGGGCAGCCCTACACAGTGGGCCCATCCGGCTGCGCCTTCCTCCGCGCCTCCGCGCTGGTCCTGCATAATGCTGAACAGATAAACGTCCCCGCTCACTGGATCGACAAGGGCACTGGGGCCCGTGAATACGTTGCTGCCATAGTCCAGCAGGGCCGGACCATCTATAAACCGCTCGTCAGGGATGAATTTCCCGGTTTCCCTGTCAAAGTCCCCCACAAAATAATAAACCTTGTTATCCGCCATACTGGCGGGAGCTGGAGAGATGGAAAAGAAATACTTCGTGATCGTTCCCGCCTCGTTTGTCAGAGGAAGAAGAATGGGCAGCTCCCAGCTGGTGCCGTAGGTCATGGACTGGTCCGGCCAGTCATAGACAGAGCCGCGATAGACCCAGTCCATGTCAATGACTCCATCCCCCTTGACCTCCAGGGTCCTGGTCTCATACAGCAGCGCACTGCCGCCGGGGCTGGTTTCACTGCCGCTGCAGATGAGCATGTACCAGGTATCGTCCTCCTTCCATATATGACTGTCCCGAAACTCTCCGGGGCGGCCTTGGCCGGGGAGCTGGGCAATGGCCAGTTCCCCGCACACTACCCAGTCAATCAGCTCCGGGTCGCTCAGGTCGGCAGGATAGGCCGCGCCTATGTTCTGGTTGGAGATCAGCCCGTCTTCAGCAAAGCTGTCGTTGCCCGCCGTGAAGAACAGGACAGGCACACCGTTCACATCCAGCGCCGCGCCACCGGACCACACACCGTCCGGTACAACGGTATTTTCCATGGGCGTGATGGCCTCCTTCACCGGACGCCAGGATACCATATCCTCACTGACCAGATGGCCCCAGGAGATGTTCCGCCAGTAGGTCCCCACCATATTCTGCTGGAAAAACAGGTGGTACATGCCGTTGTAGTATACCGGCGCGTGGGGCTCGTTCATCCAGTGCTGGTAGGGGCCGCCGTGAAACTGGGTCTTATAGATGTCTTCAGTGAGAATATTTTGCAGGCCGATGTCCTCGTAGGCGATCTCCGGCGCCTGGAAGGATGCCTGCGCCACGATCGTTTCTTTGTCGAGAGCTTTACCGTACAGCTTCAGCTCGTCCATGTATCCGCTGAACATCTGGTAGCTTCCGGCGGCAATGGATTCGCCGTGGGCGTTTTTGCCTATCAGCAGTTTTTCCTTCTCAGCGGGAGCAATGGCGGTGCCTGTATCAATAGACCGTTCCCCTGCCAGTTCTCCGTTGAGATACAGCGACATGTCTCCGGATTTCCCGTCAAATACGGCGGCCACATGGTTCCACTCATACTTATGAAGATTCTCGCCGTCCGCCCAGAGCGTCAGCCACTCCTCTCCGGTCCCCACCTGAAAGCATAGCCGCCCATACCGCTGATAGCCCAGGAGGAACCCCTGCTTTTTTTCCTTGTTGTACTGTCCTGCGATGGCAGTCAGATGCTCTGTTCCGTTGGCGGCGGCATTGGGATCGTCCCATTCAAAGGCGCGAGGCGCCACCCACATGCTGACGGTGAGGGTTTCCCCCTGTACCAGCAGCTCTTCCGGTTCATATCCGATATAGTTGGAGCAGCCGTCAAACAGCAAGCATCCACCGGACACGCCCTGACTCCGCCACTCTGGGGACCGGGCGTCCATATAGGCGGCATTGGTGAAGAGATATTTCACTTCGGCAGGCTGCGCCTGCCCCGCGCCGTCCGACACCTGATTACCAGATCCCTCGTCAAAATTGAGACTTAACAGCAGCTTCTCCGGATTCCCGATTTCTTTGCCGGAGCAGGCGGTGCAGACCAGCGCCAGCAAGAGGGAGAGAACAGGTATGACCTTTTGGAGAAATTCTTTTTTCATGTGTACCTACTCCATTTGATTTTCAATTATAGCAACGCTTCCACCTGCTCCTGCTCCGGCATGGAGCGGATGGCTCCTTTCCTGGTGGTCACCAGATAAGCCGCCGTGTTGGCAAAGCGCAGCATAGCAGTCAAGTCCTCTTCCGCCAATCCATCCAACCCATGCTCCAGCACGAAGTTGAGAACGCAGGCGCAGAAGGTGTCCCCGGCCCCGGTGGTTTCGATCGTCCCGCCCAGCTTGCAGGCAGGGACGAACACCCGCTTATCCTCATAATAGGAGCAACTTCCTTCCGGCCCCGCCGTCACGTTGAATAAGCGAATGTTGGGGTACTGCCGCCGCAGGGCGGCCGCGCCCTTATCGAGATTCGTCTCCCCGGTCATAAACTCCAGCTCATTGTCCGCGATCTTCAAAATATCGCACCGGGACAGACCATAGGCGATCTGCTCCCTGGCCTCCTCCAGGCTCTCCCACAGCGGGGGCCGGAGATTGGGGTCGAAGGAAACAAGGGTCCCGCCCATTCTGGCACAGCCGACAGCATGGCGGGTGGCCCGCCTTACGCCCTCATGGGTCATGGACAGCGTGCCAAAATGGAAAATACGGCTCCCGCCAATTACTTCCCCCGGCACCTCCGCCTCGGTGAGCATCATATCTGCGCCGGGGTTGCGGAAGAAGGAGAAGTCCCTGTCGCCGTTGGGCAGCTTCTTGACAAAAGCCAGGGTAGTCCGCGCGTTCCGGTCCGTTACCAGATAATCCCCGCAAATCCCGGCTTCCTCTACCACGGCGCGAAGCTGCTGGCCAAACATATCGTCCCCCACTTTGCCTGCAAAAGCGCAGCTCCGCCCCAACTTTCTCAGCATCGCCAGCACGTTGCAAGGCGCGCCGCCGGGGTTGGCCTCGAAGAGGGGATTGTCCTGACGGCTGAAGCCGTTTTCCGTAAAATCGATCAGCAGTTCCCCCAGAGCAACCACGTCAAAGGTTTTCTCCGCCATGCTTCACGCCTCCTCATCAAACACCAAATCGTATTTCTCTACATCCATCAACACCGAACCGCCGGCCTCAAAGCTGATGGCATCCGCCTCCTGGCGGGTGTAGATCACCGCGCTGGCCGCCTGCTCGCCATCGTTGACGAAGACCTCCAGGCTGAAGCGGTCCAGCACCAGACGCAGCTTGATCTCTCCGTCCCTGGGACGAACAAAGAAGCTGCGGGTATGGACAATGTCGTGGGGCAGGCCGCTGCGGGTCCGGTCGATCTTGACGGTCCCTTGATCGGGGCGGTAGCGGATGATGGTCTCATGCTCCCCGTCCTTGGCCACCCGGATGCGGAACCAGCGGTAGGAATCCTTCCCAATGGGCCGTATGGTGACCGTCATGTCCAAGGTCCTTCCTTGAACACCGGGCAGGTTGATCTCGCCGCTGACAGGAATGTTGTGGTGCATGACGCGTGGACCGCGATAGTTCTCCAGCTCCCGCACCGGCACTTGGTACAAACGCCCGTCCTTCACCGACAACTCCCTGGGCACAGACATCTGGCCGAACCAACGACAGTGATACGGCTTCGCCCCCACGGTGGCCCAATTCTGCATCCAGGCTACCATCACCCGCCGCCCATCGGGGGTCAGCAGCGTCTGGGGCGCATAGAAGTCCAGGCCATAGTCGATCGCCTGGGCATTTTGCCGGATGAAGCCCGCCCCCTGCGGGTCGTAGTCTCCGATAAGACACAGAGTCCCGTTTCCGGCGTGAAATTCCAGTCCCACGGGCTGCATCTCCTGGGGGCTGGTGAGCAGGACCTGCTTCCCGTCCAGCGGAAAGAAATCCGGGCACTCCCACATCTTCCCGTACTGGTCATGGCAGGCGTCCACGGTACGCACAAATTCCCACTTCCGGCCGTCCCCGCTGCTGTAGAGCAGGATGGCCCCGCTGCCATCTGCGGCGCGGTTGCCGATGACGGCGTAATACGTTCCATCCTCCTCCCGCCAGACCTTGGGGTCCCGGAAGTCCACCGCGCTGCCGCCCTCCGGCAGATCCTTACCGGTCAGGACCGGGTTCAGCTCGCATTTGTCGTAATCCACGCCGTCTCCAATGGCAATGCACTGGGTCTGGATATCCCGGATGAATCCATCGTCATCGTGTCCCCGCTGGACACCGGTGTACATGAGCATCTGCCGCCCGTCGGGCATCTCCACCGCGCCGCCGGAGAAGCACCCCGCCGCGTCGTAGCCGCAGTCAGGAGCCAGAGCGGCGGGCAGACGCTCCCAGCGGATCAGGTCCCTGCTCTTTACATGTCCCCAGTGCATGGGGCCCCACTCGTTGGAGTAGGGGTGGTACTGGTAAAACAGATGGTACTCCCCCTTATAGAGGGAGAATCCGTTGGGGTCATTCATCCAGCCGATGGTGGGGGTAATGTGGAAGGCGGGCCGTTCCCCGGCGGGGATGTGGGGGCCGTACTGGGCCTCAAAGTCCCGGGCCTTTTGCAAAGCTTCGCTGGTCATATCGTGTTTCCTCCTCAATTCACTTCAAATGATATTCCAAATACCGATCATATTCCGTGTCTGCAAATTCACCTATTCGGTCAATTTCCACACCTCGTATTAAAGCTCCAGGCTACGCGCCTGCTCCACTTCCATCCAAGCCAGGACGCGCTTTATCTTCGTGGCATCCTTCCGATCCGCTTCTACGGCCCGGACCGTATACCACCAGAAAGGGCGCAGATACCGGTAGAGCAGCGGTGCGGCGTCTGCTTCCACCTGGTTGAACGTGTAATATTTTTTTATGATCTTGAGATTTTCTATGAACAGAGTAAACGCTTTTTCTTGCAGCTCTCCGTCGTATAGCATATTTTTCTCATCATCCTCAAAATTGACGAAGGACTCCCGAAACAGCATATTGAGTACCGTCTCCCGCCCGCTCAGATTGAAGTCCAGCACACCCACAAGCCGTAAATCCTCATCCAGCAGTACATTCCCCCCGCCCATATCCGCCTGAAAAACGGAGAAAGGAAGCTGCTGGTAAACGCGGGACAGAGCAGCCTTGTTCTCCAGAAAGGCATCCCAGATTCGTTGGAAGCGGCTTCTTTGTTCCGGGAAATCCGTTTCCATCATCTTCTTGACGCATAGAGCACACTCCATAACCTCATCATCGTCCTCGGACGGATCGAAGGGCTCCAGGATGCAGTACGCCGATGGGAAGTCCACAAAGTCCCACCTTTGCGCGCCCGCCTGCGCCGTCAGGCGGAGGGCGGCCTCCTGGTACACACGCCGGCCGTCCTTCCAGATACGCCGCTGGTCAAACTGTTCCGCCGTCCGGTAGGCGGAGCATTCCTCCGCGAAAGCAACGCAAGGCAGACCGTGATATTCTACCGCTTCGGCAGATATTCCCTTCCGATTGGGTATGATCCGAGGACAATAGCAGCCGATGGAGCGGTAGGCTTCGACCGTCTGCCGCCAGCCTTCCACCCGGAGGGGCGTGGTAAAGGCGTTGTGTACGATCTTGATGACCAGCCGCAGATCTCCCCAGTCCACAATGACTATCTGCCGGAAGTCCGACAGGCCGCGGCTGTGATCCAACAAGTCATAGCGCAACGGAGAGCGGGCGTCGTAGAGTGTAAAAATATCTTTTATATCCATCGCAGTTTTTGTAAAAAAGGGGACGGCCCGGGGCCGCCCCCTTTTCGAGAGAGAAAGGTGTCGTGTAATTTATTCCGCCGCAGCGTACCGGGCATAGGCGTTCTTGTAGACCTCCAAGATCTGCTCCATACCGTAGGTATCGACCAGGTCCTGTTTGTAGGCTTCCCACTCGGCGTCGCTGGGTCCGCCGTCGCGGAACCAGAGGGCCTCCTGCTCCTTGACGTGGCTCTCGAAATCGGGACGGTAGAGATCCAGGTCGTCCAGCTCGCTCTGGGTGAACACGCAGTCCACGGGGTAGAAGGTGAAGTCGTCCACATACTTGAACCAGAAGTTCTGGAGATCGTCCAGCCTCTGAAGGGCGCGGGGCTCCATGTGGAATACATTGGTGTAATACTCGGAGAGGATCAGCTTGGGACCGGCTACCTCGTTGGCACCCTTGAGTTCACCGGCAGATTTGCCGAACTTCGCCTGTGCTTCCTCGTCGGTGATGGAGACGTACATACCCTGGGCATCCTTCTCCTCGTTGAAGTACACGCCGATAGGACCGTACTGGAGCTGCATGACGTTCTCGCCGGTGTACCACTGGTCGTAGAACTTCAGCAGATTGGCGGGACTCTGGCAGGCCTTGGTGATGGACAGATTGCCGGAATTGACAGCGGAACCGGCGGACTTGATGGTCACGGTGCAGGTGCCGTCGGGACCCTTCAGCGGGGGCAGGTAGACGTAGTCGGCGGCATGACTGGCCATCAGCTCGTTGATCTCCCACCAAGTCGCCACGCCCACGTAGCCCTGGGCGCACTTGGCAAGGTACTGTTTGTCATCCTGGCTGAAAACCTCGATATCGATGAGGCCGTCGGCATACCAGTCATGGTAGTAGGTGATTGCCTCGCGGTAGCCGTCGCTGACACAGTCAAAGACCACTTCCTTGTCCTTGGTCAGGCGCAGGTCAGAGCATACGTCAGACCAGTTGGTCAGGCCGAAGGGGGCGTAGAAGATGTTCTGGCCCCAGCACCACTGGTCGAAGCCAAAGGACATGGGGATGGTGGAGCCCGCGTCCGCACTGTACATCTTGTGGGCCATGTCGTTGTCCTTGAACGCCTGAAGGGCGGTCCTCAGCTCCTCGACAGTCTCAGGAACTGCCAACCCCAGGTCATCCAGCCACGCCTTGTTGATCATGGAGAACTGCTGGATGGAATGGATGGAGTAGTCATCGGCAGCGCCGGTGGCGCCGGTGCCCATCATCTCAGCGGCAGGCAGGCCGTATATCTTTCCATCGTCCTGGGTGATAGCGGCCTTGATCTGGGGATACTTCTCCAGAATGGCGGAGAGGTTGGGCATCACGCTGGCATCGGTGACGTAGGGCGTCAGGTCGATGAAGGTGCCGCCCCGGCCATAGCGGCCCAGGTCATAGTTGGACCAGCCCACGGCCTGCACAGCGTCGGGCAGCTCGCCGCCGGTCAGGCGGATATTGACCTGCTCGCCCAGAGAGTCGCTCATGGTTTCCCAGTTGATCTTGATGCCCGCGTTCTCCATCATGGCGTTGAGGACCGGATTGTCGTCATAGCCGCCGGAGAGGGCGGAGATGCCGGAAATGACGTTGAATTCCGTCTGGTCGGTGTTGGTATTGGGCTCGCCGCTATTGGCGGGGCCGTTGTTTCCGCCGCCGCAGGCGGTCAGCAGAGCCAGCAGCATCACAGCTGCCAGAGCAAGAGACAATAATTTCTTCATGATGATTCTCCTTTTTGATTTGTTTCAAGTTTCAGAACGATTTTCTTAAATTTCGCAACATATTTTCTCCATAGTGGATCAACCCTTTACGGCTCCAGCCATGAAGCCCTTTTCAAAATATTTCTGAACATAGGGATACGCGATGAGCATCGGCACAGCCGCCACGATCATGGAGCAGAATTTGATAAGCTCCGTCTGCTTGTTCAGCTCGGCGTAACCGCCGGAGATCATGCTGGCCTGCTCGGTGGCGGCGCTGGACTTCATCAGGATGCCCCGCAGCACCAGAGGCAGGGGCTCGCCCTTGCCCCCCAGGTAGATCATGGCGGTGAACCAGTCGTTCCAGTAGGCCACCATGGCAAACACCGCCTGGACCGCCAGAATGGGCATGGACAGGGGAATGACCACGCTGAGGAAGGTGCGGAACTTGGAGCATCCGTCGATCTCGCTGGCCTCCACTAGATCGTGGGGGATGCTGTTCTGGAAGTAGTTGCGGACAATAATCATATTGCCCACGCCCACCCCGCCGGGGAGGAACAGGGCCCACATGCTGCCCATCAGCCCGGTATCCCGGACCACCAGATAGGTTGGGACCAGCCCGCCGCCGAAGTACATGGTGAATACGAAGAACAGACTGATCCACTTCCGTCCCGGCAGGTCCTTCTGTGCCAGGGGATAGGCGGTGATGTAGAGCATCACCACGGAGAAGACAGTACCTACAACGGTATATTTCACAGAATTGAGGAAGCCGGAGACGATCTTCGGGTCTGCGAATACCGCCTTATAGCCGTCAAGGGTGAAGCCGCTGGGCAGCAGGAAGGTCTTCCCCGCATACACGTCGTAGGGGTCGGAGAAAGAGGCTATGAGGACATAGTACAGAGGGTAGGCCACAATCAGCAGGACCACGGTGCAGATGGTTACCAGGATGATGTCGCTGGCCTTGTCGGACATACCGGTAGATTTTGATCTTGTCATATTCCGCCGCCCCCTTTACACAAACTGCACGTCCGAAGCCTTGGACGCAATCTTGTTGACGATGATCAGCAGCACGATGTTGATGGCTGTGTTGAACAAGCCCACGGCGGTAGAGTAGCTGTACTTGGCCTGCTCAATGCCCTGCTGGTAGACATAGACGGCAATGACGTCGCTGGTGGCCTTGTTCAGATCGGTCTGGAGCAGCCAGACCTTTTCAAAGCCCACGTTCATGATGCCCCCGGCGGCCATGATGAGGTTCAGGATCGCCATGGGCAGCAGCTCCGGAATGTCAATGTTCAGAATCCGCTGGAACACCGACGCGCCGTCCATCTTGGCCGCCTCGTAGAGGCCGGGGTCCACGTTGGCCAGAGTGGCTAAGTAGATGATACAGCCCCAGCCCGCGTCCTGCCAGATGCCGGAGGCGATGTAGATGGTCCGAAAAGCCTCCGACTGGGTAAGAAAGTCGATCTGCGTACCCAGAAGCAGGTTCAGCAGGCCGCCGGTAGGACTGAGGAAGATCTTGATCATACCGCAGATGACCATAACGGAGATAAAATGGGGCGCGTAGAGGACGGTCTGAACCACCCGCTTGAATTTGTGGAACCGTACCTGGTTGATGATGAGGGACAGGATGATGGGGACGGGGAAGCTCCACAGCAGGCCGTAGAAGCTGATAAGCACCGTGTTCTTCATCATCCGCCAGAAGGTGGGCGCCTTGAAGAACCGGATGAACCAGTCGAAGCCCACCCACCGGCTGGCGGTGAAGCCCAGGTTGGGGTCAAAGTCCCGGAAGGCGATCTGGATGCCGTACATGGGGATGTACTTGTAGACAACTGTCAGTACCACGGGGATCAGCAGCAGCGCGTAGAGCTGCCAGTTGTCCAGGAGCCGTTGTCCCAGCGTCTTCCCAGAACGCTGGGACAGGGCGGCGGAGCCCGCCGCCGAGATCCGGACGGGAGTTTCGCTTTTTTTCATGTGACTCACTTCCTTAAACACATAGCTTGTCGCTGGGAAAGGAGACTGCGATGCGGGGAGATTGTCCTTTGCAGGGTGCGCGCCGGCCGCGTAGCTCGTATAACGTTTCATGACTTCGGCTAAATTTAAGCAGTATGCAAGCTGCCAAAAATCCGTGAAACGTTATGCGCCTGTTGTGGTTATCTTAGCAAATATCCCGCCTTCCTGTCAACAGGTTTTTGCCAATTTTTTTAAGTTCGTCAGCTTCAACAAGCTATTTATCCGATTTTTGTTGATTGCGCCAAAACGCAACGTTTCATGAAAAATCTGTGAAATTCCTCTTTACATTTCATCATTGCTTCTGCTATGATACAGACAGACGAGGCGCGGGGCAGTCCATTTGCGCCCTGCGCATGAAACATTTCACTAGGAGGCGGATATGAAAAACGCTATGCCGACGATGAAGGACGTGGCTCAGGAGGCCGGTGTGGCCCTGGGGACCGTATCTAAGGTATTCAACGGCATCCCCGTAGGGGAGAGCTACAGAATAAAGGTGGAGGAAGCCGCCCGGAAGCTGGGATATCAGGTCAACCAGTACGCCCGGGGGCTGAAAACAAACAAAACCAATACGGTGGCGGTGATCCTGCCGGGGGTGAACAACCCCTTTTTCGCCGCTCTGGCCCAGCACATCTGCGAGGCCCTGGCCCGGCGGGACTACCGGATGCTGCTGTATGTCACCGCCTCCAATCCGGAGATCGAGCAGAACTGCGTCAACATGGTCCGGCAGAACAAGGCGGACGGCATCATCGGACTGACCTACAACCCCCTGGTGGTGGACGAAGATCTGCCTTTTGTGGGCATCGACCGCAGCTTCCGGGCGGACATCCCCTGCGTGGCGGCGGACAACTACGGCGGCGGCCGTCTGGCGGCGGAGAAGCTGCTGGAGCTTGGATGCACGCATCTGGCGTTCCTCCGTACCGGCTCATCCAGTCCCAGCGAGACAGACAAGCGGGGAGACGGCTTCGAGGCCGTCTGCCGGACCCGGCAGATCCCCTGTGAGGTTCTGCGCCGGAACGACGGTGAGGACGGCCCGGAGGTGTTCCGGGAGTTTCTGCTTACGCATATGGCGGAAGGGAAGCTGGATATTGACGGCATCTTCTGTTCCACCGACCTGCTGGCCTGGAGGATACAGAATATATTAGCAGAGCTGGGGCTTCGGGTGCCGGAGGATGTGCAGATCATCGGGTTTGACGGCATCCGGCGGTTTGGAGGCGAGGAGCTGTACTGCTCGACCATTATACAGCCCGCCGAGAAGATGGCGGAGACCTGCGTGGATCTGCTGCTGGCAAAGGACCGCTCCAATATTCCAGCGCTGGTGTGTCTGCCTGTCAGCTATGCCCCCGGCGGGACGACGCGGGAATAGGGAACAGTTATGGCAAGCGAATATCTGAAGAAGAAATACCAGGATGTCAAGCCGGACGCGCCTCTTGAATTGACAAAGACGGAGAAGTGGAAAAATTGGTGGCATTACTATAAATGGCATGTGGGGATCGCACTGGTACTTCTGGCAATCACTGGAAGCATTATGTGGAACACACTCAGCCAGGCAGAACCGGATTATAAGATCGCATACGTGGGGAGCAGCCGTCTGCCGGAGGACACCGCCGCCGCCCTGGAGGCCGCTTTCGCCTCTCTGGGGGAGGATCTGAACGGAGACGGGAAAATCGCCGCCGTCCTGACGCAGTATATCTCCGACAGCAGGGCTCCCGACATGTCCGCTGCGGCTCAGGTTTCTTTGATGGGAGATATTCTGGAATGCGAGAGCTACTTCTTCCTGCTGGAGGACCCGGAACAGTTTCAGCGGGACTATCATTCCCTCCGCCGTCTGGACGGCTCCCTGCCTGAGAAGGGGGAGGATTCTCTGGAAGGAATCTGCCTGGTCTGGGGGAACTGCCCGGTGTTAGCGGGATTTGAGCTTGGCGGATACGCTTACGAATGGATGGGCAGTACGGTAACCGGCAGCAGTCAAGAGCTTGTTTCTGCTTTACATCTGGCCCGCCGGGGATTTTGGACGGAAAAAACTTCTGCATATTCAGAAGGCTGTGACGCTCTGTGGAGCAAATTGACGGAAGGAGCGGTTTCATGAAAAGACATGTTTTTGCGCTGCTGCTGGCGGGATGTATCTGTCTGGCGGGGTGCGCTCAGTCCGTTCCCCGGCAGGCGGCGGACGGTGCGGCCTGGGATGAACACTGGGTAAGCGTTGGGAATGTGATCGGCATAGATACGCCCGAGGGAATGACTCCCCGGGAGAACAATGACGCGCTGACTGCCAACGGTATGTATTACGCCACCTGGTCCATCGGCGAGGCGGAGCCTTATACCAACGAGGACGGCGATGAGGCCCAACTCTATGACGCGCAGGTCTATGTCCTACTGGCAGGCTATAACGAAGCTGAAAAGGCCAAGAGCAGTGCGGCAGAGTGGATGGATATGGCTTCCAGCCAGTATGCAATAGAGGGGACCTCTACGGAGACCTATAATGGCCAGGAATTTACAGTCATCACCTATACCTACGAGTCGGACACAAACCCCTACGCCAGGGGCGCGTCAGCCTTTGGCGTGTACCGGAACTATGCGATCAGTGTGGAGCTGTCCTGCCAGGAGAAATTTGATGGCAGCGCGTGGGAAATTCTGGCAGGCTTTTTGTCGAACTGCCACTATGCTGCATAAGGAGGGATGACTCGTGGGACTGCTGTTTCCTGAAGATCCGCACTATAATGAGAACGAGCGGCAGACAGGCTTTTACCGTTACCGCCAGCTGCTGTCCAACCGGTTTGGCCAGTGGTGGAAGATCAATCTGCTGACTCTGGTGGGCTTTGTGCCGCTGGCGGTGGGAATATTTTATGCCGTCGCCGTATCCAGCATCCTGGTGCTTCTTCCCTGCTCCATCGCAGGCGGCGCGATTGCGGGGTCGTTTTTGGCGGGGATGTATGACGCTGTCCTGCGGGGCCTGCGGGACGATCCGACCCCCTGGTTGGACGGCTGGAAACGTTCCTGGCGACAGAACTGGCAGGGAAGTATGCTTTTGGGCGCGGTAATGGGACTGCTTGCAGGACTGTACGCCTTTATGGGGATGCTGTTCTGGTGGGCGGAGACGGGGCCGTCCATGGGGACTATAGGCATATATCTGGCAGGGCTGCTGCTGATCCTGGTGGCGAATACCCTGCTCTGGCCGCAGATTGTGCTGTTCCGGCAGGCTCCAGCCATCCGGCTGCGCAATGCGCTGCTGTTTCTGATCAGATACTTCTGGCGGGTCATGGGCACAGGCATTTTACAGCTGCTGCACTGGGCGGTCTATGTGCTGTTTGCACCTTGGACGCTGCTCCTGCTGCCGGTGACCGGCGTATGGTACATCGTGTTTCTTTCACAGTTTTTGGTTTATGCGCAGATGGACGAGGCCTTGCGGATAGAGGAACTCTATGATAAAAATAGGTAAAATGTAAGTTGGATTGTTGAGGAACATGGTGGGTAGATAGTGGCAGACTATGCATCTGACTGTAAGCTTACACAATAAAAAAGAGTCACG
This sequence comes from uncultured Oscillospiraceae bacterium, assembly GCA_910584045.1. Classification (GTDB taxonomy): domain Bacteria; phylum Bacillota; class Clostridia; order Oscillospirales; family Oscillospiraceae; genus Pelethomonas. Next base: position 4,453 of record CAJTYO010000059.1, on the reverse strand, counting down.
CGGAAAAAGTCCATGGACTTTTTCCGCGTGATTTAATCGCACCGGCCCCCCTGTCTCACATTGTACCTCTTTGTGGGTATTCACTTGCGGTACAAGGGATTGCATGGGTAATGTGTTTTCAAAAACAAGGCAAAATTCTTCAGGCGAAACCTATAGCTAACAGGCGGGGCGGCATCGAGAAATTTTCTCGGACCATCCTGCCTGTTTCTGCTATGCAATGTGATAAAAACGTGATATTATAGCAGAGGATCAATATGCGGGAGAGATGAGAAGCCATGAATCAAAAAGCAGTAATTGAAAATCGTGACTATCACCTACTGGAAATCCTGCCTGCGCTGACTGGGCAGGAGCGGTTTGTGCTATGCGGGGATGGCGATGGCAATAAATTTGTCTGCCCGGAGGACATCTGGCTTCGCCACGCGCCGGAAGCAACGGCACCCATTTATGCTGGCAGCACCTCGCAGGAAAAAATTGACTTTTTTCTCTCCCTGTTCCGGGGTCGAGAGGATGTTTATGCAAAACGCTATCACAATCTGAAATCCAATAAAAGCGGCTATGTTCCCGCCTGTCGGAACGAGTGGGAGCCGGGGCTCTGCGATAAGAAAACCTACCGTTGCCCCGAATGCCCGAACCGGGCATTCAAGCCGTTGACTACCCAAACGATCCGGGCGCACTTGATGGGCAAAGATCAATTCTGCCGGGACGTGGTGGGGATCTATCCTATGCTGGAAAACGACTGCACCTGGCTTCTGGCGGCGGATTTTGACGAGGAAATGTGGCGGGAGGATGTGACCGCTTTTCGGGAAGCCTGCTTGTCTTTCGGAATTATGCCCGCCGTGGAACGATCCCGGTCGGGAAACGGCGCACACGTCTGGTTTTTCTTTTCCGAGCCGGTTTCCGCCGCAGATGCCCGCAAATTCGGGAGCGGGCTGCTGACCCAGGCCATGGCCCGCCGCCACGAGCTGCAATTCAAGTCTTACGACCGGCTATTCCCCGCGCAGGACACACTGCCAAAGGGCGGATTTGGGAATCTGATTGCGCTGCCCTTCCAGGGAAAGGCGCAGGAGGGCGGAAATACACTTTTTGTAAATGAGGAATTGACGCCTTACCAGGATCAATGGGCCTTTTTATCCACGCTGCATCGAATTGCGCCGAAGGAATTGGAGGGATACCTGACACAGCTGTGCGGCGGCGGAGAACTGGGAGCGCTTTTAGAGACAGAGGAACAAAAACCATGGCCGGCAAAGCGGAAGCCAAGGGAATTGGCCCGCAAGGATTTCCCAAAACAGGTTCGTCTGATGATCTCCAATCTGCTGTATGTGGACAAAGCAGGATTCTCCCACAAGGCCTTGAACGCGGTGAAACGGCTGGCGGCGTTCCGGAATCCGGAGTTCTACAAAAAGCAGGCCATGCGTCTGCCGGTATACAACACGCCCCGCGTGTTTGATTGCGGCCATGAGGACCAGGATTTCCTTGGCATCCCCCGCAGCTGTGTGGAGGCATTGACCGATCTGCTGGAGACACACCGCATCCCATATACGTTGGAGAATCAGCGCCAGGCCGGATGCAAAATTGACGTTGCTTTTTGCGGAGAGCTTCGTCCGGAGCAGCGTCCGGCGACGGAGGCCCTCCTGGCCCACGATACCGGCGTTCTGTCCGCGACGACCGCGTTTGGCAAGACGGTGGTGGGGGCCTATCTGATCGGGCAGCGCAAGGTCAGTACGCTGATCCTGGTTCATTCCAGCGCACTTCTGGAGCAGTGGAAGAAATCTCTGGAGCAATTCCTGGATGTCCGTGAAGCATTGCCGGAACAGCCAAAACGGCGCGGCAGGAAGAAGAAAATTGAGCGGATCGGGCAGGTTGGCGCGGGCCGGAACACCCGGAGCGGGATCATAGATATTGCCATCATGCAGTCGCTGTTTGAAGGGGACGAGAAAGATGTAAAATCCTTTGTGGCGGACTATGGAATGGTTCTTTGCGACGAGTGCCACCATGTGGCGGCGTTTACTTTTGAAAAGATTTTGCGGGAAGCGAAGGCAAGATATGTCTACGGCCTGTCCGCTACACCCGTGCGGCAGGACGGTCATCAACCTATCATTTTCATGCAGTGCGGCCCGGTGCGGTATCTGGTTGACGCCAAAAGTCAGGCGGAGAAGCGAACCTTTTCCCACTATGTGATTCCCAGGCTTACCAGGACGCGGCTGCCAGCCGCACGAAAAATCCAGGACATTTACGCAGGCATTACTGAAAACGAAGCGCGCAGCAGTTTTATTATCTCCGATGCAGTCCATCTGATTGCGGAGGGCCGGACGCCGCTCCTGCTGACGGAGCGGAAGGATCATGCCCTGCAGCTGGCTCAGGAACTGCAGGGCAAGGCGAAGCATATTTTCCTGCTGCTGGGCAGCGGGAGCCAGAAGGAGAAGCGGGAAAAGCTGTCCGCTCTGCGGGCGGTTCCCGCAGGCGAGTCCCTGGTGGTCATCGCTACGGGGAAATATGTGGGCGAGGGCTTCGACGAGCCGCGGCTGGACACCATTCTGTTGACCATGCCGGTCTCCTGGAAAGGGACACTGGCCCAGTACGTTGGGCGGCTGCACCGGAATTATGCGGGCAAGCAGGAGGTCCGCGTGTATGACTACGTGGACATTCACATTCCCACCCTGGAGCGGATGTACCATAAACGGCTGAAGGGATATGCGGAGCTGGGGTACCAGGTCAAGATGTCCGGGCAGGACGCCGTCATAAGCCAGATTTACGATGGTCAGGACTATCTGGTCCCCTTTGCGACAGACCTGGGTGACGCGGCGACGGATATTTTGATCGTAAGCCCCTTTTTGAAAATGGCGCGGATAAAAGCCATGCTTCCCGTATTGGGAAAAGCGGCCGCTTCCGGTGTGCCAGTTACCGTCTGCACAAAGCCCGTGGAGGATTATCGTGCGGAGCAGCAGACCGCTGTTGAGCGATCCATTGCGCTGCTGACAGGCAGCAGGGTCACTGTGGAGACGCAAAACGATCTCCAGCACAGATACACCGTGATCGACCGGAGCATCGTGTGGTATGGCAGCATTGACTACCTCTCGTACAGCGCGAAGGGCGCAGGCGTGCTGCGGTTTGAAAATGCGGATATTGCAGGAGAGCTGCTGGACCTGAAGCGGGAAGAAGAACCCGGTCAAATGCAGATTGAGCAGATGATTTGACTATGCTCCTGCTGTATAGTGGACACAGCATCAACGATACGGGGGAGCGATGGATATGGATCAATTTATCCCAAAGGAAACGCTGGACACACTTTCTTACCGCTCGTCTCTAGGGAAGCTCTGATTAAATCAACGTATACAGATTTGCGGCAGAAATTTTTCCTGACAAGGAAGAAAACCGCAGGAATCCTGACGGATTTCAAGCTTTTCTGACGCAGTTCAGCGGAAATTTATGGCGCGAAGACGTGTGCGGGGATTTATTCAGAGGTTCCCTAGGACAAAGTCTGAAACAGATCTCCCTGCGGGCAATACCACTGGAGGCCATACTGGATGATATTGCGAAATACCGCTCCAGCTATATTGACGTTTTGGGGTTCCGGCTTTGCTTTGACGATTATCCAGTGGAGTACCCGGACTATTTTCGCGTGGTAGACCTGCGTAATGGGAAAAAGATTGATGATGGCTATCGGGCGATCCACCTCTATTATCAGAGAGATAACCTGGCGTATCCCATTGAGGTGCAGCTCTGGTGTGGTAGAGACTATACTTTCAATATCTGGAGCCACCAATATGTTTATAAATACAAAAAGCCGGAGATAGGTAAAATATTGTATCGGGAATATTCCTTAGGAGACATCCGGACAGAACAAAAGTTTTTAGCGCGATTGCAGGAATTGGAGGCAATTTGAATGGGTGACAGGAAAATTTATATTGTGGCTAAAATTTTCGATAGACCAGGGAGCCTGGCATATCTTTGCAAAACTCCTAATGAGGCCAGGTGTCTGCCTGGGACGCTGGAGGCATTGCGGGCGGATGGCGTCCAGATCGTCATATTGGACTCTCCGGAGATCTATTCGGAGTACGCGCCATATTCTTACATTGACGATATGAAAGCGTTTATTGATAAAGTCAGTCAGATGAATCGAGTTGCTTGAGGGATACTGACTACTATTTGACTACTGTTTTGAGAAATAGCAGAAAATCCGTGGAGCCATTGCGGCGCAATGGCTCCACGGATTTGGCAATCTACCGTCCTAATTTGTGCAATCTAGCTGAAACCCCTGCAAATACAGCATTTTCTATTTGACGGCCAGCAGACTCCGACTCACAAGGCCGCTGGTTCGAATCCAGTCGGGCGTACCAAAATGTGTTGATAAAAAAGATGCACAGCAAAAACGCCGCATAAAAATGCGGCGTTTTTGCGTAAATGCGAAGAAATCAAGAAAATATAACTCAAAAAGTTTGAAAGTCAAAAATCC
>CAJTYO010000058.1 GCA_910584045.1 uncultured Oscillospiraceae bacterium | reverse complement strand
CCGCTGGCCTCCTTGGAGGCCAGGGAAATCTGCTCGGAGATGTCCGCGGCGGGAATCAGGCGCTCGGCCCAGGTAACGTTGTAGTTCTCCAGCATCACCACCCGCAGCCAGGGACGTACCTCCGGGTCGTTCTCAATAAGCTTCTGGAGGCAGAGTATCAGGTGGATGATATTTTTAGCCATGATATAGGCCGGGGCGGCCTTGGCTCCGAAGAGCACAGTGACAGGCTGTTCCGGTGTGTGCCCGCTCTTGATCTCCAGATACTTCCGGATGACATACAGGGCGTTCATCTGCTGGCGCTTATACTCGTGCAGACGTTTGATCTGCACGTCAAACAAAGACGCAGGGTCCAGCTCCACACCCTGGGCGGCCTTCAGCTCCCGGCAGAAGCGCTCCTTGGCGGACTGCTTCACACTCAACAGGTGCTCCAGCACCTGTGTGTCCTCGGAAAAGGCCAACAGGCCCTCCAGTTTATCCGGGTCCTGCCGCCAGCCGGGACCGATGCAGCCGTCAATCAGAGCGGTCAGCTCCGGATTACAGGCCTCCAGCCACCGGCGCAGGGTCACGCCGTTGGTCTTGTTGTTGAACTTATCGGGGTAGAGGGCGTAGAAGCCCTTCAGCTCCGATTTCTTCAAAATCTCCGTGTGCAGGGCGGCCACACCATTGACAGAGTAGCCAAAGTGGATATCCATGTGGGCCATATGGACCCGATCATCCTCGTCCAGAATGGCCAGAGCCGGTTCAATTCCCTCTGCCCGGACCCGCCGGTCCAGCTCCCTGATAATGGGCGTCAGCTGGGGGGCCACCTTCTCAATAAAGGCCAGAGGCCATTTCTCCAGGGCCTCGGCAAGGATGGTGTGGTTGGTGTAGGCGCAGGTCCGGCTGACCTGATCCACGGCCTCGTCCATGGTCAGGCCACGCTCCGTCAGCAGGCGGATCATCTCCGGGATCACCATGGAGGGGTGCGTGTCGTTGATCTGAATAGCCGCATGGTCCGCCAGCTCCCCGGGGGCATAGCCCCGCTCCTCCAGCTCAGCCAGAATCAGCTGTGCCCCGGCGGAGACCATGAAGTACTGCTGGTACACCCGCAGCAGACGGCCCTCCTCGTCCCCATCGTCGGGGTAGAGAAAGCTGGTCAGGCAGCGGGCGATGTCGGTCTTGTCAAAATCGATGCCGGTCTCCGGCGCGGGAGCGGGTTCCTCCACGTCGAACAGATGCAGCCGATTGGACAGGCCGTTGTATGCCCCGGGTATGGCCGCATCCCACAGAACCGCCTTCAGCTCCTGCGCCCCAAAGGGGACGGTGAAGATCTTTCCCATGGGGATCAGCCAGCTCTCCTCCTCCAGCCAGGGATCGGGGATCTCCGCCTGCTTGTTATCCGCGAATTTTTGGTGAAACAGACCGTAGTGATACTTCAGCCCCACGCCGTCCCCCGGCAGACCCAGGGCGGCGATGGAGTCCAGGAAGCAGGCCGCCAGACGGCCCAGTCCGCCGTTGCCCAGGGAGGGCTCCGGCTCCTGCTCCTCCACCGCGTTCAGGTCCCGGCCCATGGCGGCCAGGAGCTCCCGTGCTTGGTCCCGGAGCCCCAGGGCCAGCAGGTTGTTGTCCAGCAGCTTGCCCACCAGGAATTCTGCAGAGAAATAATAGAGCTTCCGCTCCCCTGCAGGGGCAGGCCGCTCCTGGGCCAGCTGGCGGGTCAGCACCAGCAGGGCCTCGTACAGCTGCCGGTCGGTGCACCGGTCGGGGATCAGGTTAAAGCGCTGTTGCGTGATCTGCTCCAGTTGTGTTTTCAGGTCCATGAAAGTATACGCTCCTCTCCGGATCAAGGCATGGTTGCCTCTCAAATATTGCCGCGGGGTCTCAGCGCTCCAGGCGGGCCACACTCTCGCCCGCGATCAGCTGGAAGGGCACCACCTCGTGCAGGGGCTGACAGTTGCGTTCGATGTTGCGCAGCAGCACGTCCACACCTCTCTCGGCCATGTGTTGGGTGTTCTGACGCACGGTGGTCAGACGGGGAACCAGATAGTCGGCAATGGCGATGCCGTCATAGCCCATTACCGACACGTCCTGGGGCACCTGCTTCCCCAGATCCCGCAGGGCACGGATGGTCCCCATGGCCATTACGTCACTGACCGCGAAGATGGCCGTCAGTTCCGGACAGCGCTCCAGCAGCCGCCTCGCGGCGGTGTAGGCATCTGCCAGGGAGTAGCGGCATGGCTCACACTGCCGCTCCCCATCAAAGGGAAGCCCCAGTTCCTCGCAGGCCTGCACACACCCCAGAAAGCGCCTGTACCCGATCTGAAAACAGGACCAGTTTCCCCCCAGCAGCCCGATGTGCCGGTGGCCCCGCTCCGCCAGAAAGTATACCGCCTGACGGGCGGCCTCTCGGTCATCGGTGGTGATGGAGGAGAGGTTGTCAAAGCCCAGGTCTCCGGCAATGTTGGTCAGGAGGACACAGGGGATAGTGATGTCTCCAAACTCCTGGAGGAACGATTCCTGGTCCCCTCCTCCCAGGAAGAGGATGCCTGCGGGCTTGCGCTCCCGGCACATCTGGACGGCATAGGCCACCTCGTCCGCGTCCTCGTCCAGATAGTAGACCGACACATCCCGATTGGCCTCCCGCAGCAAGGCCTGAAGGCGTTCCACCAAGTCGGCAAACAGCATGTTCTGGGTGCCTTTAACAATGACGGCGATGCTGGTGCTGGTTTGCTGCTTGAGGTGCTTGGCATTGTTGTTGGGCTGGAAGCCCTGCTGCTCCACTACCGCCAGTACCTTCTGCCGGGTCTCTTGGCTGACATCCGGATGGTTGTTGAGCGCACGGGACACCGTGGCCACACCGTATCCGGACAGGCGGGCAATATCCTTGATTGTCATGGGAACACCTCCTCTCCTTTTCAGCCTATCATAACAGACTCCGTAGGGAAATGCAAGGTTATCCTTTCACCGCGCCGGCAGCCACGCCCTTGATAATGTGCTTCTGGCAGGAGAGGTAGAAGGCAATCACCGGAATAATGCTCAGCAGAATCAGGGCCATGGTGGCGCCCAGGTCCACCGTGCCATAGCTGCCCTTCAGATACTGAATGTGGATGGGGATGGTTCGGTATTCGTTGATGTCCAGCACCAGCACCGGCAGCAGGTAGTCGTTCCACACCCACATGATCTCCAGAATGCCCACGGAGATCATGGTGGGCTTCAGCATGGGCAGCACCACGGAGAAGAACGTCCGCACGGGGCCGCAGCCGTCAATAGCCGCCGCCTCCTCAATCTCCAGGGGGATGGACTTGACAAAGCCCGCAAACATGAAGATAGCCAGCCCTGCGCCGAACCCCAGGTATACGATGGGGATGGTCCAGGGGGTGTTCAGCTTCAGGGAATCCGCCGTCTTGGACAGGGTGAACATGACCATCTGGAAGGGGACCACCATGGAGAACACGCACAGGTAGTACAGCGTCTTACAGAACTTGGAGTTCACCCGGGTGATGTACCAGGCGGCCATGGAGGTGCAGAAGAGGATCAGCGCCGTGGACAGCAGAGTGATGACGATACTGTACAGCACACTCTTCCAGAAGGGGTAGTTGCCAAAGGTCATACCCTTGATGAAGTTGGAGAACCCGGCCCACATCTCCCCGGCGGGCAGGGCGAATGTGTCGGTTTTGACGAAGGTATTGAGCTTAAAGGAATTGAGAACCACTGTCAGCACAGGCAGCACATAGATGACGCAGATGACGCCCAAGACCACGGACAGAATTGTTTTCCGGCGGCGTTCGGCGGTAAGAGAGCTCTTTTTCATTATTGTTGTACCTCCTTTTTGCGGGTGTATCCCAGTTGGGCCAGACCCAGTCCAGCCACCAGAATAAAGAAGATGACAGCCTTGGCCTGCGCCACGCCCTGGGAGGAGGAGTTGGCGGTATAGAACGTGTTATAGATGTTCAAGGCCAGCATCTCAGTGGTCTTGATGGTGGAGCCGTCGGGCTGGATAATGAAAGGCTGACCGGCCGTAAGGGCCAGGTTCTGATCGAAGAGCTTGAATCCATTGGTCAGGGACAAAAACATGCAGATGGTGATGGAGGGCATCACATTGGGGATAGTGACCCGGAAAAGGGTCTGGACCTTGGTGGCCCCGTCGATACGGGCGGCCTCGATCATATCCTCCGGCACGGCCTGGAGACCGGCGATGTAGATAATCATCATATAGCCGATCTGCTGCCAGCACATGAGAATGATAAGGCCCCAGAAGCCGTACCGGCTCTCCAGCAGAATGGAGGTATTCATGCGGCCCAGGATGCCGTCAAAGATCATGGACCAGATGTAGCCCAGCACGATGCCGCCGATGAGGTTGGGCATAAAAAACACCGTGCGGAACAGGTTGCTCCCTTTGATGCTCTGGGTCAGGGCGTAGGCCACGGCGAAAGCCAGCACATTGATAATAATCAGGCTTGTGATGGCGAAGAGCGCCGTGTACCAGAAGGCGTGGGTAAAGGTGACGTCCTGAAACGCCTTAATGTAGTTATTGAAGCCGATAAATGTGGCGTCGGAAACCAACTTGAATTGACAGAAAGACAGGTAAATGCCCTGCACAAAGGGCCAGACAAAGCCAATAACGAAAGCGGCTACCACAGGACCAAGGAACAGCAGTCCCCAGCGGCGGATAGACGCCTGAAGGGTGTTGCCTTTCGCAAGTTTTTTCTTCATGACGGGTTCAGCTTCCTTTCTCTCAAATCTCTTAAAAATAGCGGGACGGGCGACTGGGCCCGCCCCGCTTTCGTCATATGTCCAGCGTTGAATTTGCCTTAGCCGTTCACGGCCTGGTACTGAATAGCCCAGCCCTCAACATAAGCGGTCCGAACCAGCTCCCAGTTGGCGTCGGACTGGTCGGCGTTGTACTGGTTCATAGCAGAAACGACGCCGGCACGGTACTCGTCCACGTTGGGCTGATAATTGGTGACCCACTCCATGTTGTAGCAGCCGTCGGTGGTGTATCTGTCGGCGGCGGCCAGGAAGCCGTTGGTTGACTCGGCGGACTGGGTATAGGGCATGACGCCGAAGGTGTCAACCAGCATACGGGAGGCCTCGGGATCGGTGACGCACCAGACCATGAAGTCCATGGTGGCCTGCTGATCGGCCTCGGAGGCCTTGGCGTTGATGGACCAGTAGCTGCCGGTGCCGCAGTTCAGGCCGGCCTTCTCCTCGCCAGCCACACCGCAGTAGTAGGGGATCATTGTGGCGTTGGGGACGGAGTCCTTAATGGCTTCGTACTCCCAGGAGCCGTTAACATAGAAAACCGCCTTGCCGCTCTTGAACTCGTTCTGGGCATCGTGACCGCCGTTGGCCAGCTCGGTGGGCGCGACGGTGCTGTTGTTGATGCACAGGTCATAGAGGGCCTTGTAGTTGTCCATATATGTACCCTTGATGCTGGGCGGGCACACGGGCCAGCCGCCGTCGTCGCGGGACTCATAGAAGTAGGCCGCGTTGACCAAGTGGCCGGTGAAGCGCCAGTTGGAGGAGCTGTCCATGTCAGAAGATGTAAAGGCGTCGAAGCCCAGCTCGCCGGCGCGGGCGTGAATGTCCTCGGCTACCTGCTTGAGGGTATCAAAGCCCTTGATCTCATCCACGGAGTAGCCGGCCGTCTCAAGGAGATCGGGGTTGACGATGATGCCGTAGCACTCATAGCAGTAGCCGATAGAGGCCAGCTTGCCGTCAGCGGCGAAAAGCTCATAGGCGTCGGTGTTCAGTTCCTTGGTGATGGCGGCGTCCTTGAGATCCAGGCAGTAATCCTGCCAGGTGTCAACGTCGGCTTGATTGGTCATGACAAAGATCGTGGGGGTGCGGACTTATCCATCTCGGAGTTCATGGTCTGGCCGTAGGTGCCGGAAGCGGCGGTGACCACCTTCACGTCCACGCCCTTTTTCTCCTTGTACAGGGCGGCGACCTTCTGGAGCACCTCGTCAGACTCGGGTTTGAAGTTCAGCCAGTAGACGGAACCGGATTTACTGCCGCCTCCGCAGCCGGCCAGCAGGGCCAGGCTCATCACCATGGCCAGAACAAGCGCCAATACCTTTTTCATCATTTTTTCCTCCTGTTTCAGTACTTGAAACCAATTTATTAGAAACGTTACCGATAACGTTTCCGGTTGGTGAAGCTATCATATCACATTCTAACAAATATGCAAGAGGAAAATGGCTGAAGCGGTAAATTTTGGCACTATGTAAAACATTTGCAGCTTATTATTGTACAGTATGCACAAGAGCGTTCGTAATATGAGGGAGATGGAACTTTCTTTATCCATTTACCGAGATAAAATTTGAAATTTGGAGGAGACTGTGATATAATGACCGCTATGCGGCCGCTTCGGCGGACCGTTCCAATGGAAAACCCGCCCTCACAAAGCGGCGGATAGATAAATGGAGGCAGCTATTATGGACTTACAAGATTACAGGGAGCAGCTGGACCGGATCGACGACGAGCTGGCCGGGCTCTTTAAAAAGAGGATGGAAACCGTCAAGCAGGTGGCGGACTATAAGCGGGAGCACAGCACCCCCGTTCTGGCCGCCGGGCGAGAGCGGGAAATCCTGTACCGTGTCACCGGCCTGTGCGGCGAGGAGCTGCAGGAGTATGCCAAGATCCTCTATTCCACCCTGCTGGAGCTGAGCCGGGACTACCAGGAGGACCGACTGCGCACCGGGGAATCGAAGCTGTGCCGGGACATTCTGGCCTCGTCCGCCGGGGATTTCCCCTCTCGCGCCGTTGTGGCCTGCCAGGGCATCGAGGGAGCCTACTCACAGATTGCCTGCGGCAAGATGTTTGCCCTGCCCCAGATTATGTACTTCGGCCGGTTTGACGGCGTGTTCCGGGCGGTGGAGAATGGTATGTGCCGCTATGGCATCCTGCCCATTGAAAACTCCTCCGCCGGGTCCGTCACCGAGGTGTACGACCTGATGGAGAAGTACAACTGCAAGATTGTGCGCAGTCTGAAGCTGAAGATCGAGCACCACCTCCTGGCCCGCCCGGGGGTGAGGTTGGAGGATGTGAAGGAGATCGTGGCCCACGAGCAGTCGCTCAACCAGTGCAGCGACTTCCTGAAGGCCCGGGGCGTGAAGCTCACTGTGTTCTCCAATAACGCCGCCGCCGCTAAGTATGTGGCCGAGAGCGGGCGCACGGACACGGCTGCCATCGCCTCCGCCGACTGTGGGGCGCTGTACGGTCTGACCTCTCTATCTGACAAGGTCTCCAACTCCGACCACAACTACACCCGCTTCATCTGCATCTCCAAGGACCTGGAAATTTATGACGGAGCCAACAAGATTACCTTTGTCACCTCCACCAGTCACCGCCCCGGCTCCCTTTACAGCCTGATCGCCAAGTTCGCCACCCGGGGATTGAACATCTGCAAGCTGGAGAGCCGTCCCATCCCCGCCAAAGATTTTGAGTTCCGCTTCTATTTCGATGTGGACGCCTCCGTCCGCAGCGCGGACACCCAGGCTGTCCTCAGCCAGCTGGAGAAGGATGAGTTTTTCACGTTCCTGGGGGCCTACAGCGAGATATTCTGACGAAAGGAGCCTACCTATGGATGTGAACCGTGCCTCCCATCTTTTTCAAGAGGCATCCCAGGAGGAGATCGCCGCTCTGTTCCATGCCGCCCTGGGAGAAGGGGATATCAGGAGCAGCCGTCTGCTGTCGGGCGGGCTGTTCAACACCACGTACTATGTGGAATATGGCCCGGAGCACCGGCGAGCGGTGCTCCGTTTGGGGCCTGTCAACCGGCACCTGCTTCTGGGCCATGAGCTGAATTTGATGGCGGCGGAGGTTTTGATGTGCGGTCTCTGCCAGGTGGCGGAGGTCCCCTGTTCACGAATCCTGGCCTGGGATGCCTCCCGGCAACACATTGCCAGAGACTGGATGATTGTAGAGTACATCCCCTCGGTTGTTATGGCGGAAGCGAAGCTGCCGGAGGATGAAAAGAGCCGTCTCCGCCGCCAGGTGGGGACATACCTTAACCGTCTCCATCAGGTGGAGGGGGACAGCTTTGGCTATCTGTCCCGCATCGCCATGGGCATCCGGTTCGGCTCCTGGCGGGAGGCGTTTATGTTCGAGGCGGAGGACATCCTGACCCGGCTGGAGGCCTATAGACCATTTCCGCCGGAGGTTTTTGCCGCTCTGCGCCGCCGCTTTGCCTCGGGCGGGCCCGTATTGGACGAGATTAAAACGCCCCAGCTTCTCCACACGGACATGTGGGAGGGCAATGTACTGCTCACAGAGGATGCCCGGGAGATTGCCGTCGTCATTGATGGGGACCGAGCGGTCTTCGGGGACGTGGACTTTGAGTTTGCCAGCGAGTGGGGCGCGGGGCTGACCTCGCTGTGCGGACGAGAACCTCCGGGGTCGGGCAGTCCGGCGCGGCGGGAGAGGATGTCGCTGTACCGCCTGTACTACGTCCTGCTGGAGGCCTATGTCTGGACCGCAGAGTATGACGGTCCGGAGGTCCGTCAGGAAAAGCAGAACGCCCTGCTGGCCCTTCTCCGCGAAAAACAGTAAGGAAGATAGGAATGGCTGCAACATGATAGAATACGGTCTTTTAGGCGAAAAACTGGGCCACAGCTTCTCCCCTCAGATCCACCGGGCTCTGGCAGGCTACGACTACCGTCTGCTGCCCACGCCGCCGGAGGCGGTGGAGGAGCTGCTGCGCCGCCGGGAATTCAAAGGGCTGAACGTCACCATTCCCTACAAACAGACGGTGATCCCCCTGTGCGACGAGGTGGACCCTCGGGCCGCGGCCATCGGGGCGGTAAACACCATCGTCAATCGGGACGGACGGCTCATAGGCTGCAATACCGACATCGACGGTCTGATCTATCTGTCCAGGCGGACCGGCATCGATATGTCGGGGAAAAAGGTGGTGATCCTAGGCTCCGGCGGCACCAGCCGCACCGCCCAGGCTGCCGCCCGGGAGCTGGGAGCGGCCCAGGTTGTCGTGGTCTCCCGCCGCGGAGAGGACAACTACCAGAACCTCTCCCGCCACCGGGACGCGGGGGTTCTGATCAACACCTCCCCGGTGGGTATGTACCCCAAGTGCGGCGTCTCGCCTGTGTCCCTGTCGGATTTTCCTCATCTCACCGGCGTGCTGGACGCCATCTACAATCCTCTGCGCACCGCTCTGCTGATGGAGGCCGAGGTGCGTGGCGTCCCGTCCTCCTGCGGCCTGCCCATGCTGGTGGCCCAGGCGCGGCGTGCCGCAGAGCTGTTCACCGGCGGGAGCATCGCCGCAGAGCGCACCGAGGCGGTGCTCTCAGAGCTGGTCCGGCAGACTGGGAACGTGGTGCTCATCGGGATGCCCGGCTGTGGTAAGAGCGCCATAGGCCGCGCTCTGGCCCGCCGGCTGGGGAAGAAATTCGTGGATCTGGACCGGCTGGCTGCAGAGCGGGCGGGAAAGTCCATCCCGGAGATTTTCGCCCAGGACGGCGAGGACGCCTTCCGCGCCCTGGAGACCCGGATCGTTCAGGAGGCCGGGGCCCGCACGGGCTGCGTCCTCAGCACCGGGGGCGGCGTGGTCACCCGGCGGGAGAACTACGCTCCCCTCCATCAAAACGGCGTCATCGTCCACATCCGCCGGGACCTGACCCGGTTGTCTACGGCGGGACGGCCCGTGTCCCAGAGTACGGACCTGGGGGAGCTGTGGCGGCGGCGGGAGCCGCTGTATACCGCCTTCGCGGATCTGGTCGCAGAGAACGACGGGACCATCAGGGACGCGGTGGAGAAAATTGAGAAGGAGCTGAACGCGCTGTGAAAATACTGTTCCTCAACGGTCCCAATCTGAACATGCTGGGCATCCGGGAGCCGGACATATACGGAAAGCAAACCTATGCCGATTTGGAGCGCTATGTCCGGGACTCCTGCGGCGAGCTGGGCATTGCGTGCGAAATCTTTCAGTCCAACCACGAGGGGGAACTGGTGGACGCCATCCAGAGGGCCTATCAGAGGGTTGACGGCATCGTCATCAACCCCGCTGCCTACACCCACACCAGCGTGGCCCTTCTGGACGCGCTGAAGGCGGTGGGCCTGCCGGCGGTGGAGGTCCACCTGTCCGACGTGAGTAAGCGGGAGGATTTCCGGCAGGTATCTTATGTCCGCCTGGCCTGCTGCAAAACCTTCGCCGGGTACGGCTTCGAGGGCTACCGCCTGGCGGCGGAGCATCTGCAATCTCTTGCGAACGGAATTTCTAAAGAATAACCATTTTCGGGGCTTTCACATACAATGGCCTAGTAAAGGAGGCTGTTGCTATGGAAAACACCCAGTTCGGCGGGCAGGCCCCGTCCCCCGCCTACGACTTCCGCGTATACGACCAGGTTTGGCAGCGGGTCAGCCCCGGCATGGACCCCTTCGCCGCCGACCCCGCCGCTGCGGGCATGACGGACGCGCCCCAGGCGGTGCGTCCCGCTCCGCCTCCGGTTCCGGAAGCCGGGGCAGCCGTACCCGCCCCCCGGCAGGAGGAGGGCGGCGAGGACAATCTGCCCGGCGCGGAGCGCAACCCATGCTGCATGGGCACTGAGGCAGGGGAATCCCTGGAGGTGCTGGAGGGCTTTTTACAGGAGGAGCTGGCGGAGAGCCGGTGCTGCCAGGCACTGTCCTGCCGGATGCGGGACCAGCGGGCGATCCGTCTGCTGCGACGGGCGGCGGCGGAGAAGCGCGCCGCCGCAAAGGAGCTGTGCGCCGCCTACTTCCTCATTACCGGCAGCCGGTACGCCCAGGCTGTCACTGTGGAGCGCCTCCACTGGGAGGACCCCTCTCAGGCCCTGCGCACCTGCTATCACCAGGAGGCATGTAACGGTATGAACTACCGGCGGGCCGCCGAGGAGACCTTGGACCCCTGCCTGCAAAAGCTGTTCCACAGACTGGCGGACCAGTCCTACCGCCGGGCGGAGGACGTGATGACCTTACTCGGTTGTCTCATCTGCTGAAACTACACATATTACAAAGGAGAACGACACCATGCCCCACACCAGAGAAGAGGCGCTGGCTCTGCTGCGCCAATACAACAAGGAACCCTTTCATATCCTCCACGCCCTGACGGTGGAGGGTGTCATGGCTTGGTACGCCGGGGAGCTGGGCTATGGCGAAGAAGCGGGCTTCTGGTCCCTGGCGGGCCTTCTGCACGACATAGACTTCGAGCAGTGGCCGGACCAGCACTGCCAGAAGGCTCCAGAGCTCCTCCGGAAGGCCGGGATGGAGGAGAGGCTGATACACGCGGTGGTCAGCCACGCCTATGGCCTGTGTTCTGAAGTCGCACCCGAACACGAGATGGAGAAGGTCCTCTTTGCGGCCGATGAGCTGACGGGCCTCATCGGGGCCGCCGCCCGTATGCGCCCCAGCAAGAGCGTACAGGACATGGAGGTCAGCAGCCTGAAGAAGAAATTCAAAGACAAAAAGTTTGCAGCCGGATGCAGCCGTGATGTGATCCGGCAGGGAGCGGAGCGTCTGGGCTGGGACCTGGATGTACTGATGGAGCGGACTATCCTGGCCATGCGCTCCTGCGAGGAGCGGGTTGCCGCGGAGATGGCGGCATTGGGGCTGGCGTAATGGCCGGAAAGATTCTGACGGTCCTGCTGGCAGCCTGCCTGCTGCTGACGGCCTGCGGCAGTCCGGCGCCTCCGTCTGCAGAACCGCCCGGCCCGCCGGCGGAGAAGCCCGCGCCGGACCAGACCGCGGAGGAACCGCACCCCATCCTGCTGGACCATCTGACGGTAGAGGTGGTAGTTGGCTGGGAGGACACGGACCGGATGCTGGGCTGTTTAGACGATCTCTCCCGTCTTCTGGAGAATGCACTGACGGCGCTGGAATGCACGGTGGAGGAACCCGTCACTGTTACCATTGGCACCGCCGGGGGCATCACAGCCCAGGCACTGGAGGACGGCGGCGTAGACGCGGCGTTTCTGCCCCGGGCGGACCTGGCCTCCCTGGAGGAGGGCGGCGCGGTAGAGGTCCTGGCGGATGAGAGCGGAACCTTCGTTATGGCCGTCACTGGAGAGAGAAGGGACCAGCACATCTGCTCCATCCTGCCCCAGGCGCTGACCGCTACCGAGGCGGGGCGGGAATTCCTGGAGATATGCTATCCGGAGGCGGCTTTTGCACCGGCCTCCCAAGCCGTGCAGCGCGCGGCGAAATAGAGAGAGGCGGCCGAATCAACCCGGCCGCCTCTTCTCTATTCCAACTCTGTCCGTATCAATTCACAGACGCCATTTTCCACATTGGTCAGCTCCCCGGGAAAGCGGAGCACGTCCACCGTCTCCGCCGGGTCAAGGACGAAGCCGGTGGGGCCGGAGCCCTCCTCCGTTTTCGGCTGCACAAGGCCGCTTCTGTAGCCGCTCAGGTCGTCCAGCCTCTCGATAGAGACCTTCCCAGTACCGGAGATATGTCCGGAGTTGAGCAGCGTCGTGCCTAAAATGTTCAGAGACCCAACATTCTCGAGCCAATCCGGATACTCCGGGTCCAGGCAAAGCTGGCGGAGCTCCACACTGATTTTGCCGGTATTGAGCAGCGCCCGGCGCTTATCCGACAGGGTCACGATGCCGCCATCCGCCGCCATAAGCCCGTGGTTCTCGCTGTGTCCGGTTATCAAGGCCAGACTGCCGGATCCTGCGGACAGCGTGCCATAATTGAGGAACGTACCGGCAACGGTAAGCTGGCTGTTCAGACCGGAGAGCGCTATACATCCGCTCCCGGTCACAGTCAGCGCGTCGAGGACGTTCACCATGCCTGCATCGGCCACCTGGAGCGTCCCAGACAGGAGGGTCTCCCCTCCCGTCTCCTGGCCGCCATGCCGGATGGTCAGGGTACCGTCAACCTCCACCCAGCCCCCGCTCTCCACCACAAGACGGTCCAGATCCGCACGGGTCGAGACCGGGATGACCAGGGAAGCGTCCGCCGCCACGGTCAGCACGGCCGACGGGACCGCCAGACGCTGGGATTCCGCCAGCTCCAGCGATGTGGAGAGAACGGCGTCCTTTTTACCGGTGTAGCGCACATCTTTCCCCTCAGCCAGCGCCCCCTGGGCATCCTCCCAGCTGTCGGTTTCGTGCCACAATCCAGTTTCCTCCGGGGTGTGGAAAGTGATCTCCAGCATCTGCTCCCGGTTGTTTATAGAGAGGGTAAGGAGTAAGTTCGCGGGTCCTTCCGGCCTGGGCCAGGTCATGACATAGCCGCCGGCTTCCCACTCCTCGATATGGACTTTCTCAAGCTCCGCCCCGCTCGCCATATCGAAGCAGCACCCCTCGGGTACGCTGTCAAAATGCTCCCCCTGGAAGGGTGTGAGGACAACCCTCAACCACCTGTAGTCCCCGGCAGACGCCGCCTCGTCAAACCGCGCGGACAGCATCAGCTGAAAGCTTTCGCCCTCCGGAGCGGCGGACAGCCCGGCGCTCAGTTCCGCCCATGCAGCCGTCTCGTCCCCCGCCAGACAAACGGCCACCCGGCCTAAACCCCTATCAACAGGGATGGAGACCGTCTCCGGCTCTGTCTGAGGGAATGTTCCCTCCAGCTCTCCGGTGACAGCGGCGTGGGTGGCGGCCATGCCGGTATAGCCGTCCCGCCCGGAGGCGGAGACCAGAACATCCCCGCCCAGGTCCTGAGTGTCCACAGTGTAGGCTGTGCCCTCTGCCCGCTTCTCCCGGGTAGTCCACACCACGTCGCAGACAGCGCCGTAAGGAACGGCAACCGCCGTCAGCGCGTCGCCGGGGCGCACCGCGCCCCCGGCCTCCAGCTCCTGCCCATTCCGCAGAATGCGCACGCCTTCCAGGACGGCGGGCGGCGGATCTGTTTCGACCGGATCCGGAGGCCGGACGACTGCCGGCACGTTGGGGGTCTCCGGTGTGGGGACAAACGGAAGGACGGTCTCAAGGGGCGGCACAGACTCCAAATCCTCCGACTTTTCCGCCGCAGGCGGGGACTGTACCTCCCGGGGCGGCGGCTGGATTCCATCCTCCGGAGGGAGCGCGGGGGAGAGCTCGAGTGGAGATACGACATCCTGGTGAAACCGGGTAAGAACGGCGGCGGCCTCCGCACGGGTCGCCCCGCTCCGAGGTGCGAGCGACCCATCCTCCCTGCCGGAAAGAATGCCGTTGGCCGCAGCCCAACCCACCGGTTCTACGGCATAGCCGCTGATCTGTCCGGCATCGGAGAAATCGGATACATCAGCAGGTGCGGCGGTCACATATGCCTTGAATTGACAGTAACGATATAAAACAGCTGCCAGCTGCTCGCGGGTCACCTCGTCCTCCGGGCCGAACCGCCCGTCCCCATATCCATCCACCAGTCCGTTGGCAGCGGCCCAGGAGGCTCCGGCGGTGTACCACTGCCCGGCGGGCACGTCCACAAAGTCCGCCTCAGGTGTGGCCGGCCCTCCCTCCAAACGGTGAAGGACCGTAACAACCATCCCCCGGGAGGTAACTGCGTCCGGAGAAAACGTGCCGCCATCCGTACCAGTCATCAGGCCATGCTCCAGGACATAGGACACCGCTTCGCAGAACCAGTCTTCCTCCTTCACATCTGAAAAAGGCAGGCCGCCGTCGGATGCCAGCGCCCTGCCACAGACCGGCGCCGGTAACAGATACAGCGCCAAAATTACCCATATAAGTTTCCTCACTCGTTTCATATCCGCCTCCCCGTTCAATCCCAATGCAGCCTCTATCTCCTTCTTTGCGAGGAAGCGTGCAGATTTCTGCTGTATTTCAATACGATTTGTGCCCACATCCTCTGTAAACCAGCATAACACAGGCGGAGGCAATTTTCAACTGTTTTATTTACTGTTTGTATAACTTCTGAGTTTATGTGCAGATACAGCTATCAGGTATTTTTGAATTAGGAAAACAAATTGTGAATAAAAGCAGGCGGCAAAATCCTATCAACAGCGAATATTTTACGGAAACATTTGCATAAAATAAAGCACCGCGGAATAAAGCCGTCGAAAAGTTGCGTCTAATTTTTAAGAAATTGTGAATTCCACCAAGTTTGCCGCCACACATATAGACAAAACGGCGAAAAATTCTTTTTGAAGCCCAAAGTAATTGACGATATTGCACGGGTTTGCTATAATTACCTCAGTAATCAAATTTCGGAAACGTGTTCGATGAAAGGTGGGAAAGGGAGAGACAGATGAGCGCTATTATGTTCCGCAGCGGCGCGGACAGTCTGATATGATGAAAGGAGCAACAATGTGAAAAGCAAGAGAGAACGCCGGCCGTTCAACAAGACCAGACTTAAAAACCAGTTTCTGAACGTGGTGAAGAACCCGTTCAACATGATTGTCGCGATCAGCTTAGTCATCCTGTTCTGCCTGATCGTGATCCCCCTGCTGCAGATGATCGCCTCCACTTTCACTCTGGCCCGCGCCGAGGCCAAGCGGTACGGCGGGGAGGTGGGCGACTTTACGCTGTACTACTGGCGGTATATCCTGGTAAGCAAGCTGTCCGGCGCCACCCTGTGGGGCCCGCTGAAGAACTCACTGGTGGTGGGCTTCTTCACGGTCATCGTATCGGTGCCTTTGGGCTCCGTTCTGGGCTGGCTGATGGTCCGCTCCGACATCCCCGGCAAGAAGCTGCTGGGCATGCTGGTGGTTATCCCCTACATGATCCCCTCCTGGTGCAAGGCCCTGGCCTGGCTGGCGGTGTTCCGCAACAAGACCTCAGGCTCCCTGGGCTTCCTGGCCGGCCTCGGCATCCCCATTCCCGACTGGCTGGCCTACGGCCCCGTGGCCATTGTTCTTTGTATGAGCCTGCACTACTACGCCTTCTCCTACATACACGTCTCCTCCGCCCTGCGCTCCATCAACTCGGAGCTGGAGGAGATGGGCGAGATCTGCGGCGCCAATAAGGTGCAGATTCTGAAATCCATCACCCTGCCCCTGGTGCTGCCCAGCATCCTCTCCGCCCTGGTCATGACCCTCAGCAAATCCATCGGCACCTACGGTGTGGCGGCCAACCTGGGCTCCCGGATCGGCTACTTCACCCTGGCCACCAAGATGAAGACCTTCATCAACGGCGGTCCCCAGGGCGTGGGCTTCGCCATGAGCCTGGTGCTCATCAGCCTGGCGGCCCTGATCATCTTCTCCAACCAGCGGATCATCGGCGTGCGCAAGTCCTATGCCACCATCGGCGGCAAGGGCGGCCGCTCCAACGAGATGCACCTGGGCGGAGCCAAGATACCTCTGATGAGTTTCCTGGTGGTCTTCCTGTTCTTCGCCATGGTGGCCCCCATGTTCGTGCTGGTCATGGAGACCTTTCAGGTCACCACCGGCAACGGCTACGGCCTGAACAACCTGACCCTCTACAACTGGATCGGCACCCTGGACGAGGCCCAGACCTACACCAGCATGGAGGGTATCTTCCGCAACGCGGAGTTCGGCAAGGCCGTTTGGAACACCGTCCGCCTGACCTTCGTCGGCTCCATCATCACCGCCCTGTGCGGCCAGTTCCTGGGCTACATCTCCACCCGCGGCCGCGGCAAGTGGTACGGCTCCGCCACGGAGCAGCTGGTGTTCGTGCCCTACCTGATGAGCGGCGTGGCCTTCTCCTCCATGTACGTGGCCATGTTCTCCCAGCCCCGTATGGGCGGGCTGATCCCCTCCCTGTACGGCACCTTCACCCTCATCGTCCTGACCAGCGTGGTCAAGCACTTCCCCTTCGCCAGCCGATCCGGCACCGCCAACATGATGCAGATAGCCGTAGAGCTGGAGGAGGCCGCCGATATCAACGGCGCCAACTTCTGGCAGCGCATGGGCAAGATCGTCCTGCCCCTGGCCAAAAACGGCTTTATCTCCGGCTTCATGCTGACCTTCATCAGCATTGCCAAGGAGCTGGACCTCATCATCATCATGATGGATAAGCATACCCAGACCATGTCCTATCTGGCCTTTACGTACTCCCAGGAGGGCTATAACCAGATGGCCGACGCCATCTCCGTGTGTGTGCTGCTGTTTATCTTGGTGTGCTACATCATTGCCAACCGCTTTGGTGCGGATATCGGCAAGGCATGGTGACCCGGGACGGAACAAATAGAAAGGAAAGGTTGACACAATGAGCAGAATTGAACTGAAGCATATCGATAAATTCTACGGCGACAACCACGTCCTGCGGGACATCAATCTGGTCATAGAGGACGGCGATTTCATGACCCTGCTGGGCCCCTCTGGCTGCGGCAAGACCACCACTCTGCGCGTGGTCTCCGGCCTGGAGAAGCCCCAGAACGGCGTGATGACCATCGACGGCGAGGAGATGATCAACGCCGACATCGCCTACTACGCCGAGCCCAGCAAGCGGGGCCTGAACCTGGTGTTCCAGTCCTACGCCCTGTGGCCCCACATGACGGTGAAGGAGAATATCGCCTTCGGCCTGAAGATCCAGAAGCTGCCCAAGGCGGAAATCGACAAGCGCATCCAGGATTCTCTGCGGATGATGCGCATCGAGGAGTATATCGATCGCTATCCCAACGAGCTCTCCGGCGGCCAGCAGCAGCGCGTGGCCATCGCCCGCGCCGTGGCCTCCAATCCCAAGCTGCTCCTTCTGGACGAGCCCCTGAGCAATCTGGACGCCCGCCTGCGCATCGATATGAGAAGCGAGCTCCAGCGCATCCACCGGGAGCTGGGCACCACCATCATCTACGTTACCCACGACCAGGTGGAGGCCCTGAC
>CAJTYO010000057.1 GCA_910584045.1 uncultured Oscillospiraceae bacterium | reverse complement strand
TCCGGGGCATTTTGAATTGCTCCACCTGATTGGGCTTTTCCTCCTGCATGATGGACAGGATCACGTCGGGGTTCAGTTTGCCCTTTTCGGAAAAGTCCCGTATTTTGATGGCCTGGGCGTGGGAGGGGGTGCAGTCCTCGCTCTCCATGATCTCCAACAAGGCGGTTTGCTCGTTCTCCGGCAGATAGGACAACTCCACGGCGGGGCGCAGGGCCATTTGCGGTTTGTCCTTTTCTTTCAGCACAGAATTGTCCACCATGTCCAGCAGTTCCGGCGTGAGGTTGGTCAGGCGAATATACTTTCGGATTTGTTCATGGCTTTCGCCAGATTGCTCCGCCAAAATTTGACGACTTTTCTTCCCTGAAAAATGGGGCAACACTGTTGCACCATTTTCTTTACTTGGTCTGCCCGCCTGACGTTTCATGGCGTCCAGCTTCATTTTATAGGCAAATGCCTTTTCTGACGGTAAGACTTGCTCCCGCTGGAGGTTGCTGTCCACCATGATAATGATGGCTTCATCATCGGTCAGCTCCCGGACGATACAGGGCATTGTGGGCAACTCTGCCAGTTCCGCCGCCAGCTTGCGCCGGTGGCCCGACACCATCTGATAGCCGCCGTCCGGCATGGGCCGCACCAGCGCAGGAGAGAGGACACCACGCTCCCTGACGCTCTCCACCATCTGCTCCATTTCCTCGTCCATCCGCACCTTGAACGGGTGGTCGGGAAAGTCGCTGATTTGAGCGGCGGGCAGGTCGATCACATAACTGCGTTGGGCGTTGTCCCGTTCCTCCTGGGTGGTAAAGATGCTATCTACTGAGGTCAGAAGTCCGGCTGCGCTCTTTTTGCCCAATTTCCAGCACCTCCTTTGTCAGTTTGCGGTAGGCGTCCGCCGCCCGTCCCCTGGGTTCGTACTGGAAAATGCTCTTGTCCGCCGTGCTGATCTCCGCCAGCCGAACAGTGGACGGGATCACCGTGTCCAGCACAGGCAGGTGCCGTCCAAAATTGGATTTGACGCTGTTCACAATGTCCTTGCGGAACGTGGTTTCATTTGCCATCGTCAGGAACACGCCGCCGATTTTCAGCCGGGGGTTGATCTGACGCTGGATGCTCCGCACCGTGCCCACCAGCTCCGTCATGTCCTCCGCCGCCAGATAGTCCGCCTGAACGGGTATCAGCACATAGTCCGACGCGGACAGGGCGTTGATGACCAGCATACCCAGCGAGGGGCGGCAATCCAGCAGAACATAGTCATAGTCCCGCTTCACGCTGTCCACATACTGACGCAGTACCGTTTCCCGGCTCATCACGTTCACCAGCCCCACCTCCACGGCGGACAGGCTGCGGTTTCCCGGCACAAAGTCAAAGCCCTCATGGTGGCGCATGATCTCCGGGTGTCCGGCTGGCTCTGCCCCGGCCACTACATCATTCATGGCGTTTGCAAGGCTCAACGGCAGCTCGTGGGGCTTGCGCTGGCCCAACATCTTGGTCAGGTCGCCCTGGGGGTCTACGTTCAGCAGCAGGACTTTCTTTCCTTCCAGCGCAAGACCGGCCCCCAGGTTGTAGACGGTGGTGCTTTTGCCAACTCCACCCTTTTGATTCGCTACGCTTATCACTTTCGGTTTCGCCATTTTGGGGTTCCCTCCTTTCATGGATTTAGCCGCCTGCGGCGAGACAGACGGCTATGTATGGGCATAGAAAAAGCCGCCTTTTCCATGCAGAAAAGACGGCCTATTCAGTCGGGCGATATGTGATTTTCAGGGGCAGTTCAAAAGGCGGCGCAAAACCGTATGTCCGCATTTCCCGGTGTTTCGTCGTATCAAAGCTCATCCCTTGGTAGTAAATTCGTAGTAATTGGGGTGGTGTGCTGTCAGGAAATGCGGCGTTATGCGCTGTTCCACAAGGTTTTGCGGGGTCTTGCAAAATATTTCATGTGAAAGATAGAGGCTCACAGGCATAGACAGGCAGCCAGCCGTACCCCGCCGCACAGCAGCAGCGACAAAAACGCCGTCCCATAGAGCAGCCGGCAGGCCCGGGGGACGTCCTCTGGCTCGACCTCCCGGACCGGATCGCCGATATAGGGCTTCTTGTGGAGTGCGCCGTGATACCACGCATCCCCCGCCAGCCGCAGGCCCAGCAGCCCCGCGCACACCGACTCCGTCTGGGCCGAGTTGGGGCTGGCATGGTTGTACCGATCCCGGCGGAAAATTCGCCAGCCCCGCCGGACGTCCATCCCTCGCAGCCCCCCTGCCGCAAGCATCAGCAGCGCCGACAGCCGGGCGGGGAGATAGTTCATCACGTCATCCATCCTGGCGGGAACCAACCCGATATGACGGTAGGGCGGCTCTACATACCCCAGCATGGAGTCCATGGTGTTCACCGCCTTATAGAAGAAGCCCAGGGGCGCGCCGCCCAGGGCCAGGAAGACCATAGGCGCCACCACTCCGTCGGAGGTGTTCTCCGCCACTGTCTCCACCGCCGCCCGGGCAATGCCAGCCGCGTCCAGCCGGGCTGTATCCCGGCCCACGATCATGCTCACCGCCCGCCGGGCGCGCTCCACGTCCCCTCCGGCCAGGGCGGCGTGGACCTTCATGCTCTCCGTCCGCAGAGACCGGACCGCCAGAATCTGCCAGCACATCACGCTCTCCACCGCTAACCTCAGCCAGGGACTGACGGCATGGCAGCCCCATAAAATCAGGATCGGGACTGCCGCAGAGACCGACACCGTTATCAGCCACAACACGCCGCCGGCCAGCCGCTCCCCTTTGGGAGAGACAGGGAAAGCCCGCCGTAAAGACCGCTCCAGTACAGAAATCAGCTTTCCGATGGCCGCCACCGGGTGAGGCCATCCCTGGGGGTCCCCCAGGAGTAAATCCATTCCAAACCCGATGACCAGCGCCAACAGGGACCAGTACATGCCCTCCACCCCCTTACCGCTGGAATGTGAACAGATACACTGGGTTCTGTCCCGCCATCAGGTGATAGCGCCCCGCACGCCGGTCCCGGGCCACAGTGATGCAGGAAGCGGCGTAGTCCCCGGCAAAAATCCCGTTTCCGATGGCTGTCAGCTCCGCCGCCGTCTCCAGGGACACCGCCGCCGCCGTGATACGTACCTTGGGGGATTTCTCCAGCAGCAGCTCCACAATCTCCCGCAGATTCCCCGCGCTGCCGCCGATAAAGGCATGGGTGGGGGCGGGCAGGCTTCTACACGCCTCCGGTGCAGCCCCGGCAACGATCTCCACGTTGGCCGTGTGGAACCGCCGTCGGTTCTCCTCCAGCAGCGCCAGGGCCTCCGGCTTTTTTTCCACGGCGTACACCCGGCCCTCCCGTGCCAGCAGAGCCATCTCAATGGACACCGACCCCGTCCCGGCTCCTATGTCCCAACACACCGCCTCCCGGGTCAGCTCCAGCTGGGACAGGGCGCAGGCGCGCACCTCTCTCTTGGTCATAGGCACCACCCCGCCCTGCCCACGGCCCCGCTGGAACGCCTCGTCTGACAGACCGGGGATGAAGGGCCGGGCCCTGTTGTTCTCAATGAGGACTGCACTCAGCGGAGCGAAGCTCCGTCCCATCAGCTCCGGCGGCCGGCCGCTGGTCACCTGCTCCTCCGGATAGCCCAGCCGCTCGCCCACGCTGACCCGGACCTCCGCCAGTCCGGCCTCCGTCAATGTATGGCACAGGCCCGACACGCCCTCCGCGCCCCCTACCAGGACGAATACGCGGCGGTTCTGCCGCACATCCGGTATCACATCGCCGTCCCGGCCGTGGAGGCTCCTACAGACCACGTCCTCGTAGGATACCCGCAGACGTGCGCATAAAACCTGGAGGGAGCTCAGCCCCGGCAGGATCTCCACCTCGCAGTCCTCCAGCAGGGGCATCAGGCGCTTCGCCCCGCTGAAAAAACCCGTGTCGCCAGACAGCAGTACGGCAAACCGGCAGCAGTCCCGGCTCTCACGGATGTGTGCGGCGATCTCCTCCGGGGCTACGGCCTCGTGCTGCCGCTTTGCGCCTGCGCCGGCGGCCTCCAGCATCCGCCTTGCTCCGATGAGGCAATCCGCCTCCCGGAGAACCCTCCGGACCTCGTTCGTCATGGCCGCTTCGCTTCCCGGCCCGATGCCCGCCAGGGTCACACGGGGCCGCAGCCGCAAACCAAACCGCCGGGACAACATCTCCGCCGCCCCTGCGAAGTCCACGCCTGCCCGCTGGGGCGGGCGGCCCACCACCAGCAGGACCGCTCCGGCCTCCGCCGCTGCGGCCGCCTTCTTTGAAAAGCCGCCGGTACTGCCGGTTTCCTTGGTCACCATGTACCGGCCGGACACAGCCCGCAGCATGGCGGTGTTCATTTCTTTGGAAAAAGGACCCTGCATGGCCAGAATGTGGTCCGGCCCCAGTCCCGCTTCCCGGCAGGCCGCCAGGGATGCCTCCATAGGCAGCACCCGGGCGTACGCCCGCTCCCCGAAGCCCGGCAGGGAGGCGTATTTCGACAGCTCCTTGCTGCCGGTGGTCAGAAGGATATTCCCCTCCGTACCCGCCAGATAGGTCACGGCGGCGCCGATGTCCGGAACACACACCGCTCCCTGCGGCGCGTCCCCACTGCCCCGCAGCAGGCGCAGATACTCCGTTCCCACCGCCTCACAGGCCCGGACGATGTTCTCCGTCACCTCTGCGGCGTAGGGATGGGTGGCGTCTATCACCAGGTCGAAGCCCTCCCGGCGGAGCAGCGCCTCCATCTCCGCCTCCGTCAGCCGTCCGGCGGAGACGGTCAGGCCCTCCCGGGCCTCCAGCAGCGCTTCGCCGTACTCCGTGGCAACACAGGCGGTGACCTCCGCCGGCTGGTCCGCCAGCAGCTCCACCAGCTTTCTGCCCTCAGTGGTTCCGGCGAAGACGCACAGCTTACACATCCCGATACCCCCGGGGGGTCACCAGGTTTCCGTCAATGATTTGGGTCTGGCTGTTCCCCACGAAGACGGTGCAGAACATGTCCGCCGCGAAGTCTCGCAGCTGCCCCAGGGGCAAAACCGTCCGGCTCTCCCCCTCCCGTCCGATGCTTCGGGCCACGCCGCAGGGCCGGTCCGCCGGCAGCGTCCGCAGCAATATATCACAGGCCCTCTGCAAATAGTCCGGTCTTCCCCGGCTGGCGGGATTGTAGAGGACGATGGACAGATCCGCCGCCGCCGCCGCAGTCAGACGAGTCTCGATCCTCTCCCAGCGTGTGAGCCGGTCGCTGAGACTGATGACGGCGAAGTCGTGGGTCAGAGGCGCGCCCAGCAGCGCCGAGCCACTGCACGCTGCGGTGAGCCCCGGCACGACCTCCACCTCCGGCTCCGCCGCCGCCCCCCGCAGCTGATAGATCAGTCCCGCCATGCCATAGATCCCGCTGTCGCCGGAGCAAACCATAGCCACATCTTTTCCTCCTTTGGCCTCGTCCAAGGCCATGCGGCACCGGTCCGCCTCCCGGGTCATGGGGGTCGTCAGAAACTCCTTGTCGGGATACCGCTCCCGCACCAGATCTACATATACGTGATATCCCACGATGGTCTGACACTCCCGCAGGACCCGGTCTGCGCGGACCGTCATATTTTCATAGTCGCCGGGGCCAATACCCACAATCGTCAGCTTACCCAAAGCGCACCTCCCAATGCTCCACCGCCGCGGCCACGGTCACACCGTCCCGGGCAGTCTTTTGTATAATCAGTTCCCCGCCGCCGGCCAGCGCCGCCCGCTCGCAGACATTGTCCACGCCGGTGACCCTCTTCACAAAGGCCGACGGGGAAAAGCTTCCCTCTATTTTTTCCAGCTCCCCGGCAGAGTAGAACTCCAACGGCAGCCCCGCCTCCTCCGCGAAGTCCAGCAGCCCAGGCTCGTCCCGCTTCAGATCAATAGACGCGGCGCATTTTACCGCCCGAGGGTGCACCCCATGCCGGTCCAGGGCTTCCCGGACCACGGCGGCGATGGTCTCCGCCGCCGTACCCCGACGGCATCCGACGCCCAATCGGACCACCGGCGGCGCCAGCAGCAGGGTCTTTTCAAAGGGGGACTGCCTCCGCCAGGAGACGCAGATGCCCACCGGCCCCGCCTCCCCCGCTGTCACGCCGGGGGGCAGGGACCCCGCCAGGGGAAAATCGCTTTTCAGCGGTACGTCCCCCTCCAGGATGGCGGCGGAAACCGCCTTGGCCTCCGGCAGGCCGTCGATGCACAGCCCCCGTTCCGCCGCCCAGGCGTCCACGGAGAAGCGCCCGTTGGCGTCTGTGGCCGTGGTGACCACCGCCTCCGCCCCCAGGGCATCCGCCAGGCGCTCTGCCAGCCGGTTGGCTCCTCCGATATGCCCGGACAGCAGCGGAATTGCGAACCGGGCCGTCTCATCCACCGCGATCACCGCCGGGTCGTCGCTTTTGCTGCGCACATGGGGCGCGACCGCCCGCACGGCAACGCCGCAGGAGCTGACAAACACCAGCGCATCCTCCCGCCGGAAAATGGGGCCGGTAAAATCTGCCAAAGGACCCTCCACCGGCGCGAACGCCCCCTCCGCCAGCCGTTTGGCCGCGTACAGGCGGCACTCCGCGTCCTCCAGGGCGCAGGCGATCCGCCGGGCAGTGTCCATCCCCCGGCGGCTGAAGGCGAAGACGGCCAGCCGGGTCCCGCCCCGTCCGGCGTCATCCATTCTGTGTCTCTCCCGCCCGGAATTCGGTGGTAAAGCCCGGGTCGTACAGCTTTGATCGCTGGTATTCATCGCCCAGACACCCGCCCACGATCAGCAGGGAGGTCTTGGTCAGGCCGTTATCCGACACAGTCTTTGCCAAGGTCCCCACCGTACAGCGAAGAGTCCGCTCCTCCGGCCAGGTGGCCTTGTAGACCACCGCCGCCGGCGTATCCGGGGCATACCCCCCGGCCAGCAGGTCCTCCTGGAGCTTCTCCGCCAGGGAGGTGCTGAGAAACAGCACCATGGTGGCCCCGTGGGCAGCCAGGGAGCGGACGGATTCCCGCTCCGGCACCGGCGTGCGCCCGGCCGCGCGGGTGATGATGACCGTTTGGCTCACCTCCGGCAGAGTGTACTCCGCCCGCAGCGCCGCAGCAGCACCGCAGAAGGAACTGACCCCCGGACATACGTCGTATTCGACACCCAGCGCCTCCAGCTGGTCGAACTGTTCCCGTACCGCGCCATAGATGCTGCTGTCCCCGGTGTGCAGCCGGACGGTGGTCATGCCCGCTGCCTCCGCCTTTTTCACCACCTCCAGGACCTGCTCCAGCGTCATTTCCGCGCTGTTGTGTATCTCACAGTCCTTTCTTGTGTATTCCAGCAGCGCCGGATTCACCAGACTTCCCGCGTAGATCACCACATCCGCCTCACCCAGCAGCCGTGCGCCGCGCACCGTGATGAGATCCGCAGCGCCGCTGCCGGCGCCTACAAAATGTACCATATATTCAAGTATCTCCTTTCGGCATACCATTTCCTATATTCAATAGAAGCTCCCCGGCATTTTCTGTGCGTCCCAGCTCGCCGCAGACCTTAGAGAACATTATAGCGCCTATCTCCAAATCCTCCCCGGCTCTGCGCCGCAGATGGAAGCCGAGCCGCTCCATCAGCCGCGACGCCGTCCCCTCCCAGAGGCCCTCCGACTCCAGAAGGCGCACCGCCTCGTCGCAGGCCGCGCATTGGAGCAGGGCGTCCGCCGTCCCGGGAGGGAGACCCCCGGCGGCGGCATGGGCGGCGATGATCTCCATCCGGCAATCGCCGTATTTTGAGTGGGTATTCAGCATCCCGCCGGCCAGCTTGACCAGCTTACCCGCATGTCCCACCAACAGTGCGCCCCGAAAGCCCAGCTCCCGGCACATATCCACCGCGTCGCCGATAAAATTGGAGGTCTGCACCGCCGCCGCCGGGTCCAGGCCCAGGCCGTCCCGAATGAAGTCCGACCCGTAGTTCCCCGGGGTCAGCAGCGCATATAGCGTACCGCTCTCCCGCCGCTGCCGCAGCTCCACCCGAATGGTATCCACCAGCGCCTGCTCGCTCATGGGCTCCACGATGCCTGTAGTGCCGATGATGGAGATGCCTCCCACGATGCCCAGCCGGGGATTGAAGGTTCGCCGGGCCAGCGCCTCGCCGCCGGGTACGGAAATCACCACCGACAGCCCGCCATGATCGTCCGCCAGGCGCTGCTCAGCCTCTACATTCTCCCGGATCATCCGGCGGGGTACGCTGTTGATGGCCGCCGCGCCCACCGGCTGGTCCAGACCCGGCTTGGTGACCCGGCCTACGCCTTCGCCGCCGTCGATATCCACCCCCGGCTCCGCCCGGCGGGACACATAGGCAAAAATCAGCGCGCCGGTGGTCACATCCGGGTCGTCCCCGCCGTCCTTCTCAATGGCGCAGGAGACAGAGGTCTCCTCCATACGTATTTCCCGCACAGGCAGCGTCAAGCGGAGCCCCTTGGGCGTGGTCAGTTCCACCTGCTCCAGCCGGCGGCCGGTCAGAAGCATACAGGCTGCGGCCCGGGCCGCAGCCGCCGCACACGAACCGGTGGTGTAGCCCAGGCGCAGACGCTTGCCGCCCTTGACGATATACTCGTCCATACTATCGCGCAATCTGGTAGAGCATGGCGTTGCAGATGGCGGCGGCCACGTTGCTGCCGCCCTTCCGCCCCCGGGCTACAATGTAAGGAACCTCGGCGGTCATGATCTGTTCCTTGCTCTCCACCACGTTGACAAACCCAACCGGCGCCCCCACGATCAGTGCCGGGGACAGCCTCCCGGCCATCACCAAGTCAAACAGTGTAAACAGTGCTGTGGGCGCGTTGCCGATGGCGAAGATGCAGGGCTTCTCCAGCGCCGCCGCCCGCTCCATGGACACCATGGCCCGGGTGATCCCCCGCTCCTTGGCCTCGGCGGCCACATCCGGATCAGACATAAAGCAGCGGACCTCGCCTCCCAGCCGGCCCAGGACGGTTTTATTGATCCCCGCCCGCGCCATCTGGGTGTCGGTGACAATGTCGCAGCCCGCCCGCAGAGCGGCAATCCCCCGCTCCACCGCGCGGGGGGAGAAGCACAGATTGTCCGCATAGTCGAAGTCGGCTGTGGTGTGGATCACCCGCTTGACGACCAGCTCGTTCTCTGCGTCCAGAACCCGATCCCCCAGCAATTCCGTGATAATCTGAAAGCTGCGGTTTTCTATATCCATCGGTTTTACAATTTCAGGCATGGCGGTGCTTCTCCTTTATGCACGCTTCATAAAAATTTTCCGCGAAGCGCGGATTGGCGTAAAAATGAAAGTGGGGGAATCCGGCGTACAGCCGCTCTGAGGCCGCGGCGCAGTCCCACGTCCTGCCGCCGGACTTCCGGGCGGTGAAGGCCTTGCCGGGACGCTCCGCGTCCCAATGGTGGAACTCGTGGGCTCGAATCTCCTCCCCCGCCCGGCAGAGGAGGTTGTCCTCCTTGGCCCGCAGGGTCACGTAGCCGAACCGGGTCAGCCGGCCCATATCCCAGCACTTCCCCGGCAGGCAGCCCGCCATGGGCCATCCGCCGATATCCTCCGTCAGATACATGAACCCGCCGCACTCGGCGACACAGGGCAGCCCTCCCTCCACCGCCTCCCGGATGGACCGGCGCACCCCCTCGTTGCGCGACAGCTCCTTTGCATACAGCTCCGGATAGCCGCCGCCCAGGTACAGCCCCTGGATATTCCCCGGCAGGCGCGGGGCGGCGAGCGGACTGAAGTTCACCAGCTCTGCCCCCAGCTCCTCCAGCAGCTCCAGGCTGTCCTCGTAGTAGAAGCAGAAAGCCCGGTCCCTGGCCACGGCGATACGCACTCTCTCCCGCCGCTCCATAGCCAGCGGCTCGTATTCCAGCGGCGGCGCGCCGTCCGCCAGCTTCAGCAGGCCGTCCAGGTCGATGGTCTCCTCCGCCTGCCGGGCCAGAAGGCGCATCTTCTCCCGCAATCCCTCTACCTCGGCGGCCGTGACCAGCCCCAGATGGCGGCTCTCCAGGGCGCACGCCGGCATCTCCGGCAGGAAGCCCAGTGGCTCCACTCTGCCGCCGAAGCGCCGCCGGATCTCCGATGCCAGCCCCTGATAGGTCATGGCGGTACAGCGGCTGAGGAGCACGCCCCGGATGCGGCTGCCGGTCTGAAAGTCCAGGAAGCCGCCGATGACCGCCAGCACGGAGAGGGCTGCGCCCCTGGCCGGTACTACCAGCACGGCGGGTGTATCCGTCCGGCACGCCGTCTCCCAGCTGCTGGCCCCGGAGGTGGTCAGCCCCGCCCCGTCGTAGTATCCCATAGCCCCCTCGATGACGGACACGTCCCGGTCCGCCCCGTTTTTGGCCAGCAGGAGACGCAGGGTATTTTCATCAAAAAAGAAGGGGTCCAGATTGGCGCTCTTCGCGCCGATAATCCGGCTGTGAAACATGGGGTCGATATAGTCCGGACCGCTCTTGAATGCCCCCGGCCGCATCCCCCGGTCCACCAGAGCCTGGAGAATGGCGCAGACAGCGGTGGTCTTGCCGCACCCGCTGCCCGTACCCGCCAGAAGGACGCGGGGAATTTTTCTTTTCATGTGGCCGCCTCCCCGATCTGTTTGGCGTTTTTCTCCATTGTAGCGGTCCGGGGCCTGTTTGTCAACCGCCGTCCCGGGGATTTCCTGCCGATTCGTCCCGCTCCAGCCGCACCGTGAAGCGGAACCAGCCGCTCTCAGCACTCTCCTTTGGCATCATCAGTCCACCGGTGCTGGAAGCGCTGTAGTAGCCCTCCATCTCCAGTGCAGCCGTGCGGGTAAAGCCGCCCGCACTGACAGGAGCTCCGTCCCAGTTTTCGTCCTGGTACAGCCCCCTTGTCACCGGGCTCTCCACTAGCGTCCGCCCGCTGCCGAACGTGCCCGCGAAAGCCCAGACCAGCACCTCGGCCCGCTGAACAGGCAGCCAGAAGGCCCCGTCTCCCTCGTAATCGTATTCCCGCCAGCTGCCCTTCCCCGAGAAACCGCCGGCGGCGGTCATGGTAAGGGCTGTGACAAAGCCGTCCCTGTCCGTCTCCACCGTATATACCGGCTCGTCCGCAAAGGGCTCGCCGTAGACGTATTCCACATAGTCCCCATCATCCACGCTGATACATATTGACTGTCTAGCCAGCTCGTAGCCCTCCTCGTTTACCCACAGCAGCTGGTGGAAGACCCGCTTGGACACATCTCCAATATTTTCCGCCAGCTCTGCCCGCGTAATTTCTCCCCGGTTGGGGGGCAGCAGGGACCGGTAATCGGCGGCGGTCTTCGCCAGGACGGACAGCGTCAAAATGAGGGCCATTGCCCCCGCCGCCCGCACCCCCCACCAGTCCGGGGATACGATGTAGTACTGGAGCTCCCGGGACTTGTCATAGTGCGCGTTCTCCCCGTCCGAACAGGCCCGCCAACACTTGTACAGCCGGTACTGTCTATACAGGGGAACACACAGGCCGAAGCCGTCCGCCAGTACGCCCCAGGTCCGCTCCAGCATCTCTCCATATCGAAACTTTTGCCCCTCGCCGTCCCGCAGCACCAGACCCAGCAGCCACTTTCCCGGCGTGGCCCCCCAGGTGCTCAACAGCAGCGGCTCCAACGCCAACACCAGCGCCCAGGCAAGGATAATGGACAATACATTGACCGGGCCTCTGCCAACGGTGAGGACGCTGAATCGGAACACCAGCGCCAGCGCCACCGTCACTACCGTATTGGCCAGCACCAGGTCAAAGGTTCTGGCCCAATACCGGGGCCAGGGGCGGTCGTTGGCCCACACCGCGCCCTCCACCGGAGGCCGCGCCGGAGCAGGCGGCTCCGACACCCTCTGACCGGACAGTATGGGGCGGACCCGCTCGTATCTCGCCGGGTCCAGGGCCGCATAGGTGGTCCCGTCGGCCAGCATGGACCGGCACAACGCCCGGGACTGCTCCAGTCTGACGGCTTCGCCCTCCAGCAGCCGCGCCTGCCGCTCCAGGGCCTTGGACAGGGGTACCTCCCCCGTCTGAACCGCCCGGATGGTTTCGATGGGCATATCCAGCCGCCGCAGGAGCTGAATTTTTCGCAGGGACTCCGCGTCCGCCTCGCTGTAGTCCCGGTAGTTGTTGGCGCTCCTGGCCGGGTGAAGCAGCCCCTCCTTTTCGTAGTACCGAACGTTGGCCCGGGGGATGCCAAGCTGCCGCTCAATCTCCCGAATATTCAATCCGTCCGCCTCCTCTTCTCTGTTTTCTCTCTGCATTATAGAGTATAAAGAGGGTTTACAGTCAAGGACTTTTTCAAAAAGAGGCGCATTTACATGTGTTTTATCCAAACCGTCCCGTAAGATACTCCTCCGTCCGCCGGTCCCGGGGCATGGAGAACAGACGGTCTGTGGGGCCCGCCTCCACCAGCTCCCCATTCAGAAAGAAAGCGGTCCGGTCGCTGACCCGGGCGGCCTGCTGCATGTTGTGCGTCACCAGCACCAGAGTGTACCGGCTCTTCAGCTCCCCCAGCAGCGCCTCGATCCGGGCGGCGGAGATGGGGTCCAGGGCGCTGGTGGCCTCGTCCAGCAGCAACACCTCTGGCTCCACCGCCAGGGCCCGGGCGATGCAAAGCCGCTGCTGCTGCCCCCCTGACAGTCCCAGGGCAGGCCGTCTGAGGCGGTTTTTTACCTCCTCCCAGATGGCCGCTGCCCGCAGGGAGCGCTCCACTGTCTCATCCAGCGCCTCCCGCCGCCGCACCCCGTGGAGGCGGGGGCCGTAGGCCACGTTGTCATAGATGGACATAGGAAAAAGGTTGGGCTTCTGGAAGACCATGCCGATCTGCCGCCGCAGCTGGGTCACGTCCCGCCCCCGCCCATAGATCTCCCGCCCGTGGAAGGTCAGGGATCCCTCCGCCCGAGCCCCGGGGATCAGATCGTTCATCCGGTTCATACACCGCAGAAAGGTGGATTTGCCGCAGCCGGAGGGGCCGATGAGGGCTGTCACCCGCCCCTGGGGCACGTCCAGACAGATTTTCCGCAGCGCCTGGGCGGTCCCGTAGTAGAAGTCCAGTTCCCGGGCGGAGAGGAGTATCCGCTCAGACACGGCGCAGCCTCCTCCCCGCGGCGGCCGCGGCCGCGTTCAGCAGTGCGGCCACTGCCAGCAGCACCGTGGCCACGGCGAAAGCGGCGGTAAAATCAGCCCGCTCCTTGGCGTAGACATACAGCACCGTGGACAATGTTGCGCCGGAGGCACGGGCGGCGGCGCGCAGGCCGGAGAAATCCTGCATGGCGGTGGAGAGTCCTGCGGTATACAGCAGCACCGCCGTCTCACCCACCACCCGTCCCGCCGCCAGGATGCAGCCGGTGACGACACCGTCCACGGAGGCGGGCAGGACCACACTGCGGATCATGGGCCATTTTCCGGCCCCCAGACCCAGGGCCCCCTCCCGATAGGAGGCCGGGGCGGCGCGCAGGCTCTCCCGGGTGGTGCGCAGCACGGTGGGCAGGGTCATAATCGCCAGGGTCATAGACCCCGCCAGCAGCGTCCGGCGCAGTCCCAGCCGGTCACAGAACAGCAGCACACCCAGCATAGCGTACAGGATAGAGGGGATCCCGGAGAGAACGCCGGCGGCAAAGTCGATAACCCCCACCAGACGGCGGCTGCCGGCATATTCCGTCAGATATACCGCCGCCCCCACCCCCACCGGCAGCACCACCGCCAAAGAAACCATAATGACAAACAGCGTGTTGACCACGGCAGGCAGGATGCCCTCCGTTCCCCGCAGAGCGCTCTCCTGCCCGGTTAGAAACTGCCAGCTGAGCCCCGGCAGGCCACGGACGCACACATATCCCGCCACAGACAGCAGTAGCGCCGCCACGGCCAGCGCGCCCAGCCACAGCAGCCCCCGGGCCAGAGCAGAGCGTATCCGCCGTCTCAGCATGGCCGCCGTCCCCCTCTCTGCGCAAAATACAGCAGGGCGTTGATCAGCAAAATGACAACGAACAGCACCAAGGCGATGGAGTACAGCGCCCTCTGCCGCAGGCTTCCGGCGGCGGCGTAGCTCAGCTCCATGGCGATGCCGCTGGTGAGCAGGCGGACGCTGCGCAGAGGCGCGGGCATGTTGGCCGCGTTGCCCGCCACCATCAGTACCGCCATAGCCTCCCCCACAGCCCTTCCCGCCCCCAGAGCCGCCGCCGCGGCCACACCGCTGCCGGCGGCGGGGAGGGATACGTGCAGCCAGGTCTCCTCCTCCGTGGCCCCCAAAGCCAGGCTGGCCTCTTCATAGGACCGGGGCACCGCCGCCAGGGCGTCCTCCGACACCTCGATCACCGGCGGCAGCACCATCACCGCCAGCACCACCACCGCTGCCAGCAGGCCGTCCCCGGCGGGCAGATCCAGCCGCTCCCGCAGAAGGGGCACCAGCACCGTCATCCCCACCAGGCCGCACACCACCGACGGAATCCCCGCCAGCAGCCGCACCAGCGCCCGAATCGCCGCCGCCAGCCGGCGCGGCGCGGCCTTGGCCAGAAACAGGGCGGTCAACAACCCCAGGGGGAGCCCCAGCACAAGGGCCCCCGCCGCGCCGTAGACGGAGGACAGCAATAGGGGCAGAATGCCGAATCGGGGATGCTCCCCGTTGGCCGAGTCCCAGATCCGGCCCAGGAGGAAATTACGCAGTCCAATCTCCTGAATGGCCGGCAGGCCGGAGGAAATCAGAAACGCTGCGATGAGCAGCAGCAGCGCCGCCGCTGTCAGCGCACATAGGAAAAACAGAGTCTCTACCGCCTTCTCACGCCGCCGTTCCATGGCTCTCCTCCGTCCCCGGGGCCGCTGCTCCGGCCATAGCCAGATATCCCTCCACCTCCCCGCCGGCGGCGAAGCGCAGAAAATCCTCCACAGCCCGGCTGTACGCTCCATCCGCCCGGGTCACCAGAAGAAAGGGCCGGCTGATGGGGTATTCGCCGGAGCGGACGGTCTCCAACGTGCAGGCCGCTCCGTCCACCGTCAGCGAAGCCGCCTCCGCCCCGTCCAGGGCGGACAAGGAGGCGTAGCCCACGGCGTTGGGATTGGCGGCCACGTTCCCCAGCACGTCGCCGGTGGCGCTGTACTCGTTGGTGTAGGCGCACCGGTCCGTAATCCCCAGAGCCGCCTCGAAGGCCGTGCGAGTGCCGGAGCCGGCCTCCCGGCCATAGACCGCCACAGGGTGGTCCCCGCCTCCCAGCGCTGTCCAGCGTGTGACCCGCCCGGTGAAGATCGCCGCCAGCGCCTCCCGGGTCAGCGCCCGCACCGGGTTGTCGGGGTGGACCACCACCGCCACGCCGTCCAGGGCGATCACCCGCCCCACGGCCCCACGACCGTACTCCTCCTCCGTCAGCTCCCGGCTAGAAAGCCCAATGTCGCACCGCCCCGACAGGGCCCCCTCAATCCCCGCGCCGGACCCGGACCCGGAGCAGTTGACCCGCACGCCGGCCTCCCGGGCCTCGAAGGCCTCCCCCAGCACCGCCATCACTGGGAGCATAGCTGTGGAACCGTCCAGCTCCACCGTCTCCCCGCCTCCGCCGCTGCAGCCCATCAACAGCGCCGCCAGAACAAACACCAGACAGATCCGCCCCTTTTTCATGTCCATCCCCCCTTGAAAGCAGAAGGGCACAGCCGGAATACCCGGCTGTGCCTGCGCGGATTCCTGATGTAATTGTATCGGCTCCGGTCTTGTCCTATGCCCTCAGCGGGCTTCCACCGCCGCAATCTTGTCAATCCTGCGCTGATGACGCCCTCCCTCGAACTGGAAGGTGAGGAACGCCTCCACAATCTGCCGGGCCATCAGCGGCCCGGTGACGCCGGCCCCCAGGGCCAGGACGTTGGCGTCATTGTGCCGCCTGGTCATCTGGGCACTCCAGGGCTCGCTGCACAGAGCGCAGCGCACACCCCTCACCTTGTTGGCGGTGATGGACGCGCCGATGCCGGTGGTACAGATGACGATGCCCCGCTCGCACTTCCCCTCCGCCACAGCCCGGGCCGCCGGCTCGCAGAAGTCGGCATAGTCGCAGCTGGCGTGGCTGGCGCAGCCGAAATCCTCCACCTCATGGCCCTGCTCGATGAGCCACCGGCGCAGCTCCTCCTTCAGATCGTATCCGCCGTGGTCGGACGCGATGGAAATTTTCATGTTCTATTCCTCCCTATCGGCGCTTACTTTTTGAACATATCAAAGAAGCTCTTGCGCTCCTTGTAGTTGTGTTCCTTCAGGGTGTCGCTGAATTTTCGCAGGGCCTCCTTCTGCTCCCGGTTGAGGCTGCGGGGGGTCTCAATGTGGACGGTGACGAACTGGTCCCCCCGGCCCCGGCCGTTCACGTTGGGGATGCCCTTGCCCTTCAGGCGGAAGGTGGCCCCGGTCTGGGTCCCCTCGGGCAGGGTATAGCTCACCTTGCCGTCGATAGTGGGGATCTCCAGCTCGCCGCCCAGCACCGCCTGGGTGAAGGTGATGGGCGCGTCGCAGTACACGTCGGCCCCATCCCGGCGGAAGAGCTGGTGGGGCTGAACGGAGATCACAATCTGTAAATCGCCGGAGGGGCCGCCGTTTTTCCCGGCGTTGCCCTGGCCGCGGAGGGAGATGATCTGCCCGTTGTCGATGCCCGCGGGGATGGAGACCTTCACGGTCTTCCGCTTGCGCAGCTGGCCTGTGCCGCCGCAGCTCTTACAGGGGGAGGTGATGATCTTGCCCTTGCCGCCGCAGCGGGGACAGGGGCCGGTGGTGGCGAACACGCCCATGGGGGTCTGCCGCCGCTGCTGCACCGTGCCGGAGCCGCCGCAGTTGGAGCAGGTCTCCGGGCTGGTGCCCGGAGCCGCACCGCTGCCCTTGCAGCTCTCGCACTGCTCCACCCGCTCCAAGGAGACCTCCTTTTCGCAGCCGAAGGCCGCCTCCTCAAAGGTGATGGTCAGCCCTGTGCGCAGGCTCTCCCCCCGCTGGGGGCCGGTGCGGGACCGGGGCCCGCCCCCGAACCCCCCGCCGAAGAAGCTGCCGAAGATATCTCCCAGGTCACCGAAATCGAACCCGCCGTCGAAGCCGCCCCCGAAGCCCCCGCCCTGCTGGGCGGCGTAGTTGGGGTCCACGCCGGCGAAGCCGAACTGGTCATACCGGGCCCGCTTGTCGCTGCTGCTGAGGATTTCATATGCCTCGTTGATCTCCTTGAACCGGGCCTCGGCGGCCTTGTCCCCGGGGTTCAGGTCGGGGTGGTTGGCCTTGGCCAGCTTGCGGTAGGCCTTCTTTATGTCCGCATCCGTGGCGGTCTTCTGTACGCCAAGGACCTCGTAGTAGTCGCGTTTCTGATCAGCCATACGTCACTTCACATCCAATCTCTCGCAAAACACTCCAAATGGGGCGGGGATGCCCTCCCCGTCCCATCGGAAATGGATTGACTTATTTGTTCTCCCCGTCCTCATCGACCACCTTGTAGTCGGCGTCGTAGAACTGCTGTCCATCTGCGCCGCCGGGCTGGCCGCCCATATCGGGACCGGGGCCGGCCTGGGGGCCGCCCGCCTGCTGGTACAGCTTCTCACTGACAGCGTAGAAAGCCTGCTGCAGGGCCTCGGTATCCGCCTTGATGGCGGCGGTGTCCTCGCCCTTGAGCGTCTCTTTCAGCTTGTCGATGGCGCTCTGGACGGCGCTCTTGTCGCTCTCGGGGATCTTGTCGCCCATCTCGCCCAGGGTCTTCTCCGCCTGATAAACCATCTGATCGGCGGTGTTGCGGGTCTCCACAGCCTCCTTGATGCGGGCGTCCTCGGCGGCATACTGCTCGGCCTCCTTGACAGCCTTCTCAATGTCGTCCTTGCTCATGTTGGAAGAGGAGGTGATAGTGATGTGCTGCTCCTTGCCGGTTCCAAGGTCCTTGGCGGAGACATTCACGATGCCGTTGGCGTCAATGTCAAAGGTGACCTCGATCTGGGGCACGCCCCGGCGGGCCGGCGCAATGCCATCCAGGTGGAAGTGGCCCAGGCTCTTGTTGGCCGCGGCCATCTCGCGCTCGCCCTGGAGGACGTTGACCTCCACGCTGGTCTGGTTGTCGGCGGCGGTGG
>CAJTYO010000056.1 GCA_910584045.1 uncultured Oscillospiraceae bacterium | reverse complement strand
CGGCTGGGAGCTGCAGACCTCTACCATCGCCGAGCGCATCGGCATCCTGAAGGGCGTTACCTCTGGCGATTACGGCTCTCCCGCCCCCCGTCAGATGGTCGCTCAGATCCTCTTCAACGCCATGCTGACCGAGACCGTTGATTACACCACCCTCAACGGTTATCAGCCCAACGGCAAGACCCTGGGCAAGGAGAAGTACAACCTGGAGAGCATCGAGGGCGTTATCGTCGCCAACGAGTTCGCCAACCTGTACGGCGATTCCGTCCTGGCCGAGGGCAAGACCAACTTCGAGGTCAAGAAGGATGACGTCCGCCGTCTGGACATCACCTCTCAGCTGACCGACATCGGTGAGAGCTTCTATGCTTACACCACTGGCTCTCGTGTTCTGACCATCGGCAAGACCGACAAGAACACCGTCAAGGAGGGCGGAAACGCCATCGAGATTGACACCGCCGGTAAGTTCCAGGCTGCCGCCGGTATGCCCGCCGCTTCCGACATTGAGTACTATGTCAACTTCGGCCGCGTGGGCAACTACACCTGCGACCAGCGTCTTGAGTTCAATGTTGTCTTCCGGAGCGAGACCGCTATGGAGTCCTTCGAGGACTACACCGGCGAGGACGTCTCCTGGATCGCCGCTCAGGACAACAGCGACAATACCCCCGACAACAACTGGTCTGTTGAGGCCAATGTACCTGCTACCGGAGCAGCGGGCACCAACATCACAAACCGTCTGGGCACTAACGATGACTATGACGATGTGATCACGGCTGCCGACTATCCCGTGCGCTACAGCAAGATCATCCGTGCCGGCAACGACATCAGCGATGCTGACCTGAACATCATCCGCGGTATCTTTGGTGCTGCCGATAATATTCAGAACAACGTTCTGGGCAAGGATGGCATTGATGGCGGTGTGTATGTTGGTACTGTGAGTACCTCCAGCACCATCACCATTGGTGGTGTTACGTACAACATCGGTGAGGAAAACGACCTCTCCAACAAGATCTCCTACAACGAGTTCTTCAACACCTACATCAACCCCGAGGTGTACGACGTCAACTGGAATGTGTCTGCCAACGGTCAGTGGTGGAAGTTCGTCGATAACGACGGCGACGGCCGCGCTGACTACGCCTTCCTGACCCAGTACTACCTGGACGAGGCTGTCAACACTTACAAGAGCGGTGACAAGACTGTCCTGGATTACTACGGCCTGGATGAGGACGCCTGGTACTCCATCCGCTATCTGGAAGACATCGCTGTGGGTGACGTGGTCATCTACACCTTCATCGATGGTCAGGCTCTCGTTGAGAAGGCCGATTTCGCGACCAAGACGGTCACCGACTACAACTGGCGCAACGACGAGATCAAGACCACCGACGGCGATACCTATGGTCAGTCCGGCATTTGGAACGATACCCAGATGCAGCAGCTGCTCAGCAACATGGCTGACAAGGCCGAGTACACTGTCTACTTCGACAAGTACGGCTATGTCCGCGCTTACAAGCTGCCCGGCGAGACCACTTACGCCCTGCTGACCGAGGTCTATGCCACCAGCACCAATAACGGCAATCTGGTCCGCAACCTGCCTCTGACTGTCGAGCTGAAGGTCAAGGACGCCGCCGCCGCTGAGTACGCTCTGGCTAACCCCAACGGCAACGACATGGTTTCCACCTCTGCCTGGACCCAGGTTATGAGCTATGTGGGCAACTACAACTACAACAACTTCCTGCAGCCCGCCATTGGCCACGCCGGCGTGACCCGCAGCGGCTTCGGTCCTGTCAAGATTGCTCCTACCTTCGCGACCACCGGCGCAATCAACTACGTCTTCTGGAACCAGAACCGTCAGGTTGTCAAGGCGATTGACGCCCTGGGCCGCAGTGCCGACGGCCGGACCATCAGCGGTGAGTTCAACTATGGTCCCTACACCGCTAATGGAGCCAACTCCGCTGTTACCACCAGCTTCACCAACGTTGCGAAGGTGAACATCAGCGGCGACAAGGCCACCGTGACCGGCGCTGCCGAGCTGCGCCTCGACCGGAACGGCAACGTCATGCGCAACGCCAACGGCAGCCCGCGCTACTCTGTTGATTACATCCAGCTGTCCACCAGTGACATCGCCAAGGGCGCTACCCGCTATCCCATTGCTGGTCAGCCCGCCGGTGAGACTGGCTATGTGGCCAACAACAACACCTACGTGAACGCAATCCACTCCACCGAGTACTACATTGCTTACAACGGCAACGTGTTCTATGTGAGCGATTACGTCAACTTCCCCGGTCTGACTGGTGAGAAGAACGGCATCCGCGCCGCCTATGCCGTGGCCCGCGATACCAGCGCCGACGACGCCGACCGTCCCTACTGGGTTGCCGACGTTATCGTCTACGAGGTTGCCAGCTTCACCGATCTGGAGAAGGTGAGCATCTCCCTGGCTTACTACAATCCCAGCCGCAACACGGACCAGATTCAGGCCATGCAGACCCTGAACAACAAGTCCGAGAATCCCATGATCACCGTCGTCCCCAACGGCGCTAACTGGGATTGGAGCGCCAACGGCGGCTTCAACAGCGGCTATGGCTTCTATCACCTCTATAACACCTCTCTGATGGACAACGGCGAGCTGGCTTCCCGCAACGCCGAGGCCATCACCGAGAACTTCAACAGCAACAAGATTTTTGCCGGTATTGTCACCCGCCAGGTCAGCGTCGGCCCCAACGGCGATTACATCGACATTGATACCGACGGCGATGGCGTGACCAACTGGTCCGTGTCCATCAACAACAATGTCTACAGCATCACCACCGGTGCTG
The DNA here is from genome assembly GCA_910584045.1 of uncultured Oscillospiraceae bacterium. Lineage (GTDB taxonomy): Bacteria > Bacillota > Clostridia > Oscillospirales > Oscillospiraceae > Pelethomonas. The sequence goes on along the minus strand of CAJTYO010000056.1, from coordinate 15,219 downwards.
AGGTTGGCAGCAGATGGGCCTACAACGAGGCTGCTCCTCTGCGCTACAGCAACGTCAACAGCAGCGAGGTGAAGGCGGGCGACCGCGTGATCTGGGTTGTTAACGACGACAATGACAAGAACAACACCCAGGTTGCCGGCTTCGTTGTTGACCTTGGTAACGACACCCTGACCGGCCTGAACTCCAATGTCGCTCTGCGTGATGCTACCGCCGCGTTCCTCTACAGCCGCAATGCCATCACCGGTGTTGTCTCCGGTCTGTGGGAGAGCATCATGAGCGAGCAGCGTCCCGGCGCTACCTATAATGTCACCATCGAGTACAAGACCACTGATGGCGCTACGCCTCCCACTCTTACCCCGATTCCTGGTGTTGCGAACAGAACGATGACTGTCGCCCAGGGCGGTGAGTTCAAGTTCACTGAGTCTGATGAGTTCGTGTTCCTGCCCGGCTATAACTTCGCTGGCGCTAGCGCGAGCACAGGCACCATCGCCAGCAATGGGTACGGCGTGTGGTCTATCAGCCCGGTTACTTCCGACATCACCATTACTCTGATGTACACCGCTGGCACGTATGACTTCAGTGTGACCGATAGCCGTCATGTTGGCGCCGCCAACTACGACTACAGCGTGGCTGGTGCTACTCTGGCCGCTGGTCCTATTGGCGCTGCTGTGACTGCCAGCTACAAGGATACCTTCGAGGTTGAGATTCCTGTTGATGCGCTCTACAGCATCAGCGTGAGCGTTGCCAACGGCAAGATCACCAGCGAGGGCCTGAACGCGACCGGAACCAAGTATGTTGTCAAGGGTGAGATTTACGGCTCTACCGTGCTCACCATCAATGAGACCAAGATTGCCAATGTTGCCAGCATCAACTCTGATAGTGCAACTATTACCGCTCCCGCCGAGGCTCTTGTTGGCAGCAGTGTGAACTTCACCTACACTCCCAGTGCTGGTTCTCAGCTCTGGAGCCTGACCTGGAACATTTCCGGTACTGGCAAGAGCGGGACGATCGATGTGACCTCTGGTACGCAGGCCGCTGGCGTGTGGACCTACGCTCTGCCTGCTGAGGCTCTCGAGGCTGGCAAGCTGACCACGATCTCTGTCGTCGAGGTTCCCAATGCTCCGTTCAATGTTTCTGTGACTACGGACGCGGCCTTCACAGGCACTCTGGCGAACCTGACTTATGCGATTGATGGTGGTGTGCAGAATTCCTTGGGTATTACGGCTGTTGCTACTCCGGTGAATGTAACTATTCAGCCCGGCAATACCCTTGTGATCGGTGCCGATGTTGCGATTAATGTCACTTGTACCGGCGCTACACTTCCCGTGCAGATTGAGTACTCCACTGATGGAAAGACTTGCACGATTACCGGGTGCCTGAACGCTGGTATCACTCTGGCGATCGCAAACGCTCCCTGACTCTTAGGTTCAGCTAGTTGAACCTTAGCCCCCCGGCGGCTCCGGCCGCTGGGGGGCGTTTTTGCTGCGAGGAGAAAAGCGGGTGGGCTGGCGCGGCGGCACGCACCCTTGACAGGCGGCGAAATATGCTGTAAAATGAAATGGAACACATGTGCCGCGCGAGACATTTCCCCTGTATCTTCAATGGTCTGCATCTAATTGTTACAAAAATGTTACTGCAAAAGTGTTGACAGACTATAGTCAACATGTTACAATTTGGTTACAGTTATGACAAACCTAATTTTGAGAGAGAGATAAAACCTGTGTATGTGTGTTCATAATCTTGGAAAGCTTTTCCGGTTTAAGGACGATGGGACAAGCCCGGTTTATCAGAATACAGTCGTTGTTATTTTTACATACGTTTTTATTATTGTTTATTTAATTTTTCAGGTCAAGGCTCTTCCGAACGGGTTATCTTCCGGATGGGAGTTTCTTGATATGGCCGTTGATGCGGTTGGCATCTCCACGCTGACTTATGTTTTGATCGTTGCATTTCAGAATCTTCCGAAATCGGCGCCAGGCAAGCATATATTTAGCGAGAACATATGGTTGATCGGCGCCGGTATCATTTATGTTATGCTCTTATGCTGCGTCCCGCGTCCTAAGCCGCTGAATGTCGTCATGGTCGTTTATACCATCGGACTGCTGCTTGGAGCCGCCTATTGTACTTACGATGCGCAGGAAAGCGGACAAGCTGGTCATAATAAAATGAAGGGGGAAAATGCGGTTGCCGGAGCGCCCAAACGGGCCGCAGAGGAGGAGCAGCCAAGCTACCCGCCGGAAAGGAGGAGCTGAATGAATTTTGGAGTATTAGAAGCGTTGCTGTTGTCCGTACCGACGCTTACGATCGTTGGAGCGGCATCAGTGCTTCCGGCCGTCTATCTCCGCCGGAAGCGTGAAAAAACGCAGCCGGCTGTCAACGCAGAAAAATCTCGGAACATCCGGGCGAGCGCCGAGATCGTGGACAGCGTCCCCACCAACAACACCTATCCCCAGTTGGAGAAAGCCTTTGCCGACCTACAGGAAAAACTGGCGGCACAACAGATGGACCTGCATATAAATCTGGAGGGATACACAAAAGATGGGAACCAGCAAGGAATTTGAGGATATTTGGCAATATGTGATTCTTCCAGTGCGCAGGGTTGTGGAGAAGGAGTGTGACCCCGCTTTCGCCAGCGCCGTCCAGCTGCACTTTCGCAGCGAAGAGAAGTGGAAGCGCCGGCTGGAGGATGAATTCCACCGTCAGCGGCGAAGATTCAAGCGTCAGTGCTATAGCAGCAAGCGGCAGCACACCGCCGGGTTTTTGCTGGACAGCCGGAAGGTTGCCGCAGTTCTCTGCCAGACCAGCATGCGGTGCAAGGCGTTTTCCTTCGATATGCCGGAGGCAAATAAGTTTGCCTCGGTGCAGAAGGGCCATTTATCCGATGAAGCGTATACGCAGTGGGCGGTTTGTAATACGCTGATAAACTATCGGTTTGCCTATCTTGTGGGGATACAGCTGCTGTATATCACGCTTCTGGCCGAGCTTATGAACAAAGAGGAGACGGAGGAGCTGGGGAAAAAGCTCGACAATAGGGGGCATCTATTCCGCTATCCTGCGGACCCCGGCTGTGATTCATTCGATACGAATGTGGTAGTGGGCCTGGCCCGCAGCGACGTAGAGGGGCAGGATTTGAATATGCTGCTCTATGCAATGCTTCTCTATCAGGTGGAGATGTACGCACGCAAATGTCTGCCAGAAGCTTGTAAACAAAAAGAGTAGGGACGGGCCGAATCCCACAAGGTCCGTCCCTACTCTTTTCACATCAGCACCGCCCCCCAGTCGTAAAACAGGAAGTCTCCGCATTCTCCGCAGTCGTATTGCAGAGAGACCGTGGTCTCCGCAGGCAAGGGGCCGTCCCGGCGGTAGACCAGCTCCCGAACAGCCCGCCCGTTCTCCAGCCGGAGCGTCCGGGAGGCGTGTGGCTGGAGCTGATCGCCGTCCCAGCGGACGGTCAGCGCACCGCTTGTGCCGCCCATGGAGCAGCGGAGAATCAGCAGTCCGCCGCCGCTTTCCGCGGCCTCCCGCAGCGTCCGGGAGGCGGTGAGCACCGCGTCGTTGACGGCGGGATGGGCCGGGGAGTGGGCCTCGGAGAACACCAGATCCGCCTCCGCGCTGAAGACCGCGCCCAGGGGCTCCACGGTCAGCAGATAGTTGGTTCCGCCGTGGAAATAGACCGGGGTGTGTATGTAGTAATTGGGCCATGTGCCGGAGACGCCCGTCTGGGCAAAGCTCTGCTCGTATATCAGCTCGTCCTCCCCGCTGTCCTGGTTGGTCAGGGTGACTCGGATGGACGCCGGGGCGTCGGGCGTGTTGCCGCTGTAGCTCCCGTCCATGGTCAGGCGCTCCAGCTTCCCTGAGACGGGGACGCGGAATTTGGCCGTCAGCGGCGTGGAGGCGGATGGATTGCCTTTGACCACCTTCAGGCGCGTCAGCTGCTGGACATACTGGGGAAAGGCGGCGGCGGAGATGGTCCCCGTACCCTTTGCCACAAAGCATACGCCGTCCAGCAGCTTCGCGCCGGAGACGCCCGCGGCGTCCTTGGCCGGGTCCTGGTGGAACAGACCCGTCTGGGGCGGAAAGGGCTCCATTTCCCGCACCGCGCAGTAGTGGTTATAGGCCAGCCTGTACCAGCGCTCCCTCAGGTCCTGCCGGGCGGCGGAGGCCGCCTGGGCGGTCTTATCCAGCCCGGCCTCTATGTCCGCGCACATCTGGTTGAAGTCCGCGCGCATGATCCGGTCCTCCTCCGCCCACTGGGGCAGGTGATAGTTTTTTGTGTACTCCATATTGGTTCCTCCTGAAAAATTCATAGTGAAAATTGCGGTCTGTGAAAGATCCCTCCATATAGGGGTGGAAGGGCCCCAGAGTTGCCGTGAAACGTGCAACCTTTTCGAAAAAATATGAAAAATTTTTTTGATTGCAAACCGCCGGGGATGTGTTATACTGAAATGAGAATAATGGTTTGAGGGGAGGGCATATATGGAGCTTCGGGAGCTGCTGGAGATCCGGCGCGGGGTGACGGCGCTGATTGGCGGCGGCGGCAAGACTGCTGCCATGTATGTCCTTGCCCGGGAGCTGACAGCTCTGGGGACAGTAGTCTGCTGCACCACCACCCATATCCGGCCGCCGGATCATCTGCCGGTGCTGGAAGGCGCGGACGAGGGGGCGCTGGCCGCCGCGCTGGCGGAGCGGCGCTGCGTCTGCCTGGGGGAACAGTGCGGGGACGGCAAGCTGACAGCCCCGGCGCTGGGCATGGAGGCGCCGGCGCGGCTGGCGGACTATGTGCTGGTGGAGGCCGACGGCTCCAGAGGTCTGCCGGTGAAGGCCCATCTGGCCCATGAGCCGGTGATACCGCCCCAGACGGGAAACGTTGTCGCGCTGGTGGGCGCTTCCGGCTTCGGACAGCCCGTCCGGGAGGCGGTTCACCGGTGGGAGGTCTTCCGCCGCCTCACCGGGGCGGGGCCGGAGGAACCGGTGACGGCGGAAAACGTGGCCGCGCTTTTGAAATGCGAGGGGCTGGGTGACCGGATATTTGTCAATCAGGCGGACGGAGGCATTCCGCCGTCCGTCGCAGCTCTGGCAGAGCGGGCGGACCGGCCGGTCAGCGCCGGCTCCCTGAGAGGAGGAACGTGGATATGCTTGTCGTGATACGGGGAGGCGGCGACCTGGCCACCGGCGTGGCCCTGCGGCTGTACCGCAGCGGGATGCGGCCCGTCATTTGTGAGATCGAGAGACCCACCTCCATCCGCCGCACGGTGTGCTTCTCCGAGGCCATGCGGCTGGGGGAGACGGCGGTGGAGGGGGTGCGGGCCCGCCGGGCCGCGCCGGAGGAGGTCCCCGGCCTGCTGGCGGAGGGGATTGTGCCGGTGCTGGCGGACCCGGAGGCGGCCTGTGTCCGGATGCTGAGGCCGGAGGCGGTGGTGGACGCCGTCCTGGCCAAGCGGAACCTGGGCACCACTATGGATATGGCCCCCGTGGTGGTGGCCGCCGGGCCCGGATTCACCGCCGGGGCGGACTGCCACGCGGTGGTGGAGACCATGAGGGGGCACTATCTGGGCCGGGTGATCTACAGCGGCGCGGCCCTGCCCAACACCAACGTCCCAGGGCTCATCGGCGGCTACGCCGGCGAGCGGGTCCTCCGGGCTCCGGCCGACGGGATCTTCCAGGGAGCGAAGGAGATCGGCTGCCAGGTTCAGACCGGCGACGTGGCCGGATATGTGGACGGCACGCCTATGGTGTGCACCATCTCCGGCGTTTTGCGGGGACTCCTGGCCGACGGGGTGGTGGTGAAGAGGGGGATGAAGAGCGGGGATGTGGACCCCCGATGCGAGCCGGCCCACTGTCTGTGCGCCTCCGACAAGGCCCTGGCCGTGGGCGGCGGCGTGCTGGAGGCGATTTTGCATCTGCGGGGCAGAGGGGAGGATGGACGGAATGGAAAATGAGGTGAAGCTGACAAAGCTGGCCGCCTGCGCCGGGTGCGGGGCAAAGGTGGGCGCGGGCGTACTGGCCCAGCTGCTGGAGGGCCTGCGCGTCCACAGCGACCCACGGCTGCTGGTGGGCTTTGACAGGAGCGACGACGCGTCGGTTTATCAGATCTCCGACGAGCTGGCCCTGGTGCAGACAGTGGACTTTTTTCCGCCCATTGCCGACAACCCCTACCTCTTCGGCCAGATCGCGGCCTGCAACGCCCTCAGCGACGTATACGCCATGGGAGGCGAGCCCAAGCTGGCGCTGAACCTGCTGTGCATCCCCAAGGCTATGCCGGAGGAGGCGGTACACCAGCTGCTGCGGGGCGGGTATGACAAGGTCTATGAGGCAGGCTGCCTCATCACCGGCGGCCACAGCATCTTTGACGAGGAACCCAAGTACGGCCTGGCTGTCACCGGGTTTGTCCATCCGGACCGCGTGCTGACCAACAGCGGCGCGAGGCCGGGGGATGTGCTGTTGCTGACCAAGCCTCTGGGAATTGGTATCCTCACCACTGCCCACAAGGGGGAGGCGGCCTCTCCGGAGGGTATGGCGCTGGCCTATGAGCTGATGACCACCCTCAACAAGAGCGCCCGGGATGTGATGGTCCGCTTCCACGTCCACGCCTGCACCGACGTCACCGGCTTCTCTCTGCTGGGTCACCTGCTGGAGATGGCCCAGGGCAGCGGGGTCCAGGCTGTGGTCCATCCGGAGGAGCTGGATCTGATCGGGGAGGCGGTGGAGCTGGCGAAGCTGGGCATCCTGCCGGAGGGCATGTACCGCAACCGGTCCTTCGCCGCCCCCTTTGTGGACGCGGGTGATACGCCGCTGCACATACAGGACGTGCTCTACGACCCCCAGACCGCCGGAGGGCTGCTGCTGGCAGTGGACCCGGCGGAGGCGGAGGAGCTTCTGGCGGCCCTGTCGCCATGCGTCCCCAGCGCCCAGCGGATCGGGGAGCTGCGCCCCTGGCTGGAGGGGCCGCGCATCCTGCTGCGATAAAAAACAGATGGAGCCCGCCGCTCATCCGAAACGGCGGGCCATTTTTCGTCTTGACAGATGATTTGCCGGGGCCTTATCGTACTTTCATTAAGGCGGGCAATCCCAGCGCGCCGGTTTTACAAAGAGAGGTAACCGACATGTCAAGAAAAACCATTATGCCCAACATCGCCTATGACACCCAGCGGCACAGCTACTATGTCACCATGCGCCGCCCAGCGGCGGACGGCGTGTCCAAGCGGTCCGTCCAGTGCTATCCCACCCTGGAGCTGGCGATTCAGGCGCTGGACCGCCGCAGCGGCCAGGACCTGCTGGCCCAGGGCCAGGACCTGAAGCGGCTGACCTTGGGCCAGTGGCTGACCTACTGGCTGGAGCAGATCATCAAGCCAAGCCGCTCCGCCAGCACGGTCCACGGCTACTGCATGATTATCCGCAACCATCTCTCCCCGGGGCTGGGGGGCGTTCAGCTGACCAAGCTGACTTCCGCCCAGATTCAGCTGTACTTGAATCGGATGCAGGCCGAGGGGCTGTGCGCCAACACCGTGCGCAAGCACTACACCCTGCTGCACAACGCCCTGGAGCACGCCCGGAAACAGGAGCTGGTACTCCGCAACGTCTCCGACCAGGTGACCCCGCCTTCCGCCAGCGACCCCACCCACCACTTCTACGATTCGGGAACCATGGCGAGGCTCTTTGAGATTTTAGCGGGCACAACCATGGAGCCGGTGGTGAAGCTGGCGGGCTATCTGGGGCTGCGTCGGGCGGAGATCTGCGGGCTGAAGTGGAGCCATGTGGACCGGGAGCGGAAGGTCATCACCATCTCCGAAGCCCGCACCGCCGTCAACGGCCGCCCGGTGGACAAATCGACGAAGAACCGAGCCTCTATCCGCCGTCTTGGCTACGCGGGACTGATGGATATGGAGGAGCTCATGGAGCGGCTGTGGCGGCAGCGGCAGGAGGAGATGGCGCTGCTGGGGGAGCGGTACGCGGACATGGGCTATGTGATCTGCCACGACGGCGGGCTGCCCTATCAGGCGGACTACCTCAGCAACCGCCTGCAGCGTGTCCTGCGGAAGACGGAGCTGCCCTATGTGACCCTTCACGGCCTGCGCCACAGCTTCGCAAGCATCGCCAACAGCCGAAACATCCCCCTCTTCGGCATCAGCAAGGCCCTGGGGCACAGCACCACCAGCACCACCAGCCGCATTTACACCCACCTCTTCGACGACACCCACCTGGCCGTTGTGCAGGCGGTGGGCCGGGCAGTCGGTGACGGCGGCCAGTCAGAGGGGCCGGCCGCCAGATAAAAACAGCCCCGGCTGCATCCCGCAGCCGGGGCTGTTTTCGCATTTACGCAGCGGAGAACTGATCCTTGCCCACACCGCACAGGGGGCACTCGAAGTTTTCGGGGAGGTCCGCCCACTTGGTGCCGGGGGCGATGCCGTGGTCGGGATCACCCAGGGCCTCGTCGTACTCGTATCCGCAGACATCACAGACGTATTTCATAATGCATGCTCCTTTCTGATGTGCAAAAATCTCTTATGCTGTTCTTAGTATACCCAGTTTTCTCTAAATAAGCTGTTGCAATTCCTACACATTTGAAAAAGATCAACTCAGCTCGGCCTGACCGGTGTACAGCTGGTAGTACTTTCCGCCCTGGGCGATGAGGTCGTCGTGGTCGCCCCGCTCAATGATTTCTCCCTGCTCCAGGACGATGATGGCCCGGGCGTTGCGAACGGTGGACAGGCGGTGGGCGATGACGAACACGGTCCGATCTGCCATCAGCTGGTCCATGCCCCGCTCAATCAGGCGCTCCGTCCGGGTGTCGATGGAGCTGGTGGCCTCATCCAGAATCAGCACCGGCGGGTCCGCCACGGCTGCACGGGCGATGGCCAGCAGCTGCCGCTCCCCCTGGCTGAGGCTGCCGCCGTCGCCGGTAATCCAGGTGTCATAGCCCTTGGGCAGGTGGCTGATGAAGGTGTCCGCGTTGGCCAGCTTGGCCGCCGCACGGACCTCCTCATCGGTGGCATCCAGCTTTCCATAGCGGATGTTGTCGGCGATGGTGCCGGTGAAGAGGTGCGTGTCCTGAAGCACGATACCCAGGGAGCGGCGCAGGCTGTCCTTTCGGATATCCCGGATGTCTATACCGTCGTAGGTGATTAGGCCGCTGTCGATCTCGTAAAAGCGGTTGATCAGGTTTGTGATGGTGGTCTTTCCCGCGCCGGTGGAGCCCACGAAGGCGATCTTCTGACCCGGCTTGGCGTAGAGGGAAATCCCGTGAAGAATGGTCTTCTCCGGCACATAACTGAACACAACGTCCTTGAAGCGTACATCGCCCATCAGGGGCGTCAGCGTGCCGTCCGGCTTCTTCCAGGCCCAACCGTCGCTCCGGCCCTCGGCCTCGGCCAGCGCACCGCCGGCGGTTCGGCTGACGTGGACCAAGGTCACCTTGCCCTCGTCCACCTCCGGCGCGGTGTCCATGACCTCGAAGACGCGCTCCGCGCCGGCGATGGCGGCCAGGATATTGTTCACCTGCTGGCTGACCTGGCTGATGGGCTGGCTGACCTGCCGGGTGTACTGGAGATAGACCACCAGGGCTCCCAGGTCCAGTCCCACGGCGATGGACAGCAGCGCGCCCACGCAGCAGGTCAGGGCGTAATTGATATGGCTGATGTTGCCCATGGCGGGCATCATGGCGCCGGCGAAGGACTGGGCGCTGGTGGCGCTCCGGCGGTAGCGCTCGTTGCGCTGGCTGAAGCCCTCCTTCGCCTTGCCCTCGTGGTTGAAGACCTTGATGACCTTCTGCCCCTCGATCATCTCCTCAATATAGCCGTTGATCTCCCCCAGGTCCTTCTGCTGGGCCATGAAGTACCGGCGGGAACGCTTGCCCACGGTCATGATTACCGCCAGCATCAGCCCCAGGGAGAAGACCGTCACCAGAAACAGCAGCGGGCTGAGGTACAGCATCATCGCCACAACGCCCGCGAAGGTCAGTACGCCGGAGATCAGAGCGATCATGCCGTTTTGCAGAATTTCGGTGAGGGTATCAATATCGTTGGTGTAACGGCTCATGAGCTCGCCGTGGGTGTGGGTGTCAAAGTATGCCAGGGGCAGGGTCTGCATCCTGGAGAACAGATCCCGGCGGATGGCATGGGTGGCCGTCTGGGCCACATGGACCATGATGCGGGAGTAGCCGTAGCTGAGCAGGGCCGCGCAGATATAGATGACCGCCATCAGCGCCAGCGTCCGGATCAGCCTGGGGTAGTCGCCAGGCACGATGCACTCGTCAATCAGCGGCCGGAGCATGTAGGAGCCGCCGATGGAGCAGACTGTGTTGAGCACTAGACACACCGCCACCACCGCCAGCAGCCACTTGGACCGGCCGATGTAGCCCATGAGCCGCCCGATAGTCTTCCGCATATCCTTGGGCTTTTGGAAGCCGCCCCTGGGTCCGCCGGGGCCGTGGGGCCCCCCTCTTCTCATTTCAGCCATCGATGCTCGCCCCCTCCTGCTGGGACTGGTAGACGTCCCGGTAAATTTCGCTGGTTTTCATCAATTCCTCGTGTGTGCCCACATCCGCAATCCGGCCGTCGTCCATGACCACGATCAGGTCCGCGTCCATGACGGAGATGATCCGCTGGGCAATGATGATCTTGGTGGTGTCCGGCAGCTGGGTCCGGAAGGCCGCGCGGATCTTGGCGTCTGTGGCGGTGTCCACCGCGCTGGTGCTGTCGTCCAGAATCAGCACCTTGGGCTTTTTCAGGATGGCCCGGGCGATGCACAGCCGCTGTTTCTGTCCGCCGGAGACGTTCACGCCCCCCTGGCCCAGGTCGGTGTCGTAGCCGTCGGGCATCTTGTGGATGAACTCGGCGGCGCAGGCGGCCTCGCAGGCGGCCTCTATGTCCGCGTCCGAGGCCTTCTCGTCGCCCCACAGCAGATTTTCCCGGATGGTGCCGGAAAACAGGGTGTTCTTTTGCAGGACCATGCTCACCGCGTCCCGCAGATGCTCCATGGTGTAGTCCTGGACCGGCCTGCCGCCCACACGGACCGTGCCCTCCTGGGCCTCGTAGAGTCGGGGGATCAGCTGCACCAATGTGGACTTGGCAGATCCGGTGGAGCCGATGATTCCCACCGTGGCCCCGCTGGGAATGTGGAGGCTGATGTCGAGGAGATTCCACTTTTCCGCGCCGTCGTTATACTTGAAATACACGTGGTCGAAATCAACAGAGCCGTTGGACACCGCCAGATCCGGCGCGGCAGCCCCATCGGAGATGTCCGGGACCTCGTCGAGTACTTCAATGATCCGCTTGCCGCAGGCGATGGCACGGGTCAGCATCATCATAATCATGGACACCATCATCAGACTTATCAGCACCTGAGTGATGTAGGTGAAGAAGGTGGACAGCAGTCCCACCTCCAGCTCCCCGGCCTGGACCAGGGGCGCGCCGTACCACATGACAGCGATGATGGCGCCGTAGGTGATGAGCATCATAACGGGCATGTTCATCACCACGAAGCCGAAGGCCTTCTCCGATATATCCCGCAGCGCGTCGTTGCGGGACTGGAACTTCTTCTCCTCGCAGTCCTCCCGAACAAAGGATTTTACCACCCGGATGGCGGACAGGTTCTCCTGCACCGTCAGGTTGACGTCGTCGGTGCGCTCCTGGAGCTTGCCGAACATGGGGCTGACGTGCTTGACAATCAGGATAATCAGCACCAGCAGCAGCGGCAGGGCCACCAGGAACACCCGGGAGAGCTTCAGGCTGATGGAAACAGCCAGCACAAGGGCGGAGACCAGCATCACCGGCGCACGGATCAGCAGGCGCATCCCCATAATCAGCGACATCTGGAGCATGTTGCAGTCGTTGGTCAGGCGGGTAACCAGGGAGGCGGTGGAGAATTTCTCAATATTGCGGAAGGAGAAGTCCTGGATATGCTCATACTGGGCCCGGCGCAGATTGGCTCCAAAGCCCAGGCCCGCCCGGGAAGATAAAAAGGCCGAGCCGATGCCCAAGGACATAGATATGAGGGCCATGAGCACCATCAGCGCTCCCCGCCGCAGAATATAGGGCATATCCCCGGCGGGGATGCCCGTGTCCACAATGTCCGCCATCACCAGGGGGAGCAGCAGCTCGAACACCGCCTCACTGGCGGAGCAGAGTACGCCGAAGAGTATCCACCTCCGATACCCCCGCGTGTATGGCCAGAGTTTTTTGATCATGCTTGGTCTACCTCGTTTCCTTTATTTACCTCGCTCTCCAGATTTGCGATCACGCGGGAGAGCAGAGAGCGCAGAAGCGCCTCTTCCTCCGCCGTCAGGCCGAAGGAAAAGCGCCGGTCCGCATCCGTCAGAACAGCGCGGAAGGCATTCGCCTTTTTCTGCCCGGCTTCCGTCAGCGTAACCAGACGGCAGCGGCCGTCCGCGGGGCTGGCGCGGCGGGAGATATAGCCCTTTTCCTCCAGCCGTCCAACAATGCCGTTGACGGTGGAGGGCTTCAAGTGGAGCTCCCGCTCCAGATCTCGCTGGTTTGCCTCCCGGTCGCTGCCGAGGCAGGACAGATACAGCAGCACATGGGACTGCACCGGGGTCACGTCATACCCGGCCCGCCGCAGCTGGCGGTCGTTATACCGCATCCCCAGGTGGGCGCAGTAGCCGATCATACGGCCCAGATCCGGCTCGTCATTCACAGGGACCTCTCCTTTCTTTTTCATATAGTTAGTGTGCTAAAAATAAGCATACTAACTATACGCCGAATATTTACAAACGTCAAGCGGGGTTTTTGAATGGTTTTTGAACCTCCTGTGAACATTTCGTGAATTGTCGGCAGCGGCAGTTGACTTTTGTGCCCGGGTATATTATGATGGCGTTGTCCCAAAGAAATTCTCTCTTTTCTCCCTCTCTCTTTTCTAACAAATCCCCCCGAGCTTAAAGCTCGGGGGGATTTGTCTGCGGCGGCGTCACGTCTCCGCTATTTGATACAGGGCGTTCAGGACGGCCCAGCCCTGGGGGTAGGGGCGCATCAGATTCCAGTAGCCCGCACCGTACAGGCCGTATTCCCGGATCAGCGCCAGCTTGGCGGACATACTGCGGGCATCCTCAAACCAAACCACATGGGGCGTGCCGCCTGGACCGGTATAGTTGAACCAGGGGGACTGGGCGGTTTCGTCGAAGTGAATGTCCGCGCCGAACCGGACGGCCATCTCCACCGCCTCCTGATTGGAGATGGACCGGGCGCGGGTCTCCCCCTGCCGGAAGGGAAGGGGCCAGTCATAGCCGTAGTTGGGAATGCCCAGATAGATTTTTTCCCGGGGAATCTCCGTGACGGCATAGTCCAGCACCTCCCGCACGTTCGGCAGCGGGGCCACCGCCATGGGGGGCCCCGCGGTGTAGCCCCACTCATATGGATGGAGATAATTAGCACACACGCTGAACCCCTTGCAAACAGAGGGCTTGCAAAACAATATCTACAATTCACAATACTCCTTTTGTTGGAGTATGTCAAATATTCTATTGGACAAGCTGATAATATTTTGAAAAAAACACGATTGTCAAATCGTGTTTTTTTCATGCCCAGAAGGAGGCAGCGGCTATGCCGGATATGAAATTATCCAACTATTTCTACGGTGATGAGGCGATGCAGTTTTCCTACTTCCGCATCCCCTGCCAGCTTATCACCCACCCCCGATTTAAGCACCTGTCTACGGACTCCAAACTTCTCTACGGGATGCTGCTTGACCGTATGAGTCTGTCCATCAAAAACGAGTGGTACGATGATACCGGACGTGTCTACATTTATTACACCGTGGACGAGATATGTAGCTGCCTAAACTGCGGACGAGATAAGGCCATGAAGTTATTGGCCGAGTTGGATACTGGTAAGGGCGTGGGCCTGATTGAGCGGATCAAGCAGGGCCAAGGCAAACCCACCCGTATCTATGTCAAGCGTTTTACCACACAAGAACTGCCGCCTAAATCAAAACAGAAGCCAGGGCCTCCTGAGCCATCTCCAGCAGTCGAGTTTTCCGACATGCAGAAGTCGGCTTTTCCGATCTCAAGAAGTCGAGATTTCCGATGTGCAGAAGTCGGAGAAAGCGACCCTAATCATACTAAAAGAAATCAAATTGATTTTATTCAGCCTGATCCATCCATCTATCCCTCAGCCCCCAGTGAGCGGCAGACGGGGATTGATCGATACGAAGTGAGAGAAGAAGTCAAAGAGAGTATCGAATACGAGCATCTGCGGCAGGAACTTCCCTACGACGATGTGGAGAGCCTTTTGGAACTGATTGTAGACGTGTTAAGTAGCGCCGCCTCTACCATGCGGATTGGCGGTGAAGTCTTACCCATGGATGCTGTCAGGCGGCGTTTCTGCCAGCTTGACAGCGAACATATCAGGTACGTCATAGACTCCCTGCGGCAGACCACCACAAAAATCAATAACATCCGGGCCTATCTGTTGACGGCACTTTACAATGCACCCGTTACGATAGGCCCTTACTATACCGCTGCTGTACGGCACGATTTCAGATAATGCGTCTCAGGCTGAGACGCATTATCCGAAAGAAAGTCCACGTAATATGTGCGCGCGGAAATTCAATTTTGTGTTAAAAATACGTCTCACCGTGAGACGTATTTTTAGCAAATATATTTATCAGGAGGAATCTAAATGGCAAATGACATCAGCAAAACCCAGACCACGGCACCGCCCCAGATGATACCGCTGTCCAAAATCCATGATCTCCCCGGTGTGTTCAATCCGAAACCCCAGGACAAAACGCTGGGGAGCATGGTACTCAGCATTGAGAGCAGCGGCATCAAAGAGCCTATTATCCTGCGTCAGCAGGACAATGGCGAATATCAGCTTTTGTCCGGCTATCGCCGCCGCAGGGCCAGCGAACTGGCAAAAAGGACGGACATCCCTGCTTATGTCTACAAGATGACCACGCAGGAGGCCATCGCCTACCGCAAGGCCGTCAAGAAGAATCCCGATGCACCGATCCCCGGTAAGCTGGTTGTCCCCACCTCGGAAAAGGACAAGTCCAAGGAGGGTGCCCCCCCCGACATCCCCGGCGATAAGCCCAATGAGGGCGAGGCCCCCGCCGCTCCCGGCGAGAAGCCCAAGGAGGACAAAGTCCTCACCGCCCCCGGCGATAAGCCTAAGGAGGACAAGGCCCCTGCCACCCCCGGCGAGAAGCCCAAGGAGGACAAAGCCCCCGCTGCTCCCAGCGAGAAGCCCAAGGAGGACAAGGCCCCTG
>CAJTYO010000055.1 GCA_910584045.1 uncultured Oscillospiraceae bacterium | reverse complement strand
AGTTGGATTCTTTCTGTAGTTTGATTATAGCATGAAAGGCCCCAAAGGTCAAATACCGGGACAGCATCCAGGCGTGGCTTCCCATCAAGAACATCCGGGGCGGCGTGGTGGTCACCCGGGACAACCGCTTCATCAAGATCCTGGAGGTCCTGCCCGTCAACATCTACCTGAAATCCGCAAATGACCGCCAGAACATCATCGCAAGCTACGCCGCCTGGCTGAAAATCGCTCCGGACAATCTCCAGCTGGAGGCTCGGACCCTCCCGGCGGACACCGCCGACTATGTGGAGCGGATGAAGGGCTTTGCCCAACAGGAGGAAAACGAGTCCTGCCGGGAGATGATCGAGGACAACATCGCCCAGATCGGCCAGGGAGTGGCCAGCGACGCCATCCGGCACCGCTTCTTCCTGATCTTCCAATACGAGTCGCACATGAAGTCCAAGGGGCACAGCGTCGCCGCCATCATCCAGCGGCTGAACGAGGAGGCGGACACCGCCCGGCGGTATCTGGACGTCTGCGAATTGGAAGTGCTGGAACCCTGGTATACGGACGATTTCGTTTTGAAGCTGCTGTACGAGATCATCAACAAACGCACCAGTCGCCGGGTGAAGCTGCCGGAGGGCGTGTTTGACATGACGACGGCGGTGCATGGGATTTATGAGGAATAGAGAATGGGAGGCCCCGCATAGACCTCCCATTCTCTATATTCCTATTGATTCTCCTTCAACTGTTCGCAGCAGAATCGGTGCAGTTCCGGAATGCTGCTGGTAATGGTTCTCCAGATGCCCTCCAAATCAATACTGCCATAATCATGTACGATCACATTGCGCAGTCCTTTGATCTGGGGCCATGAGATCTGCGCCTTTGTAGCGGCTCGATATTCCTCTGTGAGCTTTCCAACTAATTCTCCAATTTGAAGGAGGCAGAAAGCGACGGAAAACTGATAAGTACTATCCTCACAGAATATCGAAAACGAATGACCAAATCGGTTCATGGATGTCTGGATATCCTCGCAGTACTCCTTAATTTTGACCAAACGTTGTTGATCACGCAGCTGCATAAATTTTCCGCCTCTCTCGTTGTACAGATTCTCGAAAACCGATATCACTCTTATGACGAATTGGCTGTTCCAAAGCACTCACTGTTATCATGTCAAGTTCCTTCTCCAGGGCTTCCTCAAGGTCATTATATAGTCCGCCGATTGCAAAAAATCCAGAGAGGTCTGCGCCGCAAGTGTCTACCAGCAAATCAACATCGCTGTCCTCCCGGGCCTCTCCCCGGGCATAGGAGCCGAACACATATACGGCTTTCAACTTGTACTTTTCCGCCACAGGCCGCACGCGGCGGCTGATTTCTTCCAAAGTATAAACCATAAGACCGGCCTCCTTTCCGAAAAGCAGCAACCTTCTATATCTCTATTATACGCATTTTCTCCACAAATTCAAGCCAAGGATGTGAGTATATGAATCCCCTTTTGAAAAAGAAACCCGCAAAAGCCCCGCCGCCCAAGGCGAAGAAGAAAAAGCCCGCCGCCAAAAAGAACGGCCAGGAGAGGTTTTCCCTCAAGCGCCTGCTGATGGGCGAGGAAAAGCCGGACCTGACCGAGCTGGAATCCGGCTCCACCACCATCCTGGACATCCTCTCCCCTACCACGGTAGACACCAAGAGCCGGGACTATATCGTGGTGGACGGCGTGTACCACGCTTACCTCTATGTCACTGGCTACGGCTACGCCACGACTGTCGGCTCCTGCTGGTTGGCCCCTCTGGTGGAGGCCGGGGAGGGCGTGAACCTCAGCTTTATCTTCAAGCGCCAGCCCAAGGACAAGATTCTCTCCAAGATCGCACAGACCACCATGGTCAACCGCTCCCGGATGCGGGACGTGGAGGACACCCGCAAGGACTTCGAGGAACTGGACAGCGCCATCAGCTCCGGCCTTTACCTGAAGGACGTGATGAACCGCCAGGGGGAGGACTTCTACTACATGCACACGCTGTTGGAGGTGGTGGCCGACGACCCGGAAACCCTGGAGCAGCGGGTGACGGCGGTGGAAAAGCTCTGCGTTTCCATTGACATGATCGCCCGGCGCTGCGACTACAAGAACGAGCAGGCGTTCCTCTCCGCTCTGCCGCTGCTGGCCTTGGACCCGGACGTGGAGCGGAAGTCCCGGCGCAATGCCCTGACCTCCGGCGTGGCGGCGGCGTTTCCCTTTGCCTCCTACGAGCTCAGCGACCGCAACGGCGTGTTCCTGGGGCTGAACCTCTATAACCGTTCTCCCGTGTTCCTGGACCCCTATGATGATTATAAATACACCAACGGCAACTGCTGGATCGGCGGTTCCTCCGGCGCGGGAAAGACGTTCACCCTCCAGTGCCTGGGCGGCCGCCTCCGGCAGCAGGGGCGGCGGGTCATTTTCATCGTACCCAAGAAGGGCCACGAGTTCCGTCCCCTCTGCGAACTTCTGGGCGGGCTGTACCTGCGGATGTCCCCCTCCTCCCGGGACTGCCCCAACATCATGGCGATTCGCCGCCGCTCCCTGGATTCCTACGCGGGCCTCCGGGATATGGCGGCCCGGGATGATTCCGTGCTGGCCGACAAGATTTCCCGGCTCATTATCTGGTACTCCCTCCAGAAGCGGGACCTCAGCGATGAGGATAAAAACTACCTGGATTCCTCCCTGGTGGAGTGCTACCGGCAGTATGGGATTACCTTCGACAATGACACCATTACCGACGAAACCGGGGCCTTTGTGGAAATGCCCATCATCGCGGATTGGTACAAGGTTCTGGCTGACAATCCCGAAACCAAGCATCTTTCCGTAGTCCTGGCCCGGTACGTCACCGGCTCCGCCTCCGCCATGGGACAGCGGAACGACATCGACCTGGACAACAAGTACATTGTCCTGGACACCTCCGGGATGCCGGACGACCTGCTGCTGCCCGGCATCTTCTGGGCCACGGACATCGCAAACGACCTCATCATGGACTCCCGAGAAGATCTCTCCGCCCTCATCGCGGACGAGCTGTGGAGCCTGGTAGGGGCCAACTCCAACCCCCTGGCGGCGGGCTTCGTCCAGGAGATGGTGAAGACCATCCGGGGCTTAGGCGGCATCGCCGTCACCTCCACCCAGGGGATGCAGGACCTGTTCGGCCTGGACGGCGGCAAGTACGGCAAGGGCATTCTGGATTCCAGCCGCATCAAACTGGTGATGCAGATGGAGGAACAGGAGGCCCGGCTGATTCAAGGCGTGTTGAACCTGTCGGAGGATGAAGTCCGGCAGATCACCCGCTTCCGCCGGGGAGAGGGCCTTCTCTGCATCGGCTACAACCACGTTCCCATCCAGTTCCACGCCACGGCGAAGGAATACGACGCGATCACGACATCCCCCACGGACCTGCGGGCCAGGAGAAAGGCGGCGGAAGAATGAACGGTATGAAACAGGATATTGCCCGGATGCAAAAGCTGGTGGGGGAGGCGTTCGGCGCCACCGGCGCCCTCGCCGCCCTGGCGGACAGCGGCTCCCCGGAGAAACTGCAAAAGGCCCTGGAGGAAGCCTCCGGGGCCTTTGAGCGGTCCGCCCTGGAGCTGCGGCGGCTGTGTGAGAAGCACGCCCCCGGCGCGGGCGGCTACGGCAAACGGCCGGTCCTGCCCCGCATGGAGACTGCCGGATTTGTGGAGCGGTTCGGCTATGGCTGGCTGCATATCCAGCTAAACACCCTGCTGCCTCACTGCCGCTATCAGCCCTCGGAATGGATCAGCGACACCATCCGCCGCCTGCTGGACGACTTCGAGGCCAGCGGGCGGGAACCGCCGTTTTTCCAGAGGGCCCTGCTGGTCATTGAGGAGCATTGCGGCGTGGACGGGCGGCACATCTTCGATCAGGACAACAAGGGCTGGAAAGCGGTGCCCAACGCCATCAAGGGCAGGCTGGTCCCGGACGACGACCAGTTCACTTTGGCCCTGGCGATGCTGTCCGAGAGGAGCGAATTGAACGTCTGCCACATTACCCTGCTGGACGTAGCGGAAACCTCGGATTTCTTCGCCGCCCGCTCCAGCCACAGCAGCGCCGCCGCCTTCTATGGGGGCGGATGGGGGTAGGCAGATTCACCCTGATTTTAAGGCGTTTTTTATCTACCGCGTCAAAAGGATAATCTGCCTACTCCCACATTCCATCAAAACCTTGCGGCAGAATGGATTCCCCCTTTGCGGCGCGGTCCCTTTGATCGAGAAAACCTGTCATCTATGCGGGGGTGGGCAGACCAGCCCCGCATAGGAGTTCGTAATGAGCGCCGAAATCGTTCTTTCGCCGGGACGGCGAAAGGGCGGTTTCGGCGCTGGCAGGAACCACCGTAAAAACTGCCGCACATACGAAAGAGGTGTCTTATGAAGCGTCTGACCATCATGATCCTGGCGGTCCTGCTCTGCGGGGCCGCGGTTCTCACAAGTTCCCGCAGCATCACGACCGAGCCGGAAACGGAGGTCCCCGAGACGATCCACTACGCGGATATTTCCGGCGACTACGTGTTCGTTGCCAACCTCAGTGAAACAGAGCGTATGCTTCGTTCTCTCCAGGACTATCTGGGGGATGACAGCATTGAGATCCAAACCGCCGTTCCCGACTATGCGGTCCGCTATGCTGAAAGAACCTGGGACCCATCAAGGGCTGTATTGCTTTCCGGCGGCCCGGTCTACTGTGTGGAGGCATGGGACGTATTCAAAAACGGAGAGTTCCAAAAGACCACTTATCTGGCGGGGAGAATATGAGGGCTTATGCTGTTCAGTGTGCGGGACATTGACGCTCTGCGATTAGTCTGCTGGGGACAGTATGTCATGCCGGAGCGGCTGCTTAGCGTCATCAGCGAAACAGAGCTTCAGAATCTCGTAAGCCTGGGTCTTATAAAATGCCATGAGAAAAGCGGCGCGGCAGTGCTTACGGCAAAGGGAGCCTCATTCTTACAGGCTGTGTTCCGCTCCGGCGTCCCGGTGCTGGCGCAGTCCTATCACAGCGCGGCCATCCAGCGGAGGCTTCGGCAGTCCATGCTGGCCTTGACAATGGAGAAGGTGGACACTTTCGAGGAGTTCATCGGCCTTTTGAGCGGCTTGAACCAAAAGGAAGCCCCGCTGATGGTCAACTCCTTCTACATCATTGACGATGAAAAACAGCGGGGCAAGATGACCGAGGAGTTCTACGCGGCGGTGAGGAAGCAGATCGCCGAGTATCAGGAGCGGGCAGACTACTTTATTCAGTCCGGGTGCCAGAGCCCGGCTGTGCTGGAGCGCTGGGCCTTGAAGATCCAGGGCTTGGAGGAGCGCAAGCGGCATTATGAGCAGGTACTCCGGCGGGAACTGGACGGGCTGGACGACGAGTTCGGCACGCTGAAATTCATGGGCCAGGAACTTCAGAATCGGGCAAAGGACATTCGATTTCAAAAGGCGGCGTAATTAAACCGGGAGGCGGGGAGAAGAAATTCTCTCCGCCTTTTCCTTTTGGATAAAAGAAAGACGAACGCCCCAAAAGGAGCGCCCGCCGTTCATTTCTCAAGCCGGAATTTCAGAAGCAGGTACGGCTCGATCTCTAGCACCGCCGCGATGTTGAACAGCAGCTCCAGGGACACGCCCCGGTCCATGCCCGGCGCCTCCACGGAGGCCAGATGCTGGCGGCTGATGCCCGGGCGTTCCGCCATCTGCTCCTGGGAATAGCCCTTTTTCTTCCGGTAGTATCCTATCGCGTAGGATAGGTTCTCTTTTCGCTCCACATTGTCAAACTGCACCATGCCGCCACCTGCCTTTTTAAGGTTATTTTATCGAAATATGACGGACATGGAAATAATTTGTAGTACGCTGTTGACGTGTTATAAGCGGCAATATATAATTAAAATGCGGTTATGAAGTGCAAAAGAAAAAGCAGACGCTTTTTAAGCGTCTGTCCGTTTTTCAGATTGGAGGCGGTTAATGAAGCCAATCAACATAATCAGATCGTCTTCGCTCAGCCTCCGCATCCCCTCCATGGCCCGGTGGAGGAGCTGCGGATTGACGGCTTCGGAATCAAAGAACTGCAAAGGAGTCATTTCAAAGTAGTCGCAGATCCGCAGGAATTGCGCCATGGAGGGCAGGGCCTTGCCAGAGGAAATGGCTTGGATGTAGCCCTTGTTTTGGCCCAGGTCTGTACTCATTTGGTACTCGGAGACATTTTTCTTCAAGCGCAGCTCGGTAATGCGGTCCCGGATGTATTTTGCGTCCATACTGCTCACCTCTGCTTATAGCATAACAGAGTTAGGTTGTGGACATTCCGTAACATATATGCTAATATCTTAAATATAATCCAGAAAATGACGTATTAAATAAACTGCTCACATTTTATATCTACAACAGGAGGTTAATTATCATATGGAACTGCATACCTGTGCCGTCACCGGCCATAGGCCGACTCGGTTCAAATGGAAGTACAACGAGAACAACAATGGCTGCAAGCGTCTGAAGAAACGGATGCACGATCAATTTATCGTGCTCTATGAGAAAGGAGTCCGCCGCTTTCTGGTAGGTGGGGGCCTTGGCGTAGATCAATGGGCCGGAGAAATCATACTCCGGCTGAAGGAGCAGCCGGAGTATAGTGATATTGAATTGGTAGTTGTGCTGCCCTTTCCTGGACATGATGAACAATGGGACACCCGGAGCCGGGAGCGGCTGGCGTTCCTGATCCGACACAGTGCGGAGTGTATCACCGTAGGAAAGGGTGCCGGGCGTGAAAATTATGTTCAGAGGAACTGCTACATGGCAGACCATGCGGACTGTCTGCTGGCGGTATATGACGGGGAGCGGAATCCGCGATCAGGGACCATGCAAACGGTAAACTATGCAAGTTCAAAAATGCCTATCGTCCTGATCCATCCTGATACAGCTGCTGTATCTTTTTCTGGACAAATGATGGGTGTTCGATAAAATGGAAACAGTATGCTAACGATTCATAGTCTCTTGCCTTTTACCGACGATAAAATATAATAAAACAAATATGGTATATGGCTCTGTTTGCCTATATAGAGCTTGTAACGATACTGGGCAGCCGGTTTTTATATCCCGCTCAATTTAGCACCGGCGTTATAAAACTGGTGATTGCCATGTTCACAAAATTCGGGACTTTGTCTTTTGTATCCTTCCTTCCCCTGCTCTGGGTAACGGTACTGCAAAGAAAGCTGTTCTATCCCTCTGCTTTGGCGGCACTCGGTTTTTCCGCTATACTGCTTGGGAGATTTAATATCTCCACGGAAATGCTTCCGCTCGCCAGCCTCATGCCCTGGACGGCCGTGTCTCTGGTGTCGGTTTATCAGGTGGAGGGGCCCTATACTGCAATTGGGATGGTTTCCATTGCGCTGACTGGCATTTTCGGCGTTCAATCAGCGTTGCGGGCCATTGATAAACAGGACCTGTAGAATATGGAACAGCGCTTTTGCCGGAGGGAAAAAGAAAGCCCACAGGAATCAAAAAATTCCGTGGGCTTTCGTAACGCGGGAGACCTGTACATTCCGCTAAAATAGCGCAGGCTTAAGAATCCTCTGCCATCAGGAGCCTGTCTCCTCATACAGCTCCGGCCGGGAGAGATAGTGGTCGATGAGCGCCGCCGCGCCGCCCAAGGCGTCCAAGTCCGTTAGGGACCGGGTGTTGTAGGCAATTTCCATGGGCTGGCTCAGGGACAGATAGCGGAACGAGGAGAGCTGCTGGCGTATCCTCTGGTCAAAAAATTCGTCCGCCACGGCGTAGTCCCCCACGAAGACTACCTTCTCCGGGCTGAACACCAGCGACACATTCCGCAAAAGGGCGGCGAACCGATCCGCCATATAGGCCACGTATTTCCGGGCGTAGGCATCCTCCTGCCGGGAGGAGGCGAAGAGGTGCCGCAGCTCCACCGCCTCCGCCGGAAGGCGGGACAGGGGAGAGCCCTCCGGCGGAGGGTCCCCGGCGATCATCTTCCGCACCCGGGCAACGGACACCAGCCGTTCTGCGCAGCCCCGGCTGCCGCAGCTGCAAAGCTCCGGGTCGTTCTGGTCCAGGATCATATGGCCGATCTCGCCCACCAGGGAGTTCCGCCCGTTCAGAATGCGCCCGTCCTGAATCAGCGCCCCGGAGAGTCCCCAGGAGGTGAACAGAACCAGAATGGACCGGTTTGGGTCCTCCTGCTCGTTGAGTATGGCCCGGCTGATGGATTTTCCGGCGTTCTCCTCGGAGAGCGCCGGGCCGGGACCGAAGATGCCCCGGAGATAATCGCCAATTGGAACGTTCGCCCCCCAGTTGGGCGTGTGGACGCTGTATTTCAGCGTCAGATGGTCATAGTCCACGATGCCGGAGGAGGACAGGCTGACGCCATACAGCTCCTCCCGGTCGACCCCGGCCCGGGCCAGCAGCGCCAGGGCGCTGTTCTCGATGATGCGGAACGCCTCCTCGGGCGCGTCCGGGATGATCCAGGCCAGATGGGAGCTGTCTACCTTGTTCATGCGCATGTCGAACAGCGTCAGGCCCAGGTCCTCCGGCCACATGCGGATAGTCAGCAGGTACTTCCCGCAGGAAAAGCGGAAGTACTCCGGCTTCTTCCCCCCCAGCTCCGTGGAATCCCCTTTGCCGGAGCTGGCCAGAATCCCCTTTCCGCAAAAAAACTGGATGGCCTTCATCACCGTCAGTTTGCTGATGCCAGTGCGGGCCACCACGTCCGCCACCGAGTGGGGCCGGTTGTCCCGGAAGCAGGAGAGCACCATTTTCCGGTTTTGTATCTTTAAATTCGAGGGCAGCGCGGGGACAGGTTCGCCTCCGCGCTCCTTCGTTCTCTGGGCAGCCGCCTTCTCCATAGTTGCCCCTCCTTGTTGACTTGGTTCGATTATAACACAGCCTAATTTCAATTTCAACACGGGGATAGATAGGTTATATTATTGCCAAACCAAAGAGCCCTCCAGTGGCGGAGCTAGGAAAAACTATCATCTCCTACAAAATAACGGTCATCTCCAGGGCGTTCTGTACAAAATTTGGCGGATTGCTATGGTTTCTGTTGACATTTTTCTGAGCGTCTATTACACTAGGAGCAAGGTCGGGCGGTAAATTTTTTTAACCTAAGTTAGTAAATTTAATCGCCTAACATACCAAAATTTTTGATTGGAGGAAAAGGTACATGAAAAAGAAAGTCTCTGCGCTCCTTCTGGCAGCCGTGATGCTGCTCTCCCTGGCCGCCTGCGGCGGCGGCTCCGGTTCCGGCTCTGGTGACGGCGGCTCTGGCGGGAGCTCCGCCAGCGGCAAGACCGTGCTGAATCTCTGGGCTTTCACCGACGAGGTGCCCAAGATGGTCGACAAGTTCCTGGCCAGCCGTCCGGACTTTGCCGAAAAGTATGAGGTCAAGACCACCGTCATCGCCACCACCGACGGCGCCTACCAGCCCGCCCTGGACCAGGCCCTGGCCGGCGGCGGCTCCGACGCCCCGGATATGTACTGCGCCGAGGCCGCGTTCGTCATGAAGTACACCCAGGGCGACGCCGCCCACTATGCCGCCCCCTATGAGGACCTGGGCATTGACGTGGCCGGGGATATCCAGGCCGCCGACATCGCCCAGTACTCCGTGGACATCGGCACCCGGCCCGACGACGGCAAGGTGGTGGGCCTGGGCTATCAGGCCACCGGCGGCGCGTTCATCTACCGCCGCTCCATTGCCAAGGAGGTCTTCGGCACCGACGACCCCGACGCCATCGGGGCGGCTATCGGCGCGGGCTCCAATGGCTGGGATAAATTCTACGAGGCCGCCGAGACCCTCAAGGGCAAGGGCTACGGCATCATCTCCGGCGACGGCGACCTGTGGCACGCCGTGGAAAACAGCTCCGAGCAGGGCTGGATTGTGGACGGCAAGCTGAACATCGACCCCAAGCGGGAGGCGTTCCTGGACCTGTCCAAGGAGCTCAAGGACAACAACTACCACAATGACACCCAGGACTGGCAGGACGCCTGGTTCGCCGACATGAAGGGCGAAGGGGACAAGGGCATCTTCGGCTTCTTCGGCCCCGCCTGGCTCATCAACTACACCATCGCCCCCAACTGCGGCGGCTCCGCCGTGGGCGAGGGTACATACGGCGACTGGGCGGTCTGCGCGCCTCCCGTGGGCTTCTTCTGGGGCGGCACCTGGCTGATGGCCAGCAACAACTCCGCCAACAAAGAGGCCGTGGGCGAAATTATCCGCTGGATCACCCTGGACTGCTCCGAGACCGGCCTCCAGTACATGTGGGCCAACGGAACGCTGAACGGCGAGGGCGGCACCAAGGACTGCGTGGCCTCCGGCACGGTCATGGAAATGAGCGACGGCTCCCTGGACTTCCTGGGCGGACAGAACATGTTCGACGCCTTTGTCCCCGCCAACCAGTACGCCAACGGAAAATGCCTGACCCAGTACGATGAAACCATCAACACCAAGTGGCGGGATCAGGTCCGGCAGTATACCTCCGGCACCAAGACCCGGGATCAGGCCATCAAGGACTTCAAGCAGGACGTGGCCGACAACCTGGACGTGACGGTGGATCTGGGCTAAGCCGATTCCTGGGCCAGTGGCCCAGACCATCTCGGGGCGGGCTCCGAGATGATGAGAGACTGCTTCCAGGCGAAAGGGGCCCGGAACGGGCCCCTTTCGCTCCGTTCTTCCTCTCCGGCCATGCCCGGCCAATCTGATTTCAAGGAGCTGAGATTTCATGAAGCAGCGAAAAGGCTTCAGCTACGCGAGGTACGGCTATTTGTTCAGCCTGCCCTTCATCGTGGCCTTCTGCGTCTTCTCCCTGTATCCCACCATTTACACCGCCCTCCTGGGCTTCACGGACTGCAAGGGCCTGGGAAACACGACCTGGCACTTCCTGACGGACGAGCCGTTCAAGAACTTTGTCAGCGTCCTTCAGAACCCCTCTTTTATTAAATCCCTGGGCAACACCGTGAAGCTCTGGATTATGAACTTTATCCCCCAGATTACCTTGGCCCTGCTGCTGACGGCCTGGTTCACCAGCCACCGCCACAAGCTGGCCGGTCAGGGCTTCTTCAAGGTCGTTTTCTATATGCCCAACATCATCACGGCGGCCTCCGTGGCCATTTTGTTCAACGCCCTCTTCGGCTATCCCACCGGCCCGGTGAACGATCTGCTTATGACCACGGGCGTGCTGAGCACTCCCTTCAATTTCTCCATCAACGCGACGGCGGCCCAGCTCATCGTGGCCTTTATCCAGTTCTGGATGTGGTACGGCTACACGATGATCATCCTGATTTCCGGCGTCCTGGGCATCAGCCCCGAGATTTACGAGGCGGCGGAGATCGACGGGGCCAACGACGTGCAGCTGTTCTTCCAGATCACCATTCCCAACCTGAAAACCATCCTGCTCTACACCCTGATCACCAGCATGATCGGCGGACTGAACATGTACGACATTCCCAAGCTGTTCCTGCTGGGCGGGCCGGACAACGCGACCCTGACCACCAGCGTGTTTATTTACAACCAGGCGTTCAGCGGGAGCTATCTCTACAACCGGGCCGCCGCGGCCAGCATGATTATGTTCCTCATCATCGCGGTGTTTTCCGGCGTGATCTTCCTGCTGATGCGGGACAAGGACGAGGGGAGGTAACCGGACATGAAACACGCGAAACACTCCAACGGCACGGCCTTTAAAATTGTGGCCTATACCGTGTGCATCCTGCTGACCATCCTCAGCCTGATGCCCTTTGTCATCATGCTCGTCAACTCCACCCGCAGCACCTATGAGATTCAGCAGCACGCCATCTCCCTGGTGCCCTCCACCTACCTGATGAGCAACCTGAGCGTGCTGCTGGGCAAGACCTTCAATCCCATCCGGGGC
The DNA here is from genome assembly GCA_910584045.1 of uncultured Oscillospiraceae bacterium. Lineage (GTDB taxonomy): Bacteria > Bacillota > Clostridia > Oscillospirales > Oscillospiraceae > Pelethomonas. The sequence goes on along the minus strand of CAJTYO010000055.1, from coordinate 6,875 downwards.
TTCATGAACTCCATGATCATTTCCGTGGGCTCCACGGCCTGCACGGTGTATTTCTCCGCCCTCACCGCCTATGCCCTGGTAGCCTACCAGTGGAAGGGGCGCAAGACCTTTTTCACCGTCATCATGTGCGTGATGATGATTCCCGCCCAGGTCACCAGCATCGGCTTCTACCAGTTCATGTACCAGATCCACATGACCAACAACTTCCTGGCGCTGATCCTCCCCTCCATTGCCGCTCCGGCCACGGTGTTCTTCATGCGGCAGTTCATGCTGTCCTCTTTGCCTCTGGAGCTGCTGGACTCGGCCCGGATCGACGGCTCCGGGGAATTCAACACCTTCAACCGCATCGCGCTGCCCATCATGAAGCCGGCCATGGCCACCCAGGCCATCTTCTGCTTCGTCTCCAGCTGGAACAGCCTCTTCCTGCCCACTATCCTGCTGACGGACAACAGTAAATACACCATGCCGATTATGGTGGGCCTCCTTCGGGGCGATATTTATAAGACGGAGCACGGCGCGATCTATTTGGGCCTGACCCTGACAATCCTGCCCCTGTTCATCGTGTACTTCGCCCTGTCCAAGTACATCATCGCCGGCGTGGCCCTGGGCGGCGTGAAGGGCTGAGCCTATGGCGGACACGCGTAAGGCCGGGCCGGAGGAGGGAAGCCCCCTCCGGGCCTCCCTGGGCCAGGTCCTCCGCACCCTGGGGGACCTGATTGTCCTCAACTGGCTCTGCGTCCTCTGCGCCCTGCCGGTGGTTACCGCCGGGCCTGCCCTGTGCGCGCTGTACTATGTCACCTTGAAGCTGGTCCGGGGGGAGGAGGTCCGCACCCTGCGGGGCTTCCTGGACGCCTTCCGGGCCAACTTCAAGCGGGGCGCGGCCCTGGGCCTGCTGGTGCTGGCCCTGGGGGCTGTGGCGGCGGGAGACGCCCTCTTCGCCCTCCGGCAGGAGGGGGCCCTCCGGGTCCTCTTCCTGACCGTCGCCACCATCGTGGCGGTGATTGCCCTGACCCTGCTGTGCTATGTGTTCCCCCTTCAGGCCATGTTCCAGAATACCTGGAAAGGGCAGGTGAAGAACGCCTTTGCCCTGGCTTTCTGCTCCCCGGGGCGGACGCTGCTGCTGTGGCTGATCGCCCTTTTGCCCGTCGCCGTCCCGCTGTTTCTGCCCCCGGTGATCATGCGGATGCTGGGCTTTGTGTATTTCATCGCGGGGGCCTCCGGCCCGGCGTGGCTGGCCTCCCGGGTGCTGTGGAGAATCTTCCGCCGGGTGCTCCCGGCGGAGGACGGAGAACCAAACTGAACCCAAAGGAGAATTGCTTATGGATCGAGAAACCGCGCGGCGGCGGGCCAGGGCTCTGGTGGCGCAGATGAGCCTGGAGGAAAAGGCCGGCCAGCTGAGCTATAGCGCGCCGCCTATTCCCCGCCTGGGGGTCCCCGCCTACAACTGGTGGAACGAGGCCCTTCACGGCGTGGCCCGGGCGGGCACCGCCACCAGCTTCCCCCAGGCCATCGGCCTGGCGGCCATGTTTGACGAGGAGCTTTTGGAAAAGCTGGGGGACGTGGCCGCCACCGAGGGCCGGGCCAAGTACAACGCCCTTTCCGCCCAGGACGACCGGGACATCTACAAGGGCCTGACCTTCTGGTCCCCCAACGTCAACATCTTCCGGGACCCCCGCTGGGGCCGGGGGCACGAGACCTACGGCGAGGACCCCTGCCTCACGTCCCGGCTGGGCAAGGCCTACGTCCGGGGTCTCCAGGGCAGCGGCGAAACCATGAAATCCGCCGCCTGCGCCAAGCACTTTGCCGTCCACAGCGGGCCGGAGAGCCTGCGGCACAAGTTCAACGCCGTGGCCTCCCCCAAGGACATGGAGGAGACCTATCTCCCCGCCTTCGAGGCCTGTGTCAAGGACGCCGGGGTGGAGGCCGTCATGGGCGCTTACAACCGCACCAACGGCGAGCCCTGCTGCGGCAGCGAGACGCTGCTGAAAGACATCCTCCGGGGCCGCTGGGGCTTCCAGGGCCATGTGGTCTCCGACTGCTGGGCCATCCGGGACTTCCACACCGGACATATGGTCACGGAGAACACCGCCCAGTCCGTGGCCCTGGCGCTGAAAAACGGCTGTGACCTGAACTGCGGCGACTGCTACCGCTGTTTGCTCCTGGCCCTGCGGGAGGGGCTGATCTCCGAGGAGGATATTACAATTGCCGCCGAGCGGCTCTTTACCACCCGGTATCTCCTGGGCGTCCTGGGGGAGGGCAGCGAGTACGATTCCATCCCCTATGAAGCGGTGGAGTGCCCGGAGCACCTGGCTCTGGCCCACAAAGCCGCTCTGGAGTCCTGCGTGCTGCTGAAAAACAACGGGCTTTTGCCCCTGAACCCGGAGACCGTGGGCACCGTCGGGGTCATCGGTCCCAACGCCAACAGCCGGGCGGCTCTGGTGGGGAACTACCACGGCACCGCCTCCCGCTATGTCACCGTCTTGGAGGGCATCCAGGACGCCATGGAGGGCCGCGGCCGGGTGCTGTACGCCGAGGGCTGCCACCTCTGGCGGGACCGGGTAGAGCCCCTGGCACAGGCCAGCGACCGCATGGCGGAGGCCATGGCGGTGGTGAAGCACAGCGACGTGGTGGTCCTGGTCCTGGGCCTGGACGAGACTCTGGAGGGCGAACAGCCCGACGAGGGCAACGCCGCCGGTTCCGGTGACAAGGAGGATCTTCTCCTGCCCTCGCCCCAGCGGATGCTGCTGCGGCATGTGCTGGCGGCGGGGAAGCCCACGCTGGTGGTCCTTTTGGCGGGAAGCGCCATCGACCTCAGCGAGGCCGAGACCCAAGCGGACGCCATTCTCCTGGGCTGGTATCCCGGCGCCGGGGGAGGCCGGGCCATTGCGGACCTGATTTTCGGCAAAGCGTCTCCCTCCGGCAAGCTGCCCGTGACCTTCTACCGGGACGGGGCCCTGGAGGAGCTGCCCGCCTTTACCGACTACGCCATGACCAACCGGACCTACCGCTACTACCGGGGCGAGCCCCTCTATCCCTTCGGCTACGGCCTGACCTACGGCGACGCGGCGGTCACCGCCGTCACCGCCGGGGAGGCCTCCGCCCGGGTCACAGTGGAGAACCGGGGCGGGCGGGCCGCCCAGGAGGTGGTGCAGCTCTATTTGAAGGACGAGGCGTCCCCCGACGCGCCGCCCAATCCCATCCTCTGCGGCTTCCGGCGGATCGAGCTGGGGGCGGGGGAGACGAAGACAGTGGACATTCCCATAGAGCCCTCGGCCTTCACCGTGGTCAACGACGCCGGAGAGCGGATTCCCGGCAGCGGGGCCTGGACCCTGTACGCGGGCCTGGGCCAGCCGGACGCCCGCACCGCCCGGCTGACGGGAAAGACCGCAGTCAGCACTTCTATCCGCCGGACATAAGGAGAAACGACATGCTGTATATTGGAATCGACCTGGGCACCTCCGCCGTCAAGCTGCTGCTGGTGGACGAGGAGGGACAAATCCAAAACATCGTCTCTCGGGAATACCCGCTGTCTTTTCCCAGGCCTGGCTGGGCCGAGCAGAACCCGGCGGACTGGCTGGAAGCAGTGGTGACTGGCATCCGGGAGTTGACGGCGGACTGCGATAAGACCCGGATTGCGGCCATCGGCTGCGGCGGGCAGATGCACGGACTGGTGGCCCTGGACGAGGAGGACCGGGTCCTTCGCCCGGCCATCCTCTGGAACGACGGCCGCACCGCTCAGGAGGTGGACTACCTCAACAAGATCGTGGGCCGGGAAAAAATCAGCCGGTATACCGCCAATATTGCCTTCGCGGGCTTCACGGCCCCTAAGCTCCTCTGGATGCGGAAGAACGAGCCGGAGCTGTTCGCCAGAATCGACAAGGTGATGCTGCCCAAGGACTACATCAACTACTGCCTCACCGGCGTCCACTGCACCGACGTCTCCGACGCCTCGGGGATGCTCCTCTTCGACGTGGAGCACAAGCGCTGGAGCCCGGAGATGCTGGAGCTGTGCGGTCTGCGGGAGTCCCAGATGGCGAAGGCCTTCGAGAGCTATGAGGCCGTGGGCACCCTCAAGCCGGACATGGCGAGGGCCCTGGACCTGGCGGAAACGACGGTGGTCTGCGCCGGGGCGGGGGACAACGCCGCCGCCGCCGTGGGCACGGGTACCGTGGGGGACGGGGGCTGCAACATCAGCCTGGGCACCTCCGGGACCATCTTCATCTCCAGCAAAACCTTCGGCGTGGACCCCAACAACGCCCTCCACTCCTTCGCCCACGCCGACGGCGGATACCACCTCATGGGCTGCATGCTCTCCGCCGCCAGCTGCAACAAGTGGTGGATGGAGGATATTTTAACGACCCAGGACTACGCCGGGGAACAGGCGGCGATTACCCCGGAAAAGCTGGGTCGGAACCATGTGTTTTTCCTCCCCTACCTCATGGGGGAGCGCAGCCCCATCAACGACACCGGCGCCCGGGGCTGCTTGATTGGCATGACCATGGACACCACCCGGGCGGACCTGCTCCAGGCGGTGCTGGAGGGCGTGGCCTTCGCCATCCGGGACAGCTTTGAGGTGGCCCGGAGCCTGGGCGTGGAGATTCCCCGCTCCAACATCTGCGGCGGGGGCAGCAAGTCCGGGCTCTGGCGGACCATCATGGCCAATGTCCTGGGCATCCCCCTGGACATCGTGGCCACGGAGCAGGGGCCTGGCTACGGCGGGGCCATGCTGGCCATGGTGGCGGCGGGGCGGTTCCCCACCGTCCAGGCGGCGGCGGACGCCCTGGTGCGCGTTGCCGGCACCGTGGAGCCGGAGGCTGGACTGACCGCCCTCTATGAGGAGCGGTACCGGCAGTTCCAAAAAATCTACCCCGCCTGCAAGGCGCTGTTCCCCCAGCTTCTTTAAAGGAGAAAACCCATGAAGATTGAATCTGTTTACAGTCCTGCCTTCCGGGCCTACGGCCAGGTGCTCACCGGCTATGACACGGCGGAGCTGCTCCGGGCTATGGAAAACATTCCTCTGCCGGAGGAGGGCACGGCCTATGAGCCGTCCATCGCCTCTTTGGAGCAGAGCGCCCTCTTCGGCCAGCTGCGGGACCACGCCTACGGCGGGATGCCGGTACAAATCGGCATGTGCTGGGGCCGCAATACCAAGCTCAACTGCCTGGAGTACCACCGGGACAGCGAGGTCAACATCGGAGCGTCGGACTTCATTCTCCTGCTGGCGAAACAGGAGGAAACGGTGGACGGCCGGCTGGATACCGCCTGTGTCCGGGCCTTCCGGGTCCCTGCCGGGGCGGTGGTGGAGGTCTACGCCACGACGCTGCACTACGCCCCCTGCCATGTGGATGGGGCAAAGGGGTTCCGGGTGGCGGTGGCGCTGCCCAGGGGCACCAACGAGGCCAGGCCTGTCCTCACGCCGCTGAACGCGGAGGATGACCGCCTGTGGGCGAAAAACAAATGGCTGCTGGCGCATCCGGACTCCGGCGAGGCCGGACAGGGGGCCTGGGTGGGCCTGACAGGTGAAAACATTGATATCAAAAACGATCTTTGAAAAGGAGGAAGATTCTATGCAATTGACCAATATTCCCGAGGTAAAGCTGGGCCTCGTCGCCGTCTCCCGGGACTGTTTTCCCGTCGCCCTGAGCGAGAAGCGCCGGGCCGCCGTCAAGGCCGCCTGTTCCGGCGAGCTGTACGAGTGCCCTGTCACGGTGGAAAACGAGCAGGGAATGCTGAAAGCCGTGGAGGACGTGAAAGCCCAGGGCTGCAACGCCCTGGTGGTGTTCCTGGGCAACTTCGGCCCCGAGACGCCGGAGACGCTGATTGCCCGGAACTTTGACGGCCCCTGCATGTTTGTGGCCGCCGCCGAGGGGGACGGGGACCTGATCAACGGACGGGGCGACGCCTACTGCGGAATGCTGAACTGCTCCTATAACCTGGGGATGCGGCATCTCAAGGGCTATATCCCCGAGTACCCCGTGGGCACGGCGGAGGACGTCGCCGGAATGATCGCCGAATTTGTCCCCATCGCCCGGGCCGTCATCGGCGTGAAGAATTTGAAAATCATCACCTTCGGTCCCCGGCCTCAGGATTTCTTTGCCTGCAACGCCCCCATCAAAGGCCTGTACGAGCTGGGCGTGGAGGTGGAGGAGAACTCCGAGCTGGACCTGCTGGTGAGCTACCGGGAGCACGCCGGTGATCCCCGCATCCCGGCGGTCTGCGCGGAAATGGCCGCCGAGATGGGCGAGGGCCGCTACTACCCCGATCTGGGCGAGCGGATGGCCCAGTTTGAGCTGACGCTGCTGGACTGGGCGGAGAAGCACAAGGGGGCCCGGAAGTACGTGGCCTTCGCGGACAAGTGCTGGCCCGCGTTTCCCAGCCAGTTCGGCTTTGAGCCCTGCTATGTGAACTCCCGTCTGGTGAGCCGAGGCATCCCGGTTGCCTGTGAGGTGGACATCTACGGCGCGCTCAGTGAGTACATCGGCATGTGCGTCTCCGGGGACACGGTGACTCTGCTGGACATCAACAACTCCGTCCCCGCCCGGTTGTGGGCGGAGCAGATCAAGGGTAAGTTTGACTATCGGCTGACGGATACCTTCATGGGCTTCCACTGCGGCAATACCCCCGCCTGCAAGCTGTGCGCGGACCGGGCCGTCAAGTATCAGCTCATCCAGAACCGCCTGCTGGAGAACGGCGGCGAGCCGGACTTCACCCGGGGCACCCTGGAGGGCGACATCGCCGCCAGCGACATCACCTTCTACCGCCTCCAGTGCGACAGCGAGGGGGTCCTCCGGGCCTACATCGCCCAGGGCGAGGTGCTGGACGTGAAGACCCGCTCCTTCGGCGGCATCGGCGTGTTCGCCATCCCGGAGATGGGC